>NZ_JBFODD010000058.1:0-74966 GCF_040908115.1 Aeromonas sp. R7-1 | reverse complement strand
GATGCGGTGCGCACCCGTCTCGCTCAGCTCGCCCCCACACTGCCGGCGGGCATGGCCTATTCGATCCCGTTCGACTCGGCCCCCTTCGTCAAGGTCTCCATCGACAAGGTGATCCACACCCTGCTGGAAGCCATGGTGCTGGTGTTCCTGGTGATGTTCCTCTTCCTGCAGAACCTGCGCTACACCCTGATCCCGGCCATCGTCGCCCCCATCGCCCTGCTTGGCACCTTCGCGGTGATGCTGCTGGCCGGCTTTTCCATCAACTCCCTGACCATGTTCGGCATGGTGCTGGCCATCGGCATCATCGTCGACGACGCCATCGTGGTGGTGGAGAACGTCGAGCGCCTGATGGCCACCCAGGGGCTATCGCCCAGGGAGGCGACATCGCGGGCCATGAAGGAGATCACCGGGGCGGTGATCGGCATCACTCTGGTGCTCACGGCGGTGTTCATCCCCATGGCGTTCGGCAGCGGCTCCGTGGGGGTCATCTACCAGCAGTTCACCCTGTCGATGGCGGTCTCGATCCTGATTTCCGCCTTCCTCGCCCTGACCCTGACGCCGGCGCTCTGCGCCACATTGCTGCGTCCGGTCAGCCCGAGTCATCATGAGAAGCGCGGCTTCTTCGGTGCCTTCAACCGGGGGGTCGAGCGACTCACCACAGGCTACAGCGTTCGGGTCACCCGGCTGGTCGGGCGCAGCGGACGCATGATGGCTACCTTCGCCGCCCTCTGCGCCGTGCTGGCCATCGCCGCCACCCAGTTGCCCTCCTCTTTCCTGCCGGACGAGGATCAGGGCTATTTCATGACCTCCATCCAGTTGCCGACCGGCGCCACCAGCGAGCGCACCCTGGCCGTCATCAAGGAGTTCGAGGCCCATGTGGCCTCTCGCGAGGCGCTCGACACCAATCTGGTGGTGCAGGGCTTCAGCTTCTCCGGCGCCGGCCCCAATGCGGCCATGGCCTTCACCATGCTCAAAGACTGGGACCAGCGTCATGGTGCCACGGCTGCCGAAGAGGCTGAGCTGGCACAGGCCGCCATGGCCAACAGCAAGGAAGGCACCGTGATGAGCCTGCTGCCGCCCGCCATCGACGAACTGGGCACCTCTTCGGGTTTCACGCTCTTCCTGCAAGACAGGGCCAACCGGGGGGAGGCCGCGCTGCTGGCCGCCCAGGCGCAACTGCTGGCACTGGCGGCCCAAAGCGAAGTGGTGAGCGATGTCTATCCCGACAGCCTGCCCCCCGGCGAGAGCATTCACCTCGAGATCAACCGGCAGAAGGCCGAGGCCATGGGACTCTCGTTCACCAGCGTGAGCAGCACCCTGTCGGCGGCGATGGGATCGCTCTATATCAACGATTTCCCCAACGGCGGGCACATGCAGCAGGTCATCCTGCAGGCCGACGCGTCGGCGCGCATGCAGCTCGATGACGTACTCGGCCTGCGGGTGCGCAATGCCAGCGGCGGCATGGTGCCCCTGCGGGAGGTGGTGACGCCGACCTGGCGCCAGTCGCCGCAACAGATGATGCGCTTCGAGGGCTTCCCCGCCGTGCGTCTCTCCGGGAGTGCCGCCCCCGGGGTTTCCAGTGGCGCCGCGATGGCGGAAATGGATCGCCTGGTGGCGCAATTGCCGCCAGGCTTCGCCCTGGCCTGGACGGGACAGTCGTTGCAAGAGCGCCAGTCGGCGGCGCAAGCCCCCCTGCTGATGCTGCTGTCGGCGCTGGTGGTCTTCCTGGTGCTGGCCGCGCTCTACGAGAGCTGGTCCATTCCGCTCTCCGTGATGCTGGTGGTCCCCCTGGGCCTGCTCGGCGCCGTGGCGGCGGTGATGCTGCGCGGCATGCCCAACGACGTCTTCTTCAAGGTGGGCATGATCACCATCATCGGTCTGTCGGCCAAGAACGCCATCCTCATCGTGGAGTTTGCCCGCCAGTTGCACGGCGAAGGGCGCTCGCTGCTTGACGCTGCGGTGACCGCCGCACGCCTGCGTCTGCGCCCCATCCTGATGACATCGCTCGCCTTCACCCTTGGCGTGGTGCCGCTGATGCTTGCCAGCGGCGCCAGCGCGGAGACCCAGCATGCCATCGGCACCGGCGTGTTCGGCGGCATGATCAGCGGCACCCTGCTGGCCATCTTCTTCGTGCCGGTCTTTTTTGTCTTCGTCATCGGCACCCAGACGCGCATTCAGGCCTGGCGGGCACAGCGAGCACAGCGAGCACAGCGAGCACAGCGAGCACAGCGAGCACAGCACCGATCATGCTGACCGCTGTGCGGGTTTGCTGGCCCTGGGGAGGCGATGATCATGCAATGCATGCCTGGCACCATTTTGCGTTCCTTCGAAGAGGATGAGCGCGCCATGGTGCCGGGCCTGTGGTTCATGGCCGGTGCTGCGGGGCGACCCTATCGCGGGTTGCCTCTCCAGGATTTGTGACCAGCCCTCCGTCGCCGGTGCATCCTTGGTCTTCTCCAAGATGGCGATCTGCTATCTGGCACAGGGGGCTTGCACCATCCCGGGTCGGTGCCGACCCAGCAGGAACCCGGCCTCAGCATCGCTCTGACGACCGACTTCCTTGGCCTCATCGACTGCATGCTGTCTGCCATCACCAGTCAAGGCTGGACACTCCTGGAGCCTGAACCGCTGGAGAGGCCCCGCAAGGTTGATGACAGCCTGGTTCTCAAGCAATACACCATGAAATCGAAGTCAATTTAAGTGTTGCTCAGAAATCGACACATCGCAATCACCTCCGATACATTGCAGATCTACTCCGATACTTTCCCTCTGATCGTCAGTCTCAAGAAAAAAATAAAATAAACCATTAAAAACAACACCATAAACTCTTTTCATTTAAAGATAACTCTTTCTTGCACATCCCATCAGCTGGTCGTCAGGACACGTTTTCTGTGATTTGAAACACAAACTTTGATCATCACAGGGGATAAGCATTGCATTGGAAATCGATTTCAAGAAAATGAAGCCAGCATGATTTGTCTTGGCATCGATTGCATAGCATCTGTTTGAGTCTTGACGGTTCATCGCGGTGGATATTTTTCCCATTGATTGGAGTGGTCAGTATGAATGCATCAAAAAAAGGACTTTTGGCGTCGTTGATCGCCGCTGCCCTGCTTGGCGGGTGTGGTGGGGCCGATAATATCGACTCGAATAGTGGCAACAACGGTGGTAATAACGGTGGCGACAACGGTGGCACCACGCCCCCTGGCGACAGCACCCTGATCCTGTTCGGGGTCGGTGCCAATGGGGGTACAACCCCCAGCATCCAGTCAGAGAAGGACAACTGGAGCTTGCAACCGGTCACCGCTTCTCCCGTCGCCATGACCAGCATCAGCGCCGTGCTCATCAACAATGCCGGTACCGATGACACCGCCGATGTGCAGGTAGCCGGTGACGGAGATGGCACCTTCATGCTCAAATCCGCCACCCCTCTGAACCTGAGCAAATACGCCTCCGGTTTCATCGAGTTCCAGCTGCGGACCAAGAGCAAGGTGCCGGAAGTGCTCAATGCCTCCATCGACAACGAGTATCCCAACCGCAGCAGCCTGCCCATTGCCAGCGCCCTGACCGGTTCCGGTGACTGGGAAACGCTCACGCTGCCCATCAACTGCATGAAGCCCTTCCCCGGTGCCACGGCCATCAACCTCGCCACTGTGGGCACACCGTTCCACCTGGCCACCAAAGAAGCCTTCAACTACGAAATCACCAACATCAAGTACCTGCTCACCACCTCGGCCAAGCCCGTTGTCGACCCGGTCACCTGTGAAGCGCCTGGCGGCGCTACCGACCCGGGCACAGACCCTGGCACCGACCCGGGAACCGATCCCGGTACCGATCCTGGCATCGATCCTGGTACCAATCCGGACACAGGCTCCGGCGTCAACAATGCCCCCGCGCTGGTGGCCACCGATGCCGCGCTCTACTACTCCGGTGACAAGAGCCAGGCCTTGGACCGCAGCGCCGATTACCCGGCAGCCAGCTTCGGCGGCACCCTGACCGATGAAAACCAGGTCATCACCATGGACCTGCCAGGCAATGGCGCCGCCTTCCTCGGGACCGACAGCGCCAATGGGGATCTCTCCGCCTATCAGGACGGCGCCATGCTGCTCGACCTGAAAGTCTCCAGCTACGGTGACTCCCCCAACATCCAGATCCGCATGGACGGTACCGCAGGCCCGGACTTTGGCACCTTCTTCACCATGGACAGCAACATCGTGCCCGATGACGACACCTGGTACCGCTGCATCCTGCCGGTCGCCTCTCTCATTCCGGCGGCCAACACAGGCTCGGTGCAAAAGGCGCTCTACCTGAGCGGGGCCTGGGACTCCATGGCCGGTCTGCGCTTCGCCTTCACCAACGTGGCCCTGAAAACAGCCATCCCGGCAGACTTTGACAGCAATCAGCCCTGCCAGCAGATCAAGTGACAAGGCATTGAATCTTCGAGAAATCGATTGAAAATAATTTTCTACGGATTGGAGCAATAAGATGAAATTGAAGTCACTCGCCTTGTTTGTCGGGGCATGTTGCGGGCTGGCAATGCCCGCAGTATCGAATGCCGCCGAGAGTTTTGGCTTCCACGGTTACATTCGTGCCGGCTCGATGTTTGACGCCAAGGACAACTTCGCCAAGGCGGGGTACGAATATGAGATGGACAAGACCATGGGGCGCCTGGGCTCCGAGCTGGACAACAGCTGGGAAGCGGGCCTGAACAAGTTGTGGGATCTGGGCAGCAACAAGTCGGTCAACATCCACTTCAAGGTGGAGTCCGATGCCGACGGCCTGCAAACCCGTGCCGCGCCTCGCGAAAGCGGTGTGTCAGAAACCTATGTGGAGCTGGGTGGCATCACCCCGACCGGGACCATGTGGGGCGGCCTGCGCTATTACGACCGCGAGAACTACATCTGGACCACCGACTATTTCTACACGGACTACTCGGGAACCGGCGTCGGCATCAAAGCCATGGAGATGGCGGGTGGCAAGTGGGACTTTGCCTATATCAACAGCAACGACACCAGCCACTCCGACCGCGCCAATGGCACTGAAGCCACCATGCACACCCTCCACACCAGCGCCCTCTATGGTGCCTGGGACATGGAGATCGCACTCAAGCAGATGCCCAGCAACGAGTTCACCGGCGATAACAAGCAATATGCGACCAAGGGGGCAGAAGGAACCGTCATCTATTCCCGCGACGACTTCTTCTTCATGCCGGGCGGCTTCTCCAAGTTCATCGCCCAGGCAGGACGTGGGCTGGGTTCAGGGGACTTGCTGGGTGCCAACCTGACCAATACCGCCATGTATCGCAAGGGCTCCCTGTATCAGAAGACACTGCAGGACAAGGCGGATGGCTATAAACCCTACCAGTCCAAGGTGATGGAAGGCGATCAATCCTACCGCCTCTTCCTCTGGGGTGGCTGGTATGGCGCCAATATTCATCTGCTGCCGACCCTCTCCTACCAGTACAACGACTACGAGCTGGGTGGCCATGACTCCTGGTATGCCGCATCTCTGCGCCCGGTATTCCCGATCAATGAGTTCTTCTCCATCCAGACGGAGGTCGGATATGTGAAAAACAACCTGATCATCGACAACGTCGAACGGGGTGGCACCTCTCACAAGGTCAGCATAGTGCCGACCTTCACCGTCAATACCGGCATGGGGCCCTCACCGGAGATCCGCATTCTGACGACCTATGTCGATCACAACAACGAGACCCCCTGGCAGGAGGACCGGGAAGATTTCCTGGTCGGTGTGCAGGCGGACATGTGGTGGTAGGTTAGGTCGCGATACTTATCTGCACTATAATCTCGGGTCCCTTGGGGGACCCGCATTGCATACGAGGAAACACGATGAAGGGAACGAAGCAGTGTCTGCCTTTCCTGGTCAGTCTGCTGATGGCCGGATGCGCCGGCATGGGCCCGGAGCATTCGCCAGGATCGGCAGTCTCCGCCCTGCAGCAACAGGTTGAGCAAGGTCGGGAACAATTGTCGAACAAGGTGGCGGTCGAGTCGTTCAAGGAACTTCGCTTCCAGTCCCTCGGGCAGGAGAGCCGCTGGGTCGATGTGAGCACCGACAGCCAGGTCTATGCATTTGATTCAGGCAAAAGCTATGTAATGGCCTTCTCGCTGCCCGAAGTCAGCCAGGCAACTCGCGTCAAAATAACCATTCCGGTCGACTATACCGTCTTCCTGCCCAGCATCCTGTTGCTGGACGAGCAATACAACGCCGTTCAAACCATTCCCGGTTCCACATTCAGTTATGACGGTCGTTCGTTAATTTCAGGGCAGAACATTCAGGGGGAATTCACCATTCCGGCCCCCATCGGCAGCGCTCGGGCCGCCTATATGGTGATCTATTCCACGGCGAAGGACATGCAGGGCAGTACCCGGCTCAACCCGGACGATCTCCAGCGCGCCATGCAATATGATCGCACCACGGATGTCGCCCGCCTCATCAATGTGGAAGTGCCTCACTCTGCTACCGGACGCCTATATTTGACGCTGGACGCAGAGCCCGCTGCAAATGCGACGCAGATCGCAAAAACCATATCGCCCGTGATGGTCTCACCAGATAAATCGTTGGGTGAACTGGATTATTATCAGCATATTCGCACTGCCGTTCAGAGCAAAAACTATGAGCAGGCGCTCGCCTGGGTCAAAGCCGCCGAGCAAGCCGGTTTTACCAAGGCAAAAGAGGTCTTTTTTGCCGCCCAGCAGTAGCATTCCCTCCCCTGGCAAGGCGCATCATCGCTTGTCACCACCAGGGGAAACGGGTATCCTAACTTGCTGATTTATTAAGAAGATATTCATATAACACTGGCCATGACCAGGGGTTTTCACAGTCGAGTACGGAGGGGGGATGTCGAAGTCAGCTCAGGAGAAAAAAGCCACTGTCTATGATATCGCCCGCCGAGCCGGTGTCTCGGCAAGCACTGTATCCCGGATATTGAACGGCTCGGCCAAAGTGGCCGCAGATAAACGTCAGGCGGTGGAAGATGCCATTCAGGAATTGAATTTTCGTCCCAACCTGATGGCGCAATATTTGAAAACGGGTCAGTCCATGACCCTGGGTGTTTTGACCCAACATGTGGAGAGTCCATTTTCCAACGAAATGTTGCGGGGTGTTGAACACACTCTTCAGGGCATGGAGTATGTGCCGCTGATTGTCAGCGGTCACTGGAATGCGGAAGAAGAAGTTGAGCGGTTGCGCCTGCTGGTGGCCCGGCGGGTTGATGGCCTTATTATTTTGACCGGCCACGTCAATCAGCAAACACTGCTCGAGTTTTCCCAGCAAATACCGATTGTGGCCACAGGTCACAATATCATGACCGAGCGGGTACACTCCTTTAGCATCAATAACCGGCTGGGTGGCTACATGGCGACTCGCTATTTATTGGATCTGGGTCATCGTGACATCGCCCATATCGTCGGTTTACCGGATCATAACGATGCCATCGAGCGTCATCATGGCTATCGCCAGGCCCTGGTGAGCGCAGGTATCGAATATGACCCCTCCCTGGTCATCCAGGGGGATTTCGCCGAGGTCGGCGGGCTCAATGCCGTCAAGAAGCTGGTGGAGAGCGGCCGGAAATTCTCCGCCATCTTCTGCGCCAACGATCAGACCTGTTACGGTGCCATTCTGGGGCTCAAGCAGTGCGGCTTGCGCGTGCCTGAGGATGTCTCGCTAATCGGTTTTGACGACCTGCCCTTCTCTACTTATTCCAACCCGCCATTGACCACGGTACGCCAGCCCATCTACGAGATGGGGGTCAAGATGGTCAAGACTCTGTTGGGTTTGATTGAGAACACGGAGCTGAACTCGGACGAACTGCCCGAATTGAGCATTGTGGTGCGTGATACCACACTGCCCTACAAGGGGTGAACACAGACCGGAGCTGTTCCCTGCGCAGCATCAGATCCCAGCACAGCATCAGCGCAAAGCGGCCTTCGGGCCGTTTTCTTTTGTCAGCCGCCAGCCCAGCGAATGACTTGCCCCAGCTGTGTCCTCCACCTTGACTCTCTGACATAGCACAAACACCACACACAACCTGGCGTCCCTCTTCTGCCGGCCCCTCAATCCGGCCTGGCCCCATGACACCAGCCAAAGCCTGGCAATCACAACCCGATGAACCCGGTCGACCTGAATGAAACAAGGCGCCTGAAGGCGCCTTGGGGAGTGTGCAGATCCCTGCGGGAGCGTGGCCACTGTCAAGGCGCTGCGAAGGGGGATTCCGTCCCGGTGGGCGCGCTGGTTGCCAGCGTGGGGAGAGGCTCGTCCGCTTCACACAGACTGGCTCTTCTCGTGGCCGCCTTCTGGGGGGGATACCAGCTTGCCAACCCCTGCTGGATGCGCGCGGCGGCCGCTTCCGGCGTCATGGTGCCGAGCACCACGGATTGCGACACCTCCGCAAGCTCTGTGGTAAGCGATGGCTCACCCCGGGTGAGGAACTGCGCCCCCAGACGCAAGGTGGAATCGCAGGTATCCCGCCAGCCCATCATGGTGCTCGCCACCGAATCCTTGAGCTCGAAGAAGTGATTGGAGAGGGAGAAAAAGCCGGGCACCGAATTGGAGAAACGCTCGGCAAAGTCGGCGCTAGCCATCCACTCCACCAGTTTCAGGGCGGCCTCCTTGTTCGGGCTGGCGGCATTGATGCCGATCCCCATGTCGGTGTGATCGGTGAAATAGCAGGTGTCCCCCTCCCGCGCGACAGGGGGCGGGAAGGCACCAAAATTGACCTTGCCGGTGAACTGGGCAAGCGACCAGGAGCCCGCCACTATCATGGCGGCCTTGCCCGCGGCAAAGTCATCCACCGCCTGTGCTTCGGTGGCATCGGCTGGATGATCCCCTATGTAGGGCCGCCAGCTCGCCAGCTCACGAAACGCCGCCACATAAGGGGCATCGGTCACTCGCGCCTGACCGTTGATCAGCGCCAGGCGGCCATCTTCCCCATGCCAGTAATTGGGACCGATATTCTGATAACCAAGCTCGGAGACCACCCAGCTGTCGTGAGCCGCCAGCGCTAGCGGCAGATAGCGGCCATCCTGCTTCACCTTCTCCAGCACGGCGAAGAAGTCGGCACGGGTTCGCGGCGGTGTCAGCCCAAGGGCGTTGAAGATATCGACATTGAAGTAGAAACCCTGGATCACGGAGGCAATGGGCAGGCAGAAGGTCTGGGCCCCGGAGTCGGTCTGCCAGGCGGCCTTGGCAAAGCTCGGGAAGTTCTCCATCCCGGGCAGGTCCGTCAGATCCAGCAGATGCCCCTGCTGGAACAGCCGCAGGGACTGATCATAAGGACGGCAAGTGATGAGATCCCCTGCCTTCCCCGCCGCCAGCCGCTCGGCAAGCTCCCGATCGTAATCCGCCGAGCGCTGCGAATGCAGCTTAAGAGTGATCTCGGGATGGATAGCCTGAAAACGGGGCAGAAACTGCTCCTTCCAGAGCGCCTCGTCATCCACGCGCCAGGTTTCCAGCACCAGCTCCTGGGATACCGCCGCCGTACTCAGCCCCCAGACCAGCAGGGCACTCACAGATTTCCACATCGCCTCTCTCCTACACCTTGAAACGGGCCACCAGACTCTGCTGCTGGCTGGCCAGCCCCGACAACACCTCACCACTGCTCGCCGATACCCGGGACGCCTGCTCGGTCTCGTGAGCCACGTCTGCGATGGCCGCCACGTGCTGGGCCACTCCCTGACTCACCGAAATCTGCTCCGCTGCGGCATAAGCCATGTGATCCGCAATCTCCTTGATGGCCTCCATGCGCGAGGCGATCCCCCCCAGGGCACTTTCGACATCCCGGGTCTGCTGCACACTCTGCTGGGTCTGCTCATGGCTCTGGGCCATCACGCTCGCCACATCGCGGGCGCATCCCTGCAGGTTGTCGATCATCACCTGGATCTCCTGGGTCGCCCCTTGTGAACGGGTAGCCAGCGCCCGCACCTCCTCGGCCACCACCGCAAAGCCCCGCCCGGCCTCCCCGGCACGGGCCGCTTCGATGGCCGCATTGAGGGCCAGCAGGTTGGTCTGTTCAGCCATGCCACGGATCACCTCGAGAATGTTGCCAATGTTGCTGCTGTAGCCTTCGAGCTTGCGGGTGATCGCCATGGCCCCGGCGATGTCGGTCGCCAGTTGCTCGATGCCATCCCGATTGGCCTGCATCAGATGACGTCCGCGCCGGCTCTCGTCATTGGCCTCCCCCACCTCCCGACGAACATGATCGCTCGAGCGCGCCACTTCGGTCGCACTGGTCTCCAGCTCGAAGATGGCGGCCGCCACCTGATCGGTCTGGGCCTTCTGCGCCTGCACCTGCGACATCACCTGCTCGCCGATCTCCGCGGTCTTGCGCGTCTCGCTCACCAGGTACTCAGAGCCGGTCTGGACCTCCATCAGAAGCGTCTTGGTGTGGTGGGCCAGCTGGTCGATGGAGTTCGCGACCTCACCAAGCTCGTTCCTGGCGGGGTAGCGAACCCGCAGCGTCATGTCCCCTTGTGCCATCAGACCGAGAACCCGATTGATCCGCACCAGCGGCACCTGGATGCTGCGGGCCGTACTCCAGGCAACAATGAGGGCGATGAGCACGCAACACAGGGCCACCATCACGATCCAGGTGCGGGCGCTGTCAACCGCGACGTCGGCACTCAGCCTGTCCTCCTGCATGCTCTGGTTGCTGATGGCGATAAGCCTGTCCAGGACCTCCCCCAGTTGGTGGCTCTGCGCCTCCTGCTGTTCACGCAAGCCATGGAGTTGCTGGCTGATTTGCTGACGGCGCACCAGGGTGGCAATCAGCCCCTTGTCGCCAAATACCAGCTGGGGAATGCGCGCCACATGGCGGGTGAACCTGGCCTTGACGTCATCGGGGACAACAATCCGCTCCAGACGCTGGTTCGCAATGTCGATGTCTTTGGCCAGCACCCCCTGTAGCGCCACCAGATCCGTGTTGCCGTCGGCACGCAGGATCAGCTTGAGATCCCGTGCAATACCGCTGGTGATGAGCTCCGCCTTGTTCTGCAAAGAGCGCCGACCCGCCGTGTAACGCACCAGCAGGTCTGCCGCCGAACGGTAGTTGTCGTCCAGGTGCAGCAGCTCGCTCCGCATCCGTGCGAGCACCCGCTCCAGCTCGACCGACTCTTCGTGCAGGCTCATCAACTGCTCAGAGATGGTAAACAGCCGGGGGGCCTGGTCGGTGACCCGGGCGAGTTGCCGCTCACTCTCGGTATCGAGTGTCAGGGCCGCGAATGCCTTGATGTGCTGCTCATAGCGGACCTTGTCATGGGCAACACGCTGACGGGACTCGGGGAACGCCGACGTCTCCCAGATGGCGAGATGCGCCAGGCTGTCCCTGTCAGCCATCAGTAACGCGGCGCGCAGCCGGCTGGCGGTCAGGGCCTGAGGCGTCGCCTCTTCGGTCACCTGCTGGAAACGACCGTGAATGGAGGTCGTTTTCAGGTAACTGATGGCCCCGAGCAATAGCAACAGGACCAGCAGCAGCGTAAAGCCCAATCTGATCCGCTGTACGATCGACATCCTTCTCTCCCACCTCTCCCTCCGCATCGGGGCGGAGCCGGTTATCAAGGCACCAGGAGCCCGACAGGCATCCTAGTACATCTGGCTGACGGCTTATCGACTCAACCTGCCCTGGCAATCGAGCCTGACCACTTCCCCTGAGGCCCCCAGCAGAGAAGCCGGTACCCAGCGAACGGTCGCCATGTCGATGCGTGCCTGTCCACTGGTGCCCAGGATGAAGGGGGTATTGACCTTCGCGAAGTCCATGCCCTCTTCGAGGCAGCGCAGGGGCAGACTCAGGGTCACCCACTTCTGCGGGGGCAACTGGCGCAAGGCCGGAGCAATCTCGATGGACTTGCCGCAGGGCCAGCCACACTGCAGCCCCAGCGTCATGTCCCCCGCTGGCGCCTGCTGCACCCGCAGCGTCACCTGCAGCTCGCTCTCGCCCTTCAGGTAGGTGCGACGATCCGCCCCCTTGACCTGGGTGGTCTGCAACTGGATCGTGGCCCCGGAGTCGACACCCGGCTTGTCCGCCCCGAGGAAGGTGACCGCTCGCGCATCCTGCTGGCGCAGGTAGTCGATGGGCTGAACCTTGATGAAGGTCATCTCGGTCACGCTGTTGCCGGAGACTTCAGTCCCCGTCCAGTTGCTGGCATCCCCCATGCGCAGACGGTGTTCTTCACCCGCCTTTGGCCCGAACAGCTCGAGCACCTTGTCAGCGGCGCTCAGTTTGGCGGGGTCGCTCTCGTTGCAGCCGAAGGTACGTTTATCCAGGGTCAGGGTATTGAGGTTGCTGACCCGGGCCGCCACAGGGGAAGGCTTGCCGTAGCTGAGCCCGTAGCCATAGGGGAAGAGCGGTGCGTACTCACCCGCGGGATCCTGCTCGAAGGCTGGGCGCTGCCAGCCCGGGATATGGGTGGGCGTGCGATTGATGGTGGTGGCGCACTTGCTGAAGGGCCACGAGAAGGAGAGGCGTCCCTGGAAGTCATGGGCCACCTTGCCCTTTGCATCCCTGAACAGCAGATCGGTGATCCCCTCCCCCTCGGTGCCCGGCAGCCAGGCGGCGACAAAGGCGGAAGAGAGATTGAGCTCCTCATTGACGTAGAGCGGACGTCCGGAGAAAAGCACGGTCACCACGGGGATGCCGGCCGCCTTCAGCCGCTTGAGGGTCAACAGGTCCTCGTGATAGCTGCTCTTGAGATCCCCATAGGCAAGGGTCTTGTTGTCAGGAATGTCGCCGAACCACTCGGCATAGGGATCCTCCCCCATGACCAGGATGGCGACATCGGGCTTGGCTCCCGCAAACTCACCGGATCCCGTGCTTACCTGCACATGATCCGCACCGACGGTGGCGGTCACCGCATCCAGCACGCTCTGGGCACCGGGGAAATCACCGCGCCCGTTCTCGCTGCCTTGCCAGGTCAGGCTCCAGCCCCCCACCTGCTTGCCCAGATCGTTGGCGGCGCTCCCAGCCACCAGCACCCGGCTCTGCCGGCTCAGGGGCAGGATCCTGCCCTCGTTCTTGAGCAGCACCAGCGACTTGCGTACCGCCTCCCGGGCCAGCGCCTTGTGCGTCACGGCACCAAGTTCACCCTGCTTGCCCGCCAGCTCACGGGCCGACGGCATGGGTTTCTCCCACAGCCCGGCCCGCATCTTGACCCGCAGGATACGCGTCACGGCATCGTCGATCCGGCTTATCGGGATCTGCCGGCTCGCCACGCCATCGAGCAGGCTCTGGCGAAACTCCATCCAGTCCTTGCGCGCCGTGACCATGAAGATGTCGACCCCGGCCAGCACCGCAGGCAGGCAGCTCCCCATGGTGCAACCGGCGATCTCGCTGTGACCGTTCCAATCAGAGACGACAAGGCCATCAAAGCCCATCTTGCCCTTGAGCACGTCGGTCAGCAGATAGCGGCTGCCGTGCAGCTTGCCGTTGTACTCCACCCCGTCTTCTGGCAGCACGTCGCGGTTGAGCTCGTTGTGCCAGCTGTTGAACGAAGCCATGACCACCTGGGCACCGGCATCCAGCCCCGAGAAGTAGCCCACCGCGTGCAGGTTGCGCAGGTCCTCTTCCGAATAGAAGTTCTGACCCCGGTCGACCCCGTTCAGGGTACCGCCGTCCCCCACGAAGTGTTTCACGTTCGAGATGACATGGCGCTGGCCGCGCAGATCCGTCGCGGAACCTTGCAGGCCACGCACCATCTCGCCGGCATAGTGATAGACGATGGCGGGATCTTCGGAATAGCCCTCATAGGTCCGGCCCCAGCGATCATCCCTTGGCACCGCCACCGTCGGGGCGAAGGTCCAATCCAGCCCCGTGGCGGCCACTTCCCGCGCCGTCACCTGGCCGATACGGTAGATGAGATCCGGATCCCGCGCCGCCCCCAGGCCGATATTGTGCGGGAAGAGGGTCGCCGCGAAGACGTTGTTGTGGCCGTGCACCGCATCGGTCGCCCACATGAAGGGGATGCGATACCCCCTGCCCTCAAAGCCCGCTTCCGCCGCCTGCCAATAGGTGTCGGCCTGGTGTGCCCAGTCCTGGGCCGACGCGTGTTTGTTGTTGCCGGGCCAGCCCCCTCCCCCGTTGAGGACGGAGCCAATCTTGTAGCGCGTCACCTCCTCAGGTGTCACTTCACGAAAGTCGGGCTGGATCATCTGGCCAACCTTCTCCTCCAGGGTCATCCGGGAGAGCAGAGCCTGGATCTGATGCTCCATCCCCTCGTCCCTGGCAATGGCGCTGTGGATCTGCGGCCAGGTGGAAAAATAGGGCATGGTCGACAACTCATCCGCCATCCCGGCACTCCAGATGCCGCACCCCACGAATAGGCAGGTCATAGACCTGGTGAGACCTGTAGTTTTACGCATTTTCCTTATGACTCTCCGGATGTTCTCGTTCATCGCCTGGACTCATCGTTCATGGCGAGTCGTCTTGAAAAACAGTCAAATTTGAAATCGATTGCAAGAATATTAAATGGTAAACAGAAATCTCTTCGTCATTCCAGCAGTATCTTTGTCATGCCATGACAAAGATCCCGCTGAAAGAGAAAATAGTGATGCAACTCACAAACTCGGGGGCGTGTCTCATCAGCAGAATACCCAGGAAGGAACAGAGAGAACAGGTAGACTCATGGCAGGAAGACCAACAAAATAAAATTAAAACAATAATTTAAATGCAATCCATCACATTGATTTGCCGCATGAGCTGTCTGGAACGACACCGATATGGCCAAACGCCTGGGGAGTCAGAGGAATGTTGAAAGGATTCAATGGAATTCAATTCAAGTGCATGAATATATCAATAAACGAAAATTTGCCGTCTCCATCACATTTCATAAAAGCAAACTTGATCTGCCAAAAAATTTACTGTTACCTGAATTGTGAAATCGATTTCCACTCAAGGATTGTGTGTGAATCTTGACAGTGAAATGCGGGCCGCAGGATGACTCGGTCATTTTCTGCGTGAGTGCGAAAATCGACGCCATTATTTCCGTCTGTGATCAAAGGGGTAACAATGAAAACATCTCGGCTTAGTGCCCTGACGCTTGCCATGTCTTGCGTCATTGGCTTGCATGGCTGCTCACTGCCCAGCGCAGGAGCATCTGGTTCAGCGACCTCCTCGGCATCTGCCGGACCTGTGGGTGAATTGCTGACCAATGGGGGCTTCCAGGGAACCGATGGATGGTGGACGGCCGGGGGGACCCTGAACGCCGAGAACCAGATGGGCTGTATCACCTTCACCGAGTCGGGCTCCAATCCCTGGGATGTCATCCTGGGTCAGTCCAATCTCGGCCTGGTGCAGGGGCAAACCTACAAACTCCATTTCACTGCCATGGCCAAGAGCGACATCAACGTCAAGGCCCTGATCCAGCATGATGGCGCCCCCTACACCAACTACATGGTGCAGGACCTCGCCCTCGGCAGCACGCCCAAACCGTTCGATATCCAGTTCACACCTTCTGCCACTGACGAGAAGACCCAGTTCCAACTTCAGATGGGCACCCAGACACCGACCACTGTCTGTATCGGTGAAGCCACGCTATCGGGCCCCTCCTTGATCAAGAAATCGGAGCTGGGCAGCGTGCGCGTCAACCAGGTCGGCTATCTGAGCAAGGCTCTGAAACGGGCGACCATCGCCACCGACAGCAAGGACGCGCTCCCCTGGACCCTGCGCAATGCCCAGGGTGAGACCATCGCGGAAGGCAAGACCACGCCCTTTGGCCTGAATGCCGCATCCGGCGAGAACGTACAGATTGCCGACTTCAGTCAGGTCACCACCCCGGGCACCGGCCTGGTACTGGAGGTCGCCGGCCAGAAGAGTCATCCGTTCAGCATCGGCGATGACATCTATCACACCATGAAATTCGATGCCCTCTCCTTCTTCTATCAGCAGCGTAGCGGCATCGACATCGAAGCCAAATATGTCCAGCGCCCCGACCTTGCTCGCCCGGCAGGACACAAGCCCGAGAACGTAACCTGCTTCAACAAGCAGGACGCCAAGGGCAACCAGTGGCCTGGCTGTGACTTCACGCTGGATGTGACCGGCGGCTGGTACGACGCTGGCGATCAGGGCAAGTACGTGGTCAACGGGGGGATCTCGGTATGGACCTTGATGAACCTTTATGAACGGGAGCAGCTGGCGAAAGAGGGTGACAAGAGCGCCTTTGCCGACGGCAAGGTCAAGATCCCGGAACAGCACAACGGCTACAACGATCTGCTGGACGAGTCCCGCTGGATGATGGAGTTCTTCCTCGCCATGCAGGTGCCCGAAGGCAAGAAGGCCTGGGTGCCGGTAGGCGATCAGTCCAAGCAGCTCGACAGCCTGAAACTGACCGAGATCGATGCCTCCGGCATGGTATTCCACAAGGTCGCCGACGAAGCCTGGACCGGGATGCCGCTCCCGCCCCACAAGGATCCACAACCCCGTTTCCTGAGCCACCCCAGCACGGCTGCGACTCTGAACCTGGCGGCCACCGCCGCCCAGTCTGCTCGCGTATGGAAAGATCTGGATCCGGCCTTCGCACAGCGCAGCCTGCAGGCAGCAGAACGAGCCTGGAAGGCGGCCAACCGCCATCCGGACGTCTATGCCTATGACAACTTTGTGGGATCCGGTCCCTATGATGACACCAACCTGAAGGACGAATTCTACTGGGCTGCCGCCGAGCTGTTTGCCACCACCGGCAAAGCCGAGTACAAGCAGGCCGTCCAGCAGTCCCCTCTCTATCTGGCTGCCCCCAAGGGGGATCGCAGCGCAAGCGGTGATCTCTACTGGCAGGATCTCAGCAGCGCAGGGACCATCACGCTGGCCATGGTGCCTAACAAACTGGGCAAACAGGAAGTGGAGAAGGCACGCGCCGCTATTATCGCCGCAGCTGACGGCTACCAGAAGAGCGTGGCGACGGAGGGTTACCTTATCCCCTATCAGGCGACCGAATACCCCTGGGGCTCCAACTCCAACCTGATGAACCGCAGCATCTTCCTCGGGTTGGCCCATGACTTCACGGGAGAGCGCAAATACCTGCAGGCCATGTCCGATGCCATGGACTATGTGCTCGGCCGCAACCCCCTCGACCAGTCCTATGTGTCGGGCTACGGCAGCCGTCCGCTGAAGAATCCGCACCACAGGTTCTGGGCTCACCCCATCGACCCCGCGTCTCCCCTGGTTCCGCCAGGTGTACTCTCGGGCGGGCCAAACTCCATCAACTTCAGCGATCCCGTTGCCTCCACCCTCAAGGGCAAGTGTACCGGCCAGACCTGCTGGAAAGATGAGATTGGTGCCTGGACGCTGAACGAGGTCACCGTCAACTGGAATGCCCCCTTCTTCTGGACGGTCAGCGTACTGGATGAAGGTGGATTGACCCGCTGATCACCCTTCCAATGCTCCGTCCCCGTGACGGAGCATTGTTTTACTCCCCTGCCGACCTTGCCCAGGACAGCTCCCGCACCTGTCGCCGCCCTCCACTTTACGTTTTCAATTCCCCTTTTCCGTCATCATTCAGAGGCTGACGGCAGCAGAACCCTCTCTTATCGATCATTTCATCTGACCGCACCTTCGCAACCCTGCCTTTACATGTCCGTCTCTTGGCCACCTTATTTGCGCATCCACTTGATCCCTCATTTGCCATCAGATCTGCTGACGCCATCTGGGCATCACCCGCTCCCCGCCTCTTCTACAGTGCCCCCCGCGCGAAGCAGGCGGGAAAGCAGGATACCCGGCTCCTGAATCGGGTTTCGTGACCCTCAGCGAGAACCACAAGGCAACCCCAGGCTGAGCCCGCCATCTGAGCAAGACACTGTACAGAGCCCCTTAGCCGCCACCATGACCCCCTGCCACCAGGGGGTGAGGGAGCACGGCGATGGGCTCGGTTATCCGGGGTTGCTGGCATGGGCGCCGGATCGGCACCATGCCGAAAGCGCCCCCTGCATCATGCAGGGGGCAGGAGCAGCATGAAAACCACGACAAACTTGAAATCGATATTTCAACAAGCCAAGTCGAACAAACATGGCGAAAGCCACATCACAAAAACAACGACAACTTACTGATAAATAACGACATTTTATCTTGACCACCTTATATCAAATATCCATCAAGTGATCGCGATCACAATTACAAAACCCGATTTGTGAAATCGATTTCCCACTTTGTTACATCGATCTATAGTGAGCCCAGCTTAATAACTGAGGAATGATCATGAAAAAAATCATGTTGTGCTGCTCTGCCGGGATGTCCACCAGCCTGCTGGTGAAAAAAATGCTGGTAGAAGCCGAAAAACGGGGCCTGGCTGCCGAGATCAAGGCTTTTGGCGCATCGGAGTTCGATGACCAGATGCCCCATTACCAGGTGGTCTTGCTGGGACCGCAGATCAAGTACATGCAACCGGAGTTGCAAGCCAAGGCGGCGGCTCACGGCATCAAGGTACAACCTATCGACATGATGGATTACGGCATGCAGCGCGGCGACAAGGTGCTGGACTACGCCCTCTCCCTGATTGGTTAAGCGTGCTCACAAGGAAGGACACACACTATGAGTTCACTCTATGGGATGCTGGTCAAGTTGATCGAACAACGGATCGGCCCATTGGCAGGAAAACTGGGCCAGCAACGCTATGTTCTGGCCATCCGTGACGGTTTTATTGCCGCGCTGCCGTTCATGATCGTCGGCAGCTTCATGCTGGTCTTCATTTTTCCACCCATCTCCAGCGAAACCACCTGGGGCTTTGCCAGAGCCTGGCTCGATTTTTCCAACACCTATCGTGCCGAACTCATGTTGCCCTTCAACATGAGCATGGGGCTGATGACGGTCTTCATTTCGGTGGGCGTCGCATCCAGCCTGGCCAAACAATACTCCCTGGACCCCATCACCACGGGCCTGCTGTCGCTGATGTCGTTCATGCTGGTGGCGGCGCAATATAAAGACGGCACCATCTCCACCCAGTATTTCTCCGGTCAGGGCATCTTTACCGCTCTCATTTGCGCCATCTATTCGACCGAGGTCTACGCCTGGCTCAAGCGCAACAACATCACCATCCGTCTGCCCGAGCAGGTGCCGATGGGAGTGGCGCGCTCCTTTGAGGTGCTGATCCCGGTCCTGGCGATTATCCTGACCCTACATCCCTTCAACATGCTGCTGCAGGAAACCACTGGCATGATCCTGCCCGAGGCGATCATGTCCATGCTCAAACCGCTGGTGGCGGCTTCCGACAGCCTGCCTGCCGTCTTGCTGGCGGTGCTGTTGTGCCAGATCCTCTGGTTTGCCGGCATCCACGGCACCATGATCGTCACCGGCATCATGAACCCCTTCTGGATGGCAAACCTGGCGAGCAACCAGGCCGCATTGGCCGCCGGGCAAGCCATTCCCCACACCTTCCTGCCCGGTTTCTGGGATCACTTCCTGTTTATCGGCGGCGTGGGCTCCACCTTGCCACTGGCATTCCTGCTGATGCGCAGCCGCGCCGTGCACCTGCGCACCATAGGGCGAATGGGCGTGGTCCCCGGGTTCTTCAACATCAACGAGCCGATCCTGTTTGGTGCTCCCATCATCATGAACCCGGTCTTCTTCCTGCCCTTCATCCTGGTGCCGGTGATCAACGCCATCCTGGCCTGGTTCGCGGTGGATCTGGGTCTGGTTGAGAAGGTCGTGATGCTGACCGCATGGACCACGCCGGCTCCCATCGGCGCCTCCTGGGCGACCAACTGGGCCTTCAGTCCGGTCATCATGTGCTTCATCTGCATGGGGATCTCCGCCCTGATGTATTACCCCTTCGTGCGAGCTTACGAACGCACCCTGCTCAAGCAGGAAGCCGAGACGGCTGAAGCGGAAGAAGCCGCCAGATCAGAAAAAGCAGACACAATCACACCGATTCAGAGTCAGGCGTAAGCGCCAGGCGTGCGGGCGCCACGCCGCCTGCACGCCGGTTATCAAGAGGAAACTGCAATGCAATATACATTCCCCGAAGGCTTCTGGTGGGGTAGCGCCTCGTCGGCCGCACAATCGGAAGGGGCTGCCAATGTGGGCGGCAAGGCACCGACTATCTGGGATCACTGGTTCGAGACGGAGCCACACCGTTTCCATGGTCAGGTTGGCCCGGCCAACACCTCCACCTTCTACGATCGTTATCGTGAAGACATCGCATTGATGGAACAGATTGGCCACAACAGCTTCCGCACATCCATCTCCTGGGCCCGGTTGCTGCCGGATGGCCACACCGTCAACCAGGAGGCCGTCGACTTCTACAACAAGGTTATCGATGAGCTGCTGGCCAAGGGGATCAAACCCTTCATCGGCCTGTTCCACTTCGACATGCCGATGTACTGGCAGGAGCAGGGGGGCTGGGAGAGCCGCGAAACCGTGGCGGCCTATGCCGAGTACGCAGCGCTCTGCTTCAAACTGTTCGGTGATCGCGTCGCCTGCTGGATGACCTTCAATGAGCCCGTTGTGGTAGTGGAAGGAGGGTATCTGTATGACTTCCATTACCCGAACCAGATGGACTTCAAACGGGCAGCCCAGGTGGCCTATCACATGATGCTGGCCCACAGTCTGGCGGTGAAGCGTTATCGCACACTCTCCCTGCCCGGCCAGATCGGCATCGTCCTGAACCTGACCCCCTCCTATCCGCGCTCTTCAAACCCGGCAGACTTGAAGGCCTCGTTCATTGCCGACCTGTTCTTCAACCGCGCCTTCCTCGATCCTGCGGTGAAGGGGGTTTATCCCCAGGAGCTGATCGATATCCTGCGCGAGCACGATCAGATGCCCGTGGTGCAAAGCGGCGACTGCGAACTGCTGGCCGCCGGCAAGATCGATCTGCTCGGCATCAACTACTACCAGCCGCGGCGAGTGAAGGCACGCATGACGGCCATCAATCCGGATTCCCCTTTCCTGCCTGACTGGTTCTTCGAGAATTACGAGATGCCAGGCCGCAAAATGAATCCTTATCGCGGCTGGGAAATATATGAGCGCGGTATTTATGACATATTGATCAACCTGCGCGACAACTATGGAAATATCCCAAGCTATATCTCTGAAAATGGTATGGGTGTCGAAGGGGAACACAGATTCATTGGTGAAGATGGTCAGGTAAAAGACGATTATCGTATCGACTTCATTCGCGGCCACCTCCAGTGGATTCATACCGCCATTGCCGAAGGAAGTAATTGCCGTGGTTATCACCTGTGGACCTTTATTGACAACTGGTCCTGGATGAATGCCTACAAGAACCGTTATGGATTCATCAGCCTTGATTTGGAAAGCCAGCAGCGCACCGTCAAGAAAAGTGGTGAATGGTTCGCCAACGTCTCTCGTAATAATGGATTTTAAGGAGTCATAAATGATGGATCTTGAAGAAGCAGTCATGGGCATCATCGTCAATGCCGGCCAATCTCGCAGTCTCTGTTTCGAAGCCCTGCGTCAGGCTCGTGCTGGCCAGTTCAGCGAAGCGGATGCCTTGCTGCTCCAGGCCACCGACGCGGGGAAGGCTGCCCATGCCGTACAAACCAAACTGATTGAAGCCGATGAGGGCGAAGGCAAGACCAAGATGACACTGGTCATGGTACATGCCCAGGATCACCTGATGACCTCCATTCTGTGCCGCGAACTGGCCACCGAACTGGTCGAGATCTATCGCCGCCAAGCCAGCTGATTTTAACTCATCGGATCGGGAGTCCGTGCTTTTGCCACCGTTATATACGGTGGCTTTTTTTATTCTGGTTATACCAGCCAGCCGTCATGTCTTTCATACCTTTTTCAGGCAATTTCAAAAATATGAAACTGTCATGACGCGATACCAGTATAAGTTTCAATATCTGTTTATGGCTATTCTAATGCTGCTTGTAGTCATCAATAAAACACTCATTAATAAACACACAGGAATGTGGATAATATGCGTAAACTTGGACTGATGTCAGTATTGCTGATGGCGGGAGGATTATATTCCACTCAGGCATCGGCATGGTGGTGGAGCAATCAGGATTGGCAGGTCTCTGATGGTTGGCGCAATGGCGGGTCAGAATTCGACTGTACCTGGCGCGCCGCCAACGTCTGGATGGAGTCCGGCACGGCCATCCTCCATGCGAAATCCGACAAAGGAAACAAGAGCTGTGCTGAACTGCGAACCTACAACTACACCCGCAAGGGTCGTTATGAGGTGCAGATGCAGGCAGGATCGGTGCCCGGCACCATCAGCTCCTTCTTTACCTATACCGGAGATGCAGGCACCAGCTCTCACTATGAAGTCGACATCGAGCTGATGGGGGGCACCAACCTGCTCCATACCAACGTCTGGATCCAGGGGCGTCAGTATCCCCAGGATATCGACCTGGGCAAGTACGGTATCTCCATCTGGAACATGGAGCGCTACGCCTTCAACATCGACGAGGCGGGAGTCACCTGGCAGGTCTTCAGCCGCACCCAGAACAAATGGGTGAGCGTGCGCCGCGAGAGCCGCCCCGTCACCAGCTGGATGCAGACGTTTGTGAATAACTGGATCAGCGCCAACCCGAGCTTCCCGCCCAGCTCCTACAACGGCCAGCCCGTCTACGCGAAATACAAGTACGCCAATGTGACGCCCTGGGAGTGATCGCGATGGCCAACTAAATCCGGGTACACAGTGGCATACCCAAAACCGAAGACACAAAAAAGCCCAACTGAATAAATCAGTTGGGCTATATGGATGGCGGAGGAGGTGGGATTTGAACCCACGGATGGTCGCCCATCGCCGGTTTTCAAGACCGGTGCATTCAGCCGCTCTGCCACCCCTCCGCAGCAGTGCGACGCATATTACCCATGCCCCCAGCCCTTGTAAATCCCCACTCCGTTTGTTTGCCCATTTATTGGGCTATCTGGCGCACAAAACCGGCAAAACCTCTGCAAACCGTGCTTTTTCAAGCGGATGGCTTGACTTGAAAACAGACTCACCCACTATAGGGACCACTACCACATCCCCAGCAAGATGGACTTATGAGAATCAAACATGCCCTGTTCGCCGCCCTGACCGGCGCGACCCTGCTTGCGGCGCCCGTGCAGGCGAGCGAGCTGACCAAGAGCGATGTCGAGCAGATCGTGCGCGACTATCTGGTCAAGAATCCGGAGATCCTGGTCGAGATGTCCAACGCCCTACGTGCCAAGCAGGAGAGCCAGCAGGCCGAGAACGACAAGACGCTGATAGAAGCCCATGCCAAGCAGCTCTTCGCCAACCAGGATCCCGAGAGCGGCAATCCCAAGGGCAGCCTGACGGTGGTGGAGTTCTTCGACTACAACTGCGGCTACTGCAAGCGCGCTCATCCCCTCATTCAGCAACTGCTCTCTGAGGACAAGGAGATCCGCTACATCTACAAGCAGTTCCCCATCCTGAGCGAAACCTCCTACTACGCCGCCCGCGCGGCGCTGGCGGTGAAGCTCGGCCAGCCCGACAAATACCAGGCCTTCCACGACAAGCTGTACGCCCATCAGGGGCCCCTCTCCGATGAAGCCCAGGTGAAAGACGTCGCCAGGGCCGCCGGCGTGGACTGGAGCAAGGTAGAGGCGAAGATCAAGGACGGCAGCATCGATCAGAATCTGGGTACCAACCGGGCGCTGGCCGAAGCCATGGGCATTTCCGGCACCCCGGCCTTCATCATCGGCGATCAGATCCTGCGCGGCGCACCGCGGGATCTGGCCAGCCTCAAGGCCATCATCAAGGATGTCCGCGCCGGCAAGAGCATCCAGTAACCCGCGCGTTGTTCATGAAAAAACGCCCCGGCATGCCGGGGCGTTTTGCTATTCAGGCTGCAAACCATCAGGTCGCGAGAAGCTGTCAGCAAGGCGAAGAGCAGCGCATGACCCTTGATCACGGCTTCGCAGCAGGGCCATAACCGTTCGGGTTCTGGCTTTGCCAGCGCCAGGTATCGATCATCATCTGCTCCAGCCCCCGCTCGGCCTGCCAGCCCAGCTCATCACGGGCCAGAGCCGGTTCAGCCCAGCACTCGGCGATGTCGCCGGGGCGACGGGGCTTGATCTGGTAGGGAATGGCACGGCCACTGGCTGCCTCGAACGCCTTGACCATCTCCAGCACGGAATAGCCCTGACCGGTGCCGAGGTTATAGGTGAAGACGCCGGTATCACTCTTGATGCGGGCCAACGCTTTGAGGTGACCGATGGCGAGATCCACCACGTGGATATAGTCGCGCACCCCGGTGCCGTCCGGCGTCGGATAGTCGTTGCCAAAGACCCCCAGCTCCTTGAGCTTGCCCACGCCGACCTGACTGATGTAAGGCAACAGGTTGTTGGGGATGCCGTTGGGATCTTCACCGATGAGGCCGCTCTCATGAGCCCCCACCGGGTTGAAGTAGCGCAGCAGCACGATGGCCCAGCGAGGATCGGATTTGGAGAGGTCACGCAGGATCTCTTCGACCATCAGCTTGGAGCGGCCATAGGGGTTGGTGGCGCTGGTGGGGAAATCTTCCCGCAGCGGTACCGAGGCCGGATCCCCATAGACGGTGGCCGAGGAGCTGAACACCAGCCGGAACACGCCGGCCCTGGCCATCTCTTCGCACAGCACCAGGGTGCCGGTCACGTTGTTCTGATAGTAGGTGAGCGGGATCTGGCCGGATTCACCCACCGCCTTGAGGCCGGCGAAGTGGATCACGGATGCTATTTTGTGTTCGGCAAACAGCCGCTGCAGGCAGGCTCTGTCCAGAATGTCCCCTTCCACGAAGGTGACCGGCTTGCCGGTGATCCTCTCGACCCGTTTGAGCGATTCGGGGGAGGCGTTGGAGAGGTTGTCCAGTACTACGACCTGCTGCCCTGTACCAAGCAGCTCGACCAGGGTGTGGGAACCGATGTAACCGGCTCCCCCCGTCACCAGAATTGTCATTTTTTATCCCGTACTTTGCTGAAACTGGGGTTGAGTCTACCCGCACGACCCGCCCGGGAAAAGCTCGGGATACCAATGACCCCCGTCAATACTCCAGGCTCACATCCCCTCTGGCGGTGCAGGAACAGGCCAGCGCCACCCCGTTCTCGAGGTCCTGCGCGCTCAGGGTCATCACGCTCTGGCGCTCGATTTCGCCTTCCGTGGTGCAGCGACAGGCGCCGCACACCCCGGCGCGGCAAGCGGCCATCATGGTCTCCCCCGCCCCCTCCAGTGCCGCCAGCAGGGTCTGGCCAGGCAGTATCTTCACTTTCTTGCCGCTCTTTTTGAGGGTCAGCCAGAAGTGGTCGCTATCGGCCGCAACTGGCGCCGAGCCCGATGTAGCAGCAGGCAGGCCGAACGACTCCTGATGCAACTGCCCGGCGGGCAGCCCGAGCCCGGCCAGCATCTCGCTCACCACCGCCATATAGGGGGCGGGCCCGCACAGATAGACATGGCGGCTCAAGAGATCCGGCGCCAATTCCTTGAGCATCCCCGGTGTGAGCCGGCCAACCCAGGGATGAGCCGTTGGCGCCTCTTTCCCTACTTTCTCCAGCACTAAAGCATGGCGCACACCGGCATGATCCTCGGCCAGTGAAGCCAGTTCCCTCGCGAAGATCACATCCCCGGGGGTTCTGGCGCTGTGAATAAAGCGGATATCGGCGTCCGGCCGCTTGGCGAGCTCGTCCCGCAGCATGGCCCACATGGGGGTGATACCGGAGCCGGCGCTGAGCAGCAGCGGCCGCTCGCAGGGCAAAGCAGTCAGGTGGAAGTCGCCGAAGGGGCCGTCTACCCAGATCTCGTCCCCCACTTGCAGGCTCTGGTGCAGATGGTGAGAGACCAGCCCCACATCCTTGATGGTGACCTGCCAGAAAGGATCCTGCGGGCTGGAGGAGAGGGTGTAGGCACGGCAGTGGGGCTTACCGTCAATCATCGTGTGCAGGGTGACGCACTGGCCGGCCAGCACGGGGGGCAGGTCGCCAGCCAGGGGCTCGAATTGCCAGCTCGCCACGTCGTGGGTCTCTGCCCGGCGGGCTATACAGCGCAGGCTCAAAGAGGTGGAGGTCATCGCAAGGCTCCTCTTGCTCGGAAATAGCGTTGAAAAAAGGCGAGCCATCAGGCTCGCCAAAGGCTTACAACATGCTGAGCGTGTAAGGCTGTATCTTTGCTCAGGCCGCCAGGATCTCGGCGAGATCCGCGTCTGCCGTGGTGGTGCCTTTCAGGCCAAACTGCTCCTCCAGCACCTTGAGCAGGGCCGGGGTGAGGAAGGCCGGGGCGGTCGGGCCGGTGCGGATGTCCTTCACGCCGAGCGCAAGCAGGGTGAGCAAAATGACGATGGCTTTTTGCTCGAACCAGGAGAGCACCAGGGTCAGGGGCAGATCGTTGACGCCGCACTCGAACGCGTCGGCGAGCGCCAGGGCCAGCTGGATGGCGGAGTAGGCATCATTGCACTGACCCACGTCCAGCAGGCGCGGAATGCCGCCGATGTCGCCGAAATCGAGCTTGTTGAACTTGTACTTGCCGCAGCCCAGGGTCAGCAGCAGGCTGTCCTGCGGGATCGCCTTGGCAAACTCGGTGTAGTAGGCGCGCTCGGCACGGTCGCCGTCACATCCCCCCACCAGGAAGAAGTGGCTGATTTCGCCAGCCTTGACCTTGTCGATCACTGCGGGAGCGGCCTGCATCAGGGCGTTGCGGGCAAAACCGATGGTGATGAAGTGCTCGAGCTCAACGTGCTTGAAGCCTTCCAGCGCTTGCGCCTTGGCGATCACGGCGGAGAAATCGTCCCCTTCCAGGTGGGTCACGCCCGGCCAGCCGACGATGGAGCGGGTGAAGATGCGATCGCTGTAGTTGCCCACGTTCGGGTCGATGATGCAGTTGGAGGTCATCACCACGGCGCCCGGGAAATTGGCAAACTCCTTCTGCTGGTTCTGCCAGGCGGAGCCGTAGTTGCCCACCAGGTGCGGGTACTGCTTGAAGAAGGGGTAGGCCAGGGCCGGCAGCATCTCGCCGTGGGTGTAGACGTTGATGCCGGTGCCCCTGGTCTGCTCCAGGATGAGCTTGAGATCCACCATGTCGTGGCCGGAGACCAGAATGCACTTGCCCGGTACTGGAGTGACGCGTACCTGGGTCGGCTCGGGGTGGCCGAAGGCGGTGGTTTCACCGAGATCCAGCATCTCCATGATCTTGAAGTTCAGCAGGCCGATCTCCATGGCGCACTTGAACAGGGGATCCAGATCGCAGGGATCCGTGCCGAGCCAGCTCATGATGCGATGGAATTCGGCGGCGACCCCGGCATCCTGCTGATCCAGCACCCGGGCGTGTTCCATGTAGGCGGCGGCGCCCTTGAGGCCGTAGAGGCAGAGCAAGCGCAGCCCCATGATGTCTTCGTTGACCTCGTTCTTGCCCCGGTTGACCGCGGTCTGCGGCGCCTGGGCAAGCTGGGCCAGCAGATCGGCACCCGGCTCGAAGCTGGCCGCGGCGGGCAGTGTGTCGGCCTGTACCGCCAGCGGTGCCAGCTTGGCGGCCAGCTGCTGACGATAGGCCAGCGCCTGGTTGACGTAGGCGACGATGCGAGCGGAGTCGAAGTTGACGTTGGTGAGGGTGGCAAAGAACGCCTTGGGCACGAAAGCGTCTATTTCGCTGTCGACGATGCCGTGCTCGCGGGCCGCCAGGGCCCAGGCGCTGAGCCCTTGCAGGGTATAGATCAGCACATCCTGCAGGTCGGAGGTTTCCGCCGTCTTGCCGCACATGCCTTGTGCATAGGCGCAGCCGTTGCCTGCCGGGGTACGAATTGTCTGTTCACATTGCACACAAAACATCATGTCTCTCCTAATTGGACATTTCAGTTATCTGTTTTGTGGCGATTCTATTCCCCTCCTGGAAAACTTAATAGGCATTCAATTTACCAATTAACATTTCATTGATGCAGATCAAATAGAAAAAAGCCGCCCAAATCGGGCGGCAAGCGGGTGGGAAATCAAGGAGAGACAACTCGGGTTTGCAACAACAGGGGCAATGATACGGGCCGGGGCATGGGCAGCCGGCCCCAGGTTCATCAGGCCAGATAGGCGCGCAGCATCCAGACCAGTTTCTCCTGCTGCTGCACATAGTCGGAGAGGATGGATGCAGTCCCTTCATCACCGGCATCGGCGGCCTGACCCAGGATGCGGCGCTGGGCAACCAGCAGTTCGCGGAAGCTCGCCAGCAGGGATTCCACGCAGGCACGACCGTCATGCAGCCCCTTCTGCTCGGGGATGGCAGACACCTGGATGTAGTCGCTGAAGCTGTGCAGGGGCACGCCATCCAGGGTCAGAATGCGTTCGGCCAGGGCATCGACTTTCAGCAGCAGGTCGTTGTAGATCTCTTCGAATTTCAGGTGCAGCTCAAAGAACTGGTTGCCGCGGATGTTCCAGTGGAAGCCACGGACGTTCATATAGAGGATCTGGTAACTGGCCAGCAGCTTGTTGAGCTCGGCGGCCAGGGCTTGTGATTGCACGGTATCAAGACCAATGGGGCTCTTCATGATTCACCTCCAGGTGGTAAGCATTATCGGGAACGGAGTCAGCTTACCCAGAAGCAGACTCAAAGGACAATCGTCTGTGCCTTGCCGATCCATAGCCAATAGCTATTGTCGGCAAAAATGCACCGGCTTTCATTGCTCAAGCCGTTCGATATAGAGGATCACCTCGCCGAGGTGAATGCCGAACTTGCTGATCTTCGCGCGGTTGATCAGGCGATCGTCGTCCAGCAGATACATCCAGTCATCAAAGCTCACCCTCACCACGCTCTCATCCGGCAGTGCCAGATCGAGTTGATAACGCCAATTGAGGGCAAAGCCCTCTGTCTTGCCTACCGCCTCCCCCACCACGTCTGAAGCCGTGCCGCGCCAGTGGCCATCCGCCCCCTTGCTCAAAAACCAGGTGCGGGTCTGCCGACGGCCATCATCGAAGTAAAACTGCTCGAACAGCTCCCCCTTGCCCTCTCGCCAGTGCCCCTGCATCTCGACCCGAAAGCGACTGGTCACTTCGCCGCTGCGGTCCGTCACCAGGCCGTGGGCCACCAGCTTGCCATTGAAGAAACGGGCGAGATCCCAGCCCGGCCGGGAGCCGCGATAATCGTCAAGACCCGCGCCGCAACCAGAGAGCCACAGCAGGGGCAGCAACCAGGCAAGACGCCACCAGGAAGAGAACTTCATGGAATACTCCATCAGGATTGGCCGCGCAGACGGCGGGTCAGAGCGGGATCCCGGCTGTCGTCAGTCAGCCAGATAGCAAGAAACGCGGGGGCGAAGGCGGGATCATCAAGAGAGCCCAGGAGGCGATCTCGCAACCAGAAGTGGCCCGTGCCTTGCTCGTCCACATAAAAAACCAGCTTGTCGCCGGGGGCGACATCCGGCCAGAACGTGGCCAGTCGAGCCAGCCAGCGTTGGCGCTCACTCTCGCTGCCAAGGCCGAGCCGCTGCCACTCGGCGGCGGTCGCCTCCAGCAAATCCTGGCGCTCGATGGCCCTCGCGTAGGTAATGCTGAGGGCCTGCGGGTAGCGCCCCGGCTGATAGCGGCCGCTCTCGCTGTAGAGGGTGGCGTCATAGAGCTTGAACCAGAGCCAGCGCATCTCCCCCTGTCCCACGGTACGCAGCCCCTGCCAGGGGGCGGCAACGCTCTGGGCGGTCGCAAACAGTGGCAGGCTCAAGGCCGCCAGCAGCAGGCTAGTTCCACCCCATGTGCCAACGGGCGGGATCCTCCAGTTCATGCCAGTCCATCTCCTGTTCCTGCAGGGTGTTGATATCCTGCATCACCACGCTCGCTAGATGCCCCTGGGCATCGCGCTGGCAGGCCACCACCAGGTAGAAACGCTCGGCCAGCTCGCACTGGCCATCCCTGGTCCACTTGGAAAACAACAAGGTGTCGGTCGAAAAGGTGTTCATCTCGTCTCACCCTCCAGCTTGACCGTTACCCACAGGAGTACGGGTAACCACCACATCCAGATCACCGCCAGCAGCACTGCGCTTGTCCAGATGCCCCAGGGTAAGTTTACTGCCCCCATGGCGGCCCCCGCCATATAGGAGGAGGCGCCCCCTACCATGCCGAACAGCCCCTGTTGCCAGCGCGGCAAGAGGCGAAGCCAGGGAAGGCCGTGGGAGAGGGTCAGGGCGAAACCGCACCAGAGCAGCAACAGCCAGAGCGGAAAACCGGACGGAAAGTGAAACAGGCCGAGGCGCCAGAGCAGGATGTCGAGCAGGCAGCCTGCCAGGGCGACCGGGATGAGGCGCCAGTCCTGCCCGCGGCGGGGGGAGAAGATGAAATGGAGCAGCAGCATCCCGAGCAGCGGGCCCGGTTGCTGCCATCTCACCGCCAGCAACCAGTAGAGGTTGAATCCCAGCAGGTGGGCCCACTGCCACATGATCAGCGACCGTGTGCCGGCAAGTCCCCGGACCAGCCATGGGGCCCCGGCTTGGCGGCCTCCAGTTGCACCAGGCTGATGGCCCGCTCCCAGAATCCCCCTTCACAGTAGGCGAAATAGAAGTGCCAGAGCCGGATGAAATCCTGGCTGTAACCGAGCTTGGGCAGCTCTGGGGCCAGCGCCAGGAAGCGTTCGCACCAGTGGGCCAGGGTACGGGCATAGTGGTGGCCGTGATCGTGCAGCCGTACCAGCTGCATGTCGGTCTCCCGCGCCAGCAGACCCGCCATCTGGGAGACGCAGGGCAGGCAGCCTCCCGGGAAGATGTAGCGCTGGATGAAGTCCACCCCGCGCAGATACTGGGCGTGACGCTGATCGGCGATGGTGATGGCCTGGATCAGCAGGCGTCCGCCGGGCTTGAGCAGGCGCGACAACTGGCGGAAATAGTCGGGCAGGAAGGCGTGCCCCACCGCCTCGATCATCTCGATGGAGACCAGCTTGTCATAGCGTCCCTCCAGCTTGCGGTAATCCTCCAGCAGCAAGGTGATGCGATCCCCCAGCCCCTCCCGCTCGATCCACGCCTTGGCATAGTCGTGCTGGGCCCGGGAGATGGTGGTGGTGGTGACCCGGCAGCCGTAGTGACGGGCCGCATAGACGGCAAGACCGCCCCAGCCGGTGCCTATCTCCAGCAGGTGATCATGGGGACCAAGCTCAAGCCGCTCACAGATGGTGCGCAGCTTGGCCTGCTGCCCCTCCTCCAGGGTGGCATCCGGGTGGGGATAGATGGCGCTCGAATACTGCATGTGATCGTCGAGAAAGCCCTGATAGAGGGTGTTGCCAAGGTCATAGTGGGCGGCGATGTTGGCGCGCGAACCGGTCAGGGTATTGCGATTGAACCAGTGGCGCACCTTGTTGAACGGGAAGCTGAGCCAGCCGAGGCGCCGTTCCAGGGCGTCGAGCAGCGGCAGATTGCGGGCCAGCAGGCGCACCAGTGCCACCGGCTCCGGGCTGGTCCAGAGACCCTCCACCCAGGTCTCTCCTGCGGCGATGCTGCCCCCCAGCAGCAGGCGGCGATAAAACGCCGGATCCTGCACCACCAGCTCGGCATGCAGGTCGCTGCCCGCCTTGCCGAAACGGTGGCACTCGCTGCCGTCGTGGAGCACCAGCTGGCCCTGCTCAAGGCGCGCCAGCAATTTGAGCAGCAGTTGCTTGGCCCCCTTGTCGATAAAAGAGGCAGAGAGGGTTGATTGAGCAAGTTCCATTAGCGGCTCTCCGAATGGGTCAAGAGTGGGGTCGTTCGGTTGGGATGAACCCGCGCCATGGGCTGCTGACAACACCAGGAAGCGGAATTAAACGGGTGTGTCAGCGTCACGGGCGGCTCTCCGGATGGGTGAAGACGGGGGTGCGTTTGATAAAAAGGCGCAGGGCCTGCCAGTAGATCCCGAGCAGCACCTTCAGGGTCATCCAGGGCCAGCGAGCCAGCAGCGCCGCCAGCCCGCTGCGGCACCAGGGCGCGCGGCGCAGGGCCAGGGTGGCGTCAAACAGCTTGTTCTCACCGGATACGGGGTGGCTCTCGATATGGATCAGCGCCTCCTCTTTCGGTGCCCGGATGCGCCAGTGGTAGCGCATCCCCAGTCCCATGAAGGGGGAGACATGAAAATCCTTGTCATGGGGGGAGAGCGCCGCCAGATCCAGCAGGTAGTAGTGGCGCTCGTTCCAGGGGGTATTGGAGACCTCCGCCAGCAGGTAGCGGGTCTCCCCCGCCCGATCGCAGAAGTAGAAATTGACCGGGCTGAAATAAAACCCGAGGCAGCGCACGTTGCCAAGGAGCAGCACCCGCCCGCCGGGCTCCGCATCCCCCCCAAGGGCCGCCACCTTGTCCCAGACTGCCTGCTTGAGGGGCCCTTCGCTGCCCCGCAGATAGTCCTCGCGGCGAAACGAGAGCAGTCCGGCCCGCTCCACGGCAAACCAGCGCCCCTGCTCAAGCCCGGGCAGTTCGTCCAGATCCAGCCCCAGCATGAAGAGGCTGTATGAAAAAGCGTGGGCCCTGGGGGCGAAGCGGCGATGGCGCACCGAGCCTTGCCAGATGGCGCTGATCCCCTCCCCCATTCCCTCGTCCCCTTGCGTCAAGGCCGCGGCGCCGCTCATAGCTCGGCCCCGAAGCGTCTGGCCACGTCCAGGGCGCTGCGCACCCCGTCCTCGTGAAAACCGTTGTACCAATAGGCCCCGCAGAAGTGGGTGCGCTGATGGCCACAGATCTCGCCCCGTCGCTGCTGGGCGGCGATGGAGCCCTGATTGAATACCGGATGATGATAGACGAAACGGCACAACACCTTGCTCTCGTCCACCCGTCCACGGGGATTGAGGCTGACGCAGAAGGGCGCTGGGGAGCTCACCCCCTGCAGGATGTTCATGTTGTAGCTCACCAGGGGGCGCGCCCCGTCATCCTCACCGAGCTGGTAGTTCCAGCTCGCCCACGCCTTGCGGCGCATCGGCAGGCAGGAGGCGTCGGTGTGCAGCCAGACGTCGTTGGCCTGATAGGGCATGTTCCCGAGGATGGCCCTCTCTGCGTCGCTCGCATCCGCCAGCAGGGCCAGGGCCTGATCGCTGTGACAGGCGAAGATCACCTCGTCAAAATGGGCCTCCTGCCCCTGGCTGGTGACCACGACGCCATCCGCCACCCGGCGCACCGCCTCTACCGGGGTAGCGAGGCGGATGCGCGACTGCCAGCCCGCCGTGAGCGGCCCTATGTACTCTCGCGAGCCACCCGGGATCACATACCACTGGGGCCGGTTCGCCACCTCCAGCAGCCCGTGGTTGGCGAAAAACCGCAGGAAGAAGCTCAAGGGGAAGGCACGCATGTCCGCCAGGGTGGAGGACCAGATGGCCGCTCCCATGGGCAGGATGTAGTGGCGGGCGAAATAGTCGCTGAATTTCCCCGCCAGCAGGAAGTCCCCCAGGGTCAGCTCGGGGGTCAGCTCCCGCTGGCGATGCGCGGCCAGCCAGGCCCGCGCCTCCCGGTTGAAGCGCAGTATCTCGGCGACGAAGCGATAGAAGCGCGGGCTCAGCAGATTGCGGCGCCGGGCGAACAGGGTATCGAGGTTGTGGCCGTTGTACTCCATCCCCTCGGGACTCTTGACCGAGAAGCTCATCTCGGCGGGTTGGCGCCCCACCCCGATGCGCTCCAGCAATTTGAGGAAGTTGGGATAGGTACGGTCATTGAAGACGATGAAGCCGGTGTCGATGGCATAGTGGCGCCCAGCCTGTTCCACCTCCACGGTGGCGGTGTGGCCTCCCAGGGTCGGCGCCGCCTCGAACAGGGTGATGTCATGCAGCTTGTGGAGCAGAAAACCGGCGGTGAGACCGGAGATACCGGAGCCGACGATGGCGATCTTTTTCTTCATGAAGGGCGTCCTTTCGAAACGAGTGTGCGGCCAAGGCGCAGCCAGAGCCCCGTCGGCAGAGCGCCGAGCAGGCGCAGCAGCCAGATGAAGCGACGGGGAAAGTGGATCTGATGGCGACCGACGGCAAGCCCCGTCATGATGGCGCGGGAAGCCTCTTCCACCGTCACCAGACAGGGCATGGGAAAATCATTCTTGTCGGTGAGCGGCGTCTGCACGAAGCCCGGGCGGATCAGGGTCACCCCGATGCCCTTGCTGGCCAGATCCAGGCGCAGCGTATTCGCCAGATAATCGAGGGCCGCCTTGGAGGCGCCATAGGCCTCCGCCCGTGGCAGGGGCAGCCAGCTCACCGAGGAGCTGACGATGGCAAGCCGTCCACCCGCCCCCAGCCGCGGCAGCAAGGCGGCCAGGGCGTTGCCGGTGGCGATGAGGTTGGTCTCGATGACCCGGGCAAACAGGGCGCCGTCAAAGCCTTCTGCCGGATCCATGTATTCACAGTTGCCCGCATTGAGAATGAGCAGGTCGAGGACGGGCAGGCTTGCGGCCACCCCGGCCATGGCGGCACTGTCTCGCGCATCGAATCGCAAAGGGGTGATCCCCAGGTCGGCCAGTGCCTGCAAGCGCACCTCGTCCCGGCCACAACCCCACACCTGCCAGCCGGCGCGCCGATAATCCAACGCCAGCTGGCGGCCGATGCCCGAGGTGGCCCCGGTGATCAGCACCCGGCCGCTCATGTCCCCAGCCTCCCCTTGATGGCCCGTACCACGGGCCCCAGCAGCGGCAACTGCTCGTAGAGCATGGCCCCGAGATCGAAGTAGTCCCGGTGCAGGCACACCTTGCCCCAGGAGTCGAACGTCAGCCGGGTGGCCCCCTCCACCCTGACGGCCCGGCCACCGGCAATCCTGGGGTGGGAGAAGGTCATGACCCAGGCGAGCCAGGCTTCGTTGCCCGACTGCTGCTGACTCGTTATCTCGAAACTGCACTGGGCAAGGCGCTCATAAAGGGAGGAAAAGTAACGGGTGAGCGCGGCCAGCCCCTCTATCCGGTGCGCAGGATCGATGAAGATCACCTCATCGGCATAGACCTCCGGCAAGCGGTGCAACTGATGCTTGTCCAGTTGCAGGTAGAGGATGACAAAGCGGGCCAGCGCGTCATTCATGCTAGTTTTTCTCCAGTTCGCGGAACATCTCGATGGCCCTCACCCGTGCAACGGCATGATCCACCATGGGGGCCGGATAATCCTGCCGCCCCTTGAGCCGCAACCAGTCGTGGGGCTCGTGGAGATAGGCAGCAGGCACATCCGCCAGCTCAGTGACCCAGGTACGAATGAACTCCCCTTGTGGATCAAACCGTTGCCCCTGGGTGGTGGGATTGAAGACCCGGAAATAGGGCGCCGCATCGGCCCCGGTCCCCGCCGCCCACTGCCAGCCGCCATTGTTGGCCGCCAGATCCCCGTCGATGAGCCGACTCATGAAGTAGTCCTCCCCAAGCCGCCAGTGGATGTGGAGATCCTTGGTGAGGAAGCTCGCCACTATCATCCGCAGCCGGTTGTGCATCCAGCCGGTGGCGTTGAGGCAACGCATGGCCGCATCGACCACGGGGTAGCCGGTGCGCCCCTCACACCAGGCGGCGAAGGCATCCGGATCCCAGCTCCACGGCAGGGCCGCCGTCTCCGGCTTGAAGGGGCGGTTCATGGAGAGGCTCGGGATCAGCACCAGCAAGTGGCGGTAGAACTCGCGCCAGATGAGCTCGTTGAGCCAGACGAAACCGGGTTGAGCCTTCGACTGGGGCCGGTAGCCGAGACGCTGCTGCAGCGCCCCCACGCACTGGCGGGCACTGATGATGCCCGCCGCCAGATAGGGGGAGAGCACGGAGGTGCCCGCCAGCGCCGGAAAGTCCCGGGTCTCGCCGTAATCGAGCACCGCCTGATCCAGAAAAGCATGCAATCGGCGGCTCGCCTCGGCCTCCCCCACCGGCCAGCGGGTGTCCGGCGTCAGATCCCCCAGCCCGTCGTCCACCCACTCCCGCTCGGCCAGGGGCAGCCACGGCAACGGCTCGCCGCGTGGTGCGGGGGCACGGTGAATGACGAAGCCATCCTCCTCGAGAGCCTTGAGCCAGGCGCGGCTGAAGGGGGTGAAGACCTTGAACATCTCCCCCGACCCGGTCAGCACCCGACCGGGCGGCAGCACGCAGCAGCCGTTGAACCAGTGGCTGGTCAGGCCCTGCTCCCCCAGCGCGGCGCTGACGGTGTGGTCGCGGCGCAGCTCGTCGATCTCGATGGCCTGGTTGGCGTAGAGCTGGCTCACCCCGAGCTCCCGGCAGAGCGCCGTCAGCGCCGTCGGCACCTCGGCAAAGGTCTCGACCCGCAGCAGATGAAGCGGAATGCCGAGGGCCGCCAGCTCGCGGCCCATGGCATCCACCTGTGCCAACATGAAGCGCTGGCGGACCGGGGCCAGCTTGTGCTGCTGCCACTGGGTCGGCGAGACGATGAAGAGTGCGGCGACCGGTTCATCTCCGGCGCAGGCGTGGCGCAGGGCCGGGTTGTCGGCCAGACGCAGATCGTTGCGAAACCAGACCAGCCTCATGACGGTGTTCTCCCGCCCTTGCCCTTCGCCTTGGCAGTGCGGGGCGTCGCACTGACCTCTGCCAGGGTGGCGTGCCAGTTGCGGGCACGCCGCCACGGCTCATCGTAGAGGCGTCCCAGCTCGCCAAAGAAGCGGGTACCCGCAGGCCATTCGGCGGCCTGGTCCTGCTTGCCGAGCCCGGCCCCCAGCAGGATCAGCCAGGGGGGTGTGGCGCGCCCCTCCAGCAGGGTGGCATGGCGGGGCTCCACCGCCCCCAGCAGTTGCACCTCATATCCCTGACCGATGAGCTCATACGCAGCCCAGACCAGATCCAGCGGCCCCACCTGCCCCCAGCTTGCCAGGGTGACGGGGACGCCCTTCTCCTGCTCGATGAGGTGGCGGGCGAAGCGGGTATGCAGCCAGCCGAGCCACACCTGTTGCAGCAGCTCGCCATCGGGGCGCTCGCGCCACAGCCCCAGCAGCCGCTCCACCAGGGGCTGCAGCACCCGGCTGCGCACCAGCTCGAAGGGGTAGCTCGCCAGCAGATCGCCAAGCTCGGCCTCCGCCTTGCGCTGGTTGAAGGCGAGCAGCGCCTGGCTGAACTGCTCCAGGGTCTGCTGCCAGTGATCGCTCACTGGCGCACTCTGGGGCTCGCTCAGCAGCCCCTTCACCTGACCTATGCTCACCCCCCGCTCCAGCCAGCTCAGGATCTCGCCTATCTGGCGGATATCCTGCTCGCTGTAGAGGCGATGGCCCTTCTCGGTTCGGGCCGGTTGCACCAGCCCGTAGCGGCGCTGCCAGGCGCGCAGGGTGACGGCGTTGACGCCGGTGAGACGGGAGACCTCGCGAATGGGGTAGACGCCCTCGTCGGGGAGAGGCGCGGCTGCTTGTGATTCATCAGACATGAGAGAGTCCATCAGACGTTGGGAAGAGGCCCCGGTCATCCGCCGGGGCCTGCACAGGGGGTTCAGAGCCCGTAACGCAGCTTGAGCGTGTCGGGATCAAGGTCGAGGTAGGCCTGATCGGCCAAATCCAGCCACACCTTCACAGCCCGTAACGCAATTTCAGCGTGTCGGGATGGGGATTGAGGTACACCTGCTCGGCGAGATAGGGGTTCGGGTACTCGCGCAGGTAGTGGCGGATCAGGGTAAGGGGCACCAGCAACGGGAAGACTCCGGTGCGGTACTTGTCGATGGTGTCGCACAGCTCCTGCTTCTGGGCCGGGGTCAGCACCCGCTTGAAGTAGCCCTGCAGGTGCATCAGCACATTGGTGTGGCTGCGGCGGCTGGCGCGAAGAGTCAGCGCCGCCATCAACCCCTGGATGTAGCTGTCGGCCACCTCCTGCAAGTTGGCCTTGCCAAGGTTGGCGAGCAGGCGCCCCAGCGCCCGGTAGTGGGTGGTGGCGTGGGAGAGCACCAGGTACTTGTAGCGTGAATGGAAGCGGATCAGGGCTGAGGCGGTGATCCCCCGGGCGCAAAGCTGCTGCCAGTCGTGGTAGGCGAAGACCCGCAGGACGAAGTTCTCCCGCAGGATGGGGTCGCACAGGCGGCCATCTTCCTCCACCGGCAGCAGGGGGTTGGCTTCCATCAGCGCCTTGGCGAAGAGGCCGACCCCCTCCTTGGCACTCCCCTCGTTGTTGGCGCCATAGATGCGCACCCGCTCCATGCCGCAGCTGGGGGACTTGGCGCAGAGGATGTAGCCGGAGAGGAAGTCGAGCTGGCGTGCCTTCTGCTCGCTGAAGGCAATCAGCTTGTCGGTGACGTCGAAGCTGCCGTTGCTTGCCTCGGCCCGCACCTCGCCCTGGCGCTTCACCAGCCGGATGGCGGCGCGGGGTGCGCCCAGGCCAATGGCCATCTCGGGGCAGACGGGGTGATAGTCGAAATGGGCGCCCAGATCCCGTTCGCAGAAACTGGATCGTTTGTGGCCCCCGTCGAAGCGCACTTCCTGGCCGAGCAGACAGGCACTGATACCGACCTTTATCTTGTACATGATGAAGCCCCTTGTATAAGCCTTGAGTAAGTTATAGCAGTTATACAAAAGATTGGAAGCTGTATAACTATTGCCAACTGATACGGCCAGGGGGCGGCGGGCGGATCAGCCCCCATAAAAAAAACCCATGACCGAAGTCATGGGTAAAGGTGAAGACCCTGCAGGAAGGATGATCAGAAGCTGTATTTCACACCCAGGCTGGAGATGGAGCCTTTTTGCAGATCCCAGTTGCGATAGGTGTAGTCGGCGGTGAGGGCCAGGTTCTGGGTCAGCTTGTAGGCCGCCCCCGCCTTGAAGTCGTGCATGTCGTCGGTCATGTTGGCGTAGCGATAGCCGGTGGAGAGCTCGACGGCGCCGATGTCGTAGCGCAGGCCCACTTCTCCGTAGAGGCTGCCGCTCTTCTTGCGGGCCAGGGTATCCCAACCGGAATGGTTCACGTCGGAGGCCAGCTCCCGTTCCAGGCTGTAGCCCATCAGGCCGGTTTCACCGTAGAGGTTCAGGCCGGTGCTGAGGGGGGTGTAGACACCCATCCCCAGGCTGGAGATGGCCATGCTGTCGTTGCCGCTGCTGCGGGAGGTGTATTCGCTGCCGATCCGGCCATAAACATTGCTGGTGAAGCTCTTGGAGAGATCCAGGCTCAGGCCGCCGAAGTCGCGGTTCTCCCCATCCTTGCCACCGATGTAGTCAGACTTGGTGTGGGCCCAGGTAGCAGAGCCCTTGGCATAGCTGAAGGCATCTTGCGCCAGGACGGAGGTGGAAGAGAGACCGGCCAGAACCAGAACAGACAGTGCGATCTTTTGCATTTTGTTGACTCCATGGGTTGAGTTAGGCGGACCTAACTGGAATGGAGCCATTGTGACGGGCAAAGGGGGCAACGCCGAGGAGCAAGCTGTTGCCAAACCATGTCAGATGTAAGCGGATATTGCTGGCGGTTACCGGTGCAACACTCTGCGGGGGAGCGAGGGCTCCCCCGCCGTCATCCTAGCGGAACTCCACCTCGTCGATCTGCACCCGCACCAGCGGCTTGCCGGTGAGGCCGGCGGGTCGTGCCAGCTCGATGGCCCGGGAGGCGCGTGCCTCCCCCTTGCGCAGGTAGGAGTCAGGCAGGCGGTTCTCCCCGACCCAGAAGCGCACGGGCTCGGTCGAAAGCTGCACCCCGTCGGCGCTGAACAGGGTCAGGCTGCCGTTGACGCGCACCACGTTGCGACTGCCGGTGTTGCTCACCACGAACTGCAGGCTGAGGGGATCGTCCCCCGCCACCTGGTCCAGCTTCACCGTGATGCCGTCCCGGGTCGCCTGGGAGAGCAAGTCGGGATGGGCCATGGCCTGCTCGGTCAGCACCGGGGCCGCGACACTCGCCGTCACTGCCTGACCGGCTACCGTGGCTGCCGGCTTGACCAGCAGGTATTCCCAGGTGAAATCGTCATTGAGTTGCACCTGGCGACCATCCGGCAAGGTGATCTGGTGCAGGGGAGCCGCCTCGGCCAGCAGAGGGCACAGACAGAGGGCGACCAGCAGTCGGGAGAGGGGTTTCATGGGCAGGCACTCGATAAAGGATGCGAAGGGGGCAGTATAAAGAGTCGTGCCCTCCTTGCCTATGACCCCCCTCACGTTACGCCCCGGCTCAGATGACCAGGGGGTGGGGATCCTCCAGCGTGGCCAGATCCAGGGTCACCAGATCGAACTGGGCACTCCTGAGGGCCTTCTGGATGGTGGGCTGCATGTCGAACACCAGGGCCCGCAGCCGTTCGGGCACCCGGATCCTCGCAAGGGTGGTGACCCTGTCACCCAGGGTATGGAAGAAGACCTGGGCGCCCCCCAGCCCCATGTCCACCAGCATCTGCTCGGCCATGTCGACCATCCGCAGGTGCCGCCTGTCCAGGGAAGTCATATCGACAAACCGCCGGCTCAGGCAGGCCTCCCCCACGTCTCCCCAGAGCGCCAGTTGCCGCTGGTGAAAGCCGTAGCGAAAATCCCGGTTGGTCATCCCCTGCTCGGCAAAGATCCAGAGGGTGTTGGCGGGCAGGCTGTGGAATCGGCGCAGGTACTCCCGCTTCTCCTCCACCGAGGCCGACATCAGCAGCGGCGGGCCCTCTTCATGTTCGAGCTGCTGGCAGAGGTAGCGCACCGGGTCGGTCACCTCGGCGAGGTGGCCCAGGTGGGCGCTGAAGATCATCTCGTCGGTCTTGAGCACCTGATGGGGGATGCCGTAGTGCCGGCAGTAGCGCTGTGCCCTGGCCACCGACTGGCGGCTGAGGGTGGGGTTGTCCAGGGTGATGGCGCGAAATCGCACCCCGCTGGCCCGGCACAGATCCATGCTGTAGCAGGATTCCAGTCGGCCGGAGAAGGAGACAAGCAGTTTGCTGTAACCGGCCAGGGTGTTGATGAGCCTCTGTTCCCTGGCTTGAAAGGTCTGATCGTATCCCCGATTCAGCGCAACGACATTGGCATCCATAACAACAACTCCGGATGATGAACTGGATACCATTTTGCCCGCCACAAGCTGAATATACACTTAAAGAGTACGGGTAAAATTGTACATTATTTGCTCCAAATCAACGCTTCCCCCACTTTTTTCGCTGCGAAGCGAAACTGGCTCCCCTCAGGCAGGCAGCAGCCCCTGAGCGATCAGATGCGCCCGGCACCGGGTCGGATCGGTGAAGATCAGCCCCCGCAGACCGAGCGCCTCGGCCGCCGCCACGTTGGCCGGGCTGTCGTCGATATAGAGGCACTCCCCAGCCTTGAGGTCGAACGACACCAGCAGATAGCGGTAGATGTCGGGCTCGGGTTTGAGCATCCGCACCCGGGCCGACACCACCTTGCCGCTGAAGAAGCGCCAGAAGGACTGATGCTGCTCCAGCCAGTCGATGCTGGCGTGCCCCATGTTGGAGAGGGCATAGAGGGTGTGGCCTGCACCGTGCAGTTCTTCGATGAGCGCCACCATGTCGGGATCCGGCACAAGGGAGGGCGGCACCGCCTGCAAGATGGCCAGATTCTCCGCCATCGACAGGCCAGTGCGCCCCTGCGCCTGACGGGCCATGGTGTGCAGGGAGAGGGTCCCCCTGTCCACCTCCAGCCAGTCCGGGTGGTTGAACAGCTGCTCCGCGATCGCAGTCGCCCCCTCGGGTCCGCGCACCCCACTCACTATGGCCACCGGATCCCAGCGCACCACCACCCTGCCCAGATCGAAGATCACCGCCATCGTCTCGTCCCCTCTATGTGTTGTTGCCACGGATGTGGTCACGGCGGTTGCCATAAACAGGGACCAGAACGACACTCACTCTCCCCCGGCAACCCGAGCCACCACCCTGCCCCGTTCAACGCCCCCGGGCAAGTTTTACTTGCATCGCACCGCCAAATCCCTTAATGGTTATGGCGTTACATTCAGGACACGCCCATGAACACACCATTCTTCTTTGTTTTCTCGTTTACCCGGCCCACATGAGGGAAGGCCCGTCGTCACGTGAACCATTCGCGTAAACAGAAACCAAAGACGAATCGAGCCTCCCCAGCGGAGGCTTTTTTTTGCACCACACACCACAGAATCACTGGATAGGGAACCACCATGGCAACGCTCGACGAGATCAGACACGACATCACCCAGTTGGATCAGGAGCTGCTCGCCCTGCTGGCCAAACGCAAGACCCTCAGCATCGAGGTCGCCCGCGCCAAGCAGGCCAATCCCCGTCCCATCCGTGACCACCAGCGCGAACAGGACTTGCTGGTCGCCCTGATCCAGAAAGGGCGCGCCCTCGGACTGGATGCCCAGTACATCACCCGCATCTACCACACCATCATCGAAGACTCCGTGCTCTCCCAGCAGGCCTACCTGCAGAGCCTGCTCAATCCCCAGCAGCAGGAGCCCATGACCAGCGTCGCCTACCTGGGACCGCGCGGCTCCTACTCGAGCCTGGCCGCCCGCAAGTACCTGGCCCGCTACAAGGATCAGGTGATCGAGGTGAACTGCCAGAACTTCCGCGAGGTGCTGGACACCGTGGAGTCGGGCCGCGCCGCCTTCGGGGTGCTGCCCATCGAGAACACCAGCTCGGGCTCCATCAACGAGGTGTACGACGTGATGCAGCACACCACCCTCTCCATCGTGGGTGAGCTCACCTATCCCATCGAGCACTGCATCCTCACCGCCGTGCCCACTGAGATCGAACGCATCAAGACCTTCTACGCCCATCCCCAGGTGTTCCAGCAGTGCTCCCATTACCTCAGCAAGCTGGAAGGGGCGCGCCACGAGATCTGCGACTCCTCCTCCAGCGCCATGATGAAGGTCAAGGAGCTGGCAAGCCCGGAAGCGGCGGCCATCGGCAGCGCCGCCGGCGGCGAGCTCTATGGCCTGGACGTGCTGGCCGAGCAGCTTGCCAACCAGAAGGAGAACTACAGCCGCTTCATCGTGGTGGCGCGCAAGCCCATCGACGTGGCGCCCCAGATCCCGGCCAAGACCACCCTCATCATGTCCACCTCCCAGAAGCCGGGCTCCCTGGTGGAGGCGCTGCTGGTACTGCGCAGCCACGAGATCAACATGACCAAGCTCGAATCCCGTCCGGTGCAGGGTAACCCCTGGGAGGAGATGTTCTACCTGGATGTCTCCGCCAACCTGCAGACCCCGGCCATGCAGGCCGCCCTGCTGGAGCTGACCAAGATCACCCGCTACATCAAGGTGCTGGGCTGCTACCCGAGCGAAGACGTCAAGCCGACCGCCGTGCCGCCCGTCTTGATGGGAAGCTGATGGGAAGCGGATCCCGCCCCTGCCACACAAAGGCGAGCCCCGGCTCGCCTTTGTGCTCTCTGCTCCCTCCCCGTGAGACGCGGCCCAGTCCCGCCCTTCCCTTCCGGCGTTAAACCGCCCTCCACCGCCTTCCTCGTGGACCCGGGATCCTGGCGCTGCTGTCTTTCCACTCACCATCAGGCCATCTTCCTCCCGTTGCGGCCCCCTTTTGCCGCCTGCCGGGCCTTTCTATCGTTTGAATTTATTTAACGACATGGTAGCATCGTTAGATTTCCCTAAACAAAAAAGGCCGCCATTCCGGCGCCCGGGCACCTCTTGTTCGGCCTCAGCCCCCTTTTTCCTCGCCACAGGCCGGATCCCGCCCGGCCCATCAACTCCGTTTCTCCTGCCGAAGACCAGCTCCCCCCCAAGACGCCATCCCCGTTTATCCTCCCCAGGCCCTATCCCGTCCAAGACGCCAACCCCGTTTATCCTCCCCAGGCCCTATGCAGTCCAAGGCACCAGCCCGGTTATTCCCCGCAGATCCGAGCCCTTTCCCGACCAAACAAAAAGGCGAGCCTGCGCTCGCCTTTGTCTGTGCCGTGATGATCGCCGGGCTCATGCCGGCGCCCCCCGGACCCGCCCTAGAACTGGCCCGCCATCAGCTGGTTCAGGTGATAGAGGTTGCGGGTGTCGAGCTCCAGCTCGGTGGCATAGGTGTTGCCACGGGGATAGGTCGCCACCACCCGGGCACCGCGCACCATGCCCGCCACCGACACATCCAGGGAATTGGAGGTCTGGGTCAGGTCCTTGTAGCTGCTCTGGCCGCGCACCTGCTGGCCATTGAGCTGCTCCGCCAGCTCCCGGTAGGCGTCCATCTTGGAGGCGCGGATCGCCTGCAACATCTTCTCGGACTGGGAGGGACCGGGCTGGATGTCGATCACCGCATACCCCACCGCCTTGAGCACCGGGAAGTCATCGGGCTTCTCGCCCACGTCATAGTTCACCACCCGGTTGCCACTGCACGCCGTCAGCAACATGGCCATCAGGCAACCCAACAAGATTTTCATCGCTGTTTCCCCGTTTTCCTGTTCACCACACCCGATGTTTCACGGCTCAATGTCAGCCAGCCCGCTTCACGCTTCATGACGCGCCACCTCAAGGGGTCAGGTTGACCAGATGACCGGACGGGCTCTGGCCCCCCCGCATCAGGTAACCGCGATTGATGGAGGCCCGGCCAAAGGAGTTGCTGGCACCGGACAAATATTGTTTCGGGATCAGGCTCTGGGCCGTGGTCTCGACCATCTTGGTGCGCAGATCGATGATGCGGGCGTTGACCAGGATCCCCTGCTGATTGCGGCTGAAGGTGCCGGTCAGGATGCGGGAGATGGGCAGCCGGGACGAGAGATCCTTGTAGTTGCGGCTCATCACGAAGTCCCCCTGCGGGGTCACCTGGATGTTGCCCGTGGTCTTGAAGTCCACCACCACCTCACCGCGCCGGTTCAGCTCGTAGATGAAGCTCTCCTCGATCTGCTGTCCCATCCAGTTGGTGTCCTTCAGGGTGTCGAGATCGACAAAGGAGGCGACCGCAATGGGCTCGGTCAGGGTGGTGAGAGACTTGCGCTCCATCAGCTGATCCGTCATGCGGGCCACCAGCCAGTTGAGCTCCATCCCCTTCGCCGCCTGGCGAGGGTCTCCCAGCTCCCGATTGATGGGGTCGGCCGACCCGCAACCGACCAATGCCAGCGCCACCGCCAGCACCGTGATAACTCTCTTCATGGATACCTTTCCTGTATCTGCACCTGACCTGTTATCGGTCGCAACCGCCAACACTTGAGGCGGGAATGCGCGCAGGATCCTCGATGATCCCCGGGCAAAGGCGCGCACTGTGCCACCGGAGCCCGCCGCGCGAGCTCCGGCCAGGGAAGAAGGCATGGTTCTTGCTTTTATTTGGTCACCCGCTCCGGTGCAGACCGGATCTGTGTCCAGGATCCCTGACCCGCCCCACCGGCGGCAGCGGGGTCGCCCACTCAAGGTGTTTGTTATGAAAGTTTCGCTGCTGTTCACCCTGCTGCTGGCCAGCCTGTCGGCCAGGGCCGAACTTATCGAGGCCCAGGGCAGTGCCGCCATTCTGGGGGGCGACGAGGTCTATGCCCGCGAGCAGGCGACCCGGGACGCCCTGCGCCAGGCGCTGCTGGCCAGCGGTGCCTCCGTCTCCAGCATCCAGCGCCTGGAAAACGGCAGCCTGCGCTCCGAGCAGATCCAGATCCGCTCCGGCGGCGACATCCGCCAGTACCGCCTCAAGCGCGAAGAGGTGCGCAACGGCCGCATGTACATCACCCTCGTGGCCGACATCCAGGCGGAGCGGCAGATCTGTCAGACCCAGCACTACGCCAAGGATTTGACGCTGGTGCGTCTGCGCATGCGCTACCCGGACCAGGCGAGCACCGGTGCCCTGGACGACATGCCCGCCGATCTCTCCCGCCGGCTGTTTGAAACCCTGGCGACGACGCCCCAGGTGGTCGCACGCCAGTGGCTGGACGAGAACCTGCGCATCGACCCTCTCCATCTGCAACAGGGGGATCGCAGCGCCCTCGAGGAGATCAAGGCCCTGAGCATGCGCACCGACAGCCAGTATCTGGTGCTCGGCAGCATCGACGACCTCTCCCTCGAGCCCCAGGGCAACGCCCTCACCAGCTGGTATGAGGATCCCGTGCGCAATTTCTCCATGCAGCTCTACCTGTTCGACGGCATCAACGGCAGCCTGCTCGGCCGCAAGGAGTACAAGGGCCGCGCCAACTGGACCTTCTCCAAGCGGGAGCAGGTGGGCAGCAGCGGCGGTCAGTTCTGGCAGTCGAGCTTTGGCCAGGAGGTGGGCTACCAGTTGAAGGAGGCGGCCCAGGACATCGCCGCCGAACTCGCCTGTGCCCCCGTCACCGCCCGGATCGTGGCCCAGCACGAGCGCGGCCCCCACATCAACCTGGGCCGTCGCAACGGGGTCAAACTCGGGGACCAGTTCCGGGTCCAGCACAGCGCCGACTTCGTCGACCCCTATGGCAAGTCCAGGGTGATGCGCAACCCCGCAGACGGTCTGTTCGAGGTGGTACAGGTGTTCGAGGATGGCGCCATCATCAGCAGTCAGAACAAATATTCGCCGTTCAATGTCCAAATCGGTGATCTGGCCGTATTGGAATAGGAATCAAGGGTTTAAAAGCACAATGCTTCTTGTATAATGCCCGCCACAAGGTTCCCGTAGCTCAGCAGGATAGAGCGGTCCCCTCCTAAGGGACAGGCCACTGGTTCGACTCCAGTCGGGAACGCCATACACAGCAAGGGGCTGGCATCGTCATGATGCCAGCCCCTTGTGCGTTTCTGCGCCATTTCCCCTGCATCCATGGCGGCCAGGTCCCGCCCCCCCCTCTTCAATGTCTCACTGCCACCAACAACCCCGCGAGCCCCACCAAAGATGATCCCGGCCATCCCCCTGTAGTTGCCACTCCCGGTGGCGGCACACCGTCATCTACCCTTGAAGGGCGCCGTCCGGCAGGACGGCCCTCCATTCGCCGAGACACAGAGAAGGACATCATGGGCAGCAAACGAAAATCCAGAACGGAAGAACCGGTCGTGGCCGAGGCGCAAAAGCCCCTTGGCAACAAGGCATACGAAAAGGCGCTGCGCCTCTTGCACGTGGAGCTGGTCAGGCTGCAGCAGTGGGTGGTGCACAAGGGGCTCAAGGTCTGCATCGTCTTCGAGGGGCGCGACGGGGCCGGCAAGGGGGGCACCATCAAGGCGATCACCGAGCGGGTCAGCCCCCGGGTCTTTCGGGTCGTCGCACTGCCCGCCCCCACGGAGCGGGAGAAGAGCCAGCTCTACTTCCAGCGCTACATCCCCCATCTGCCGGCGGCGGGGGAGATCGTCATCTTCGATCGCAGCTGGTACAACCGGGCCGGGGTGGAGCGCATCATGGGCTTTTGCAGCGAGGAGGCGAGCGACAAATTCCTGGCTGGCACCCCCATGGTGGAAAAAGCCCTGGTGGACTCTGGCATCATTCTGCTGAAGTACTGGCTGGAGGTGACCCCACAAGAGCAAGAGAGGCGGCTGCGGGATCGCATCGACGATGGCCGCAAGATCTGGAAGCTCTCCCCCATGGACATCAAGTCCTTCGATCGCTGGGATGATTACACCCGGGCGCGGGATGCCATGTTCATCGCCACCGACACCGCCTGGGCCCCCTGGTTCGTGGCCCACTCCGAGGACAAGAAACGGGTGCGCCTCAACATCATCTCCCACCTGCTGGCACACATCCCCTACGAGGCGCTGCCAGCCGAGCCGGTGAAGTTGCCCAAGCGCAAGATAGGCAAAGTCAAACCATCGGATCACCCGCTTCGCATCGTGCCAGCCCTCTTCTAGCCAGACGGGGTGAGCCCTGGCTCACCCCCTTTCCCTTCCAACCCCAAGGGACAACAGGCGCTGCCGGTATCATCCAATGGCTTGTTGTTGCTCACGTTTTCCCGTTTGCCTCCCCTATACTTCAGCGACATTCAGGTCTGGCCGAGCGAGGAGGCCCCCATGTTGCGACTGTTTGCCCTGCTGCTTGTCTGCCTGGTGCTCCCGGTGCGGGCGCTGACCCTGACCCCGGTGGCGGGGGAGCTACGCCACCCCTGGGGGCTCGCCTTCCTGCCGGATGGCGGCTACCTCGTCAGCGAGCGCCCTGGGCGCCTGCTGCGCATCGATGCGGGTGGCAACCGCCATGTGGTCTCCGGCCTGCCGCCCCTCGCCGCCACGGGTCAGGGGGGTCTGCTCGATCTCGCCCTGGACAGCGATGGCTGGCTCTATCTCAGCTACAGCGAGCCGGGGGACGGAGGCGCCGGCACCGCCGTGGCCCGGGCCCGGCTGCAAAAAGAGGCCCTCGTCGACTGGCAACTGCTGTTTCGCCAAGAGCCCAAGGTGGCTGGCGGCGCCCATTTCGGCTCTCGCCTGGTGCTGACGGAGGATGGCTATCTCTTCATCACCCTGGGGGATCGCTACAGCGAGCGGGAGCGGGCCCAGACGCTGGACAACCACCTCGGCAAGACGGTGCGCCTGCACAAGGATGGCCGGGTCCCCGCCGACAACCCCTTCGTCAAGACGCCGGGGGCCCTGCCGGAGATCTGGAGCCTGGGCCATCGCAACATGCAGGGGGCGGCCCTGCGTCCGGGCAGCCAGCAGTTCTGGACTCACGAGCACGGCCCCCAGGGCGGGGACGAGGTCAACCTCATCCTGCCAGGCCACAACTACGGCTGGCCCAGAGTGACCTTTGGCGAGGAGTACGGGGGCGGCAAGATTGGCGTGGGCCAGAGCGCGCCGGGCATGACGGCACCGCGCTGGATCTGGGTGCCCTCCATCGCCCCCTCGGGCATGGCCTTTTATCAGGGGAACCTGTTCAGGGAGTGGCAGGGGGATCTGCTGGTCGGCGCCCTGCGCGGTCAGGCCTTGTTGCGCCTGCACCTCGACGGAGACAAGATAGTCTCGGCAGAGCGGCTGCTGACCGATCTGGGGGAGCGGATCCGTACCGTCAAGGAGGGCCCCGACGGCGCCCTCTACCTGTTGACGGATTCAGGCCAGGGGCGCCTGCTCAAACTGACCCCATAGCATGAAAGGAGCAAGGATGAAGACGAATCGCATGCTGCTGGTGCTGTGCACCAGCCTCTGGTTGCTGGGCTGCAACACCATCCACGGGATGGGACGGGACATCGAGAAGGCGGGGGAGGTGATCCAGGGCTCCGCCAAGCTGACGGACGCACCGGCCGCAGAGGGTCGCTGATCCCGGCCGGGTGGCGCCATGGTTCGCCCCCTGTCGTCCCTTTCCTTACCCCTGTTCGGCGCTGGCCACCAGACTGGCCAGCGGCGCCATAGTCACCCTGACCCCGTGCTGTGCCAATGCCTCGCGGGCGCTCTGGGGCAGTTGCTCGTCGGTGATCACCTGATCGATCGCATCCCAGCTCACCACGTTGAAAGTCCCCACCTTGCCATATTTGGACGAATCGCAGATGAGGATGCGGGTCGCCGCCGACTCCACCACGGCCCGCTTCACCGGCACCTTCTGTTCGCTCGGGGTGGAGATCCCCTGACTGTCCCAGGAGGAGGCTGACAGGAAGGCGATGTCCAGATGGAGGTTGCGCAGGAAGTGGGCGGTGGCCTCCCCGGCACAGGACTGGTTCTCGCGAATGACCTGACCCCCGGTGTGATAGAGGCGGCAGCGGCCGTGCTCGATGAGGTAGGCGCAGACCATGAAGTCGTTGGTCACTATCATCAAGTCTTCCCGAAGCGCCAGCTCCCGGGCCAGCTCCAGGGAGGTGGTACCGGCGTCCAGATAGACGGTGCTCCCCTCGCTCACCTGGGCGGCGGCGAGCCGGGCAATGGCCAGCTTGGCCCCCTGCATCAGGCTGCGCTTGGCGGCGTGTGAGGGCTCGCTCTTGATCCGCTGGGAGAGGCTGACCCCGCCGGAGACAGAGAGTACCCGCCCCTGCTCCTCCAGCTTCTGGATGTCGCGCCTGATGGTCATGTGGGAGACCTGCAGCCAGTCGGTCAGCTCCACTATGCTGACCACGCCGCGCTCTGCCAGCAGTTGCAGGATACGTTGCTGTCGCTCTACGGGAATCATCTTGCCTCGCGCCTCGGGAAAAGGAAGGTGCCATTCTACCCCAGCGACCTGGGAAAAAATGATAAATAACCTGAAACGGGCTCACAAATCACATTTATTCACAAAGTTAGCGCCAAAACTTGACCCAAAAGAATCCAAACCCTCTTAAATAACAAAAATTAACATGCGGTAAGTTATTTTTTGTGACGGCTGCCTGATATTTCATCGCCGCAAGCCTCTACTATCTGCTCATCAGTCGTAATCGAGGAATCACGAGATGAGCACTCCCTATCATGTTGCGGTCATCGGCCTGGGCGCCATGGGCATGGGCGCCGCCCGTTCCTGCCTTCGGGCCGGGCTCACCACCTATGGCATCGACCTCAGCGAACAGGCCCGCGGCCAGTTGCAGCAGGCCGGTGCCGCCGCCGTCATGGCCGATGCCAGGCCCCTGGCGGAGACGCTCGATGCCGTGCTGTTGCTGGTGGTCAACGCCACCCAGGTGCGCCGCATCCTGCTCGGCGAAGCGGGGCTGGCTCGCCACCTCAAACCGGGCACTGCCATCATGGTCTCTTCCACCATAGCGGCCGAAGAGGCGAGCGCCCTGGCTGCCGAGCTGGCGCTGATGGGGTTGCCGATGCTGGATGCGCCGGTATCCGGTGGTGCCATCAAGGCCGATGCCGGCGAAATGACGGTGATGGCCGCAGGCTCCGACGCCGCCTTCGACAAGCTGGCCCCGGTGCTGGATGCGGTGGCCGGCAAGGTCTACCGGGTCGGCAGCGAGCCGGGCCAGGGCAGCACGGTCAAGATCATCCACCAGCTGCTGGCCGGGGTGCACATCGCGGTGGCCGCCGAAGCCATGGCCCTGGCCAGTCGGGCCGGCGTGTCCCTGGATCTCATGTATGACGTGGTGACCCATGCCGCCGGCAACTCCTGGATGTTTGAAAACCGCATGCCCCGGGTGCTGGCCGGTGACTACCAGGCCCGCTCCGCAGTGGACATCTTCGTCAAGGATCTCACCCTGGTGGCGGACACCGCCAAGGCGCTGCGCTTCCCGCTGCCGCTCGCGAGCACGGCGCTGAACATGTTCCTCGGCGCCAGCAACGCAGGGTACGGCCAGGAAGATGACAGCGCCGTCATCAAGATCTTCTCCGGCATCCAGCTGCCGGGTCAGGAGGAGCAAGCATGAAACTCGGTGTCATCGCAGACGACTTCACCGGCGCCACCGACATCGCCGGTTTCTTGGTGGAGAACGGCCTCTCCACCCTGCAACTCGCCGGCGTGCCGGAGCATGACGGGGATCTGCCCCCGGTCGATGCCGTGGTGATCAGCCTCAAGAGCCGCTCCTGCCCCGCGGACGAAGCGGTGCGCGACTCCCTGGCGGCCCTCGACTGGCTCAAGGCCCGCGGCTGCCCGCGCATCTACCAGAAGTACTGCTCCACCTTCGACAGCACGGCGGCGGGTAATATCGGCCCCGTCACCGACGCCCTGCTGGCGGCGCTTGGCCAGAGCTTTACCCTGATCTGTCCGGCCCTGCCGGTGAACGGTCGCACCGTCTATCAGGGCAACCTCTTCGTCGGCACCCAGCCGCTGGCCGAGTCCGGCATGCGCCATCACCCCATCACCCCCATGACCGACAGCAACCTGCTGCGGCTGATGGAGGGGCAGGCCCAGGGCCGCGCCGGTCTGGTGCCGTTCAATACCATCGCACAGGGTCCCGGCGCCATTGCCGATGCCTTTGAGCAGCTAACACAAGCTGGCGTGCGCTACGCCGTGGTCGACACCCTGACCGAGCAGCACCTGCTGGACATCGCCACCGCCGCCCTCGACATGCCCCTGGTGACCGGCGGATCCGGCCTCGCCATCGGCCTGGCCCGTCAGCTTGGCAGCGGCGATCAGCAGGGTGCCCGCGAAGCGGGCTGGCCCAGAGGCACCCGCGCCGCGGTGCTGTCGGGCTCCTGCTCAGAGATGACCAACCGTCAGGTGGCCCGCTATCGCCAGCACGCTCCTGCCCTGGCGCTGGATGTGGTGCGCTGCCTCGAGGATGCCGACTACCCGGCCGAGCTGGCGCGCTGGGTACTGGACCAGCCCCGGACACCGGCGCCGCTGGTCTACGCCACCACCAGCCCGGTTGAGCTGGCCCGCATTCAGGAAACCCACGGCCAGCAGACGGCCAGCGACGCGGTGGAACACTGCTTTGCCCGCCTCGCCCAACTGCTGCAAGGCGCCGGCGTGGACCGCTTCATCATCGCCGGTGGCGAGACCTCGAGCCGGGTCACCCAGGCTCTCGGCGTCAAGGCGTTCCACATAGGCCCGCAGATCGCCCCCGGTGTGCCCTGGGTGCGGGCCATCGACGCCCCCCTCTCGCTGGCCCTCAAGTCCGGCAATTTCGGGAGCGACGACTTCTTCGACAAGGCTCAGGAGTACTTCCATGACTGAACAGGCACTGCGCGACACCATGGTGATGCTGGGGGCCTCCCTCTTCCAGCGCGGTTATGCCACCGGGGGCGCCGGCAACCTCTCCGCCCTGCTGCCGGACGGTACCCTGATCGCCACCCCGACCGGCTCCTGCCTGGGACGGCTCAGCGCCGACAGGCTCTCTCACGTCAACCTGCAGGGGGAACACCTGGGAGGTGATCGCCCCTCCAAGGAGGTGGCCTTCCACCTCGCCATCTACCACAACAATCCGGACTGCCGGGCCGTAGTGCACCTGCACTGCACCCACCTGACCGCCCTCTCCTGTCTGGAGGGGCTGGATCCGGCCAACGTCATCCGCCCCTTCACCCCCTACTACGTGATGCGGGTCGGCCAGTTGCCGCTCATCCCCTACTACAAACCGGGGGATGCCCGCATCGCCGAGGAGCTGGGGCGCCGCGCCCCCGAAGGCAACGCCTTCCTGCTTGCCAACCACGGCCCCGTGGTGACGGGCAAGGATCTGGTGGATGCGGTCAACAACATGGAAGAGCTGGAGGAGACGGCGCGCCTGGCACTGATGCTTCATGGCCACGCCATCCGCTACCTGAGCGAACCCGAAATTGATGAATTGAGGAGGATGAAACCATGAGCAAGTTTGCCGCCAATCTCACCATGCTGTTTACCGAGGTGCCGTTCCTGGAGCGCTTCGCCGCCGCCCGCGACGCAGGCTTCGAAGCGGTGGAGTTCCTCTTCCCCTACGAGTGGCCGGCCGCAGAGCTGGGCCGCCGCTTGCGCGAGCAGGGGCTCTCCCAGGCCCTGTTCAACATGCCGCCGGGCAACTGGTCGGCAGGGGAGCGCGGCATGGCCGCCATCCCGGGGCGGGAAGCGGAGTTTCGCGGCCACCTGCCAAGCGTGCGTGACTATGCCCTGGCGCTCGGCTGCACCAAGGTACACGCCATGAGCGGCATCGTGGACCCTGCTCATAGCCTCTCGGCCCACCGCCAGACCCTGATCGACAACATCCGCTTCGCCGCCGACTTCCTGGCCGAAGACGGCATCAAGGTACTGCTGGAGCCGCTCAACGATCGGGATGTACCCGGCTACTTCCTGGCCCACCAGCTCGACGCCCTGGCCCTGGTGCAGGAGATAGACAGACCCAACGTGGGGGTGCAGCTCGACCTCTATCACGCCCAGATCATGGACGGGGATCTCACCCGTCTCATCGGCAAGCTGGGCCCGGCCATCGGCCACGTCCAGATCGCCTCGGTGCCGGATCGCCACGAGCCTGACGAGGGGGAGATCGCTTACCCCCACCTGTTCAAGGTGCTGGCGCAGGCGGGCTACCACGACTGGATTGGCTGCGAATACAACCCCAGAGCCGGCACCCGGGAAGGGCTGGGCTGGTTGACACAACAATAACGACCCTGAACATGAACGAGTCTGAGGATAACAAGATGCAGATCATCATCACCGGCGGCGGTGGCTTCCTGGGCCAGAAACTGGCCCGGGCCCTGCTGCAAGGCCCCCACCCCTTCACCGAGCTGCTGCTGGTGGACATCCAGCAGCCGCAATCCCCCCTGCCGGACCCCAGGGTTCGCTGTCTCCGGGCCGACCTCACCGAACCCGGTGTCGCCGAGTCCCTCATCAGCGAGCGGACCGCCGTGGTCTACCACCTGGCCGCCATCGTCAGCAGCCACGCGGAGCAGGACTTCGATCTGGGCTGGCAGGTCAACCTGGACACCACCCGCACCCTGCTGGAGGCGTGCCGCCATGCCCGGCCGGGCATCCGCTTCGTCTTCACCAGCTCGCTCGCCGTCTATGGCGGCCCGCTGCCGGAGCTGGTGAATGACGGCACGGCGCTCACCCCCACCTCCTCCTACGGCGCCCAGAAGGCCATGGGGGAACTGCTGGTCAACGACTACAGCCGCAAGGGCTTCGTCGACGGTCTGGTATTGCGCCTGCCCACCATCTGCGTGCGGCCGGGCAAACCGAACCGCGCCGCCTCCTCCTTTGTCAGCAGCATCATCCGCGAGCCGCTGCAAGGGGAGAGCGCCATCTGCCCGGTGAGCCCGGATCTGCGCCTCTGGCTCTCCAGCCCCGCCACCGTGGTCGCGAACTTCCTGCTGGCGGCCAGACTTCCCGCCACCGGTGACGCCCGCAGCATCAACCTGCCCGGCATCAGCGTGACCGTCGGCGAGATGCTGGAGGCCCTCGCCCGGGTCGGTGGCCAGGCGGCCCGGGATCGGGTGCAGTTTGCCGCCGATCCGGCCATCGAGCGCATCGTGGCGAGCTGGCCGGGACGCATCGACAACCAGCGGGCCTGCGCCCTCGGCTTCGCGGCAGACAGGACGTTTGCCGACATCATCGACAGTTTCATCACCCATGACATGCAGGAGGCATCATGAGCGACATCCCAACCCCCATCATCGGTCTCATCATCGCGGTCTTCGTGCTGGTGTTCCTGGTCATCCGTACCCGGGTGCACGCCCTGATCGCCATGCTGGCGGCGGCCTGCATCGCCGGGATCACCGGCGGCATGAGCATCGACAAGACCCTCACCGTGATCACCCAGGGCTTTGGCTCCACCCTCGGCAGCATCGGCATCGTCATCGGCCTCGGGGTCATGATGGGTCGCCTGCTTGAGGTCTCCGGCGCCGCCGAACAGATCGCCTACAGCTTCATCAAGTGGCTCGGCAAGCGCCGCGAGGAGTGGGCCCTGGCCATCACGGGCTACATCGTCAGCATCCCCATCTTCGTGGATTCCGCCTTCGTCATCCTCTATCCGGTGGCCAAGGCGCTGGCGAAAAGCGGCAAGCGCTCCCTGCTCACCCTGGGGGTGGCGCTCGCGGGCGGCCTGGTGGTAACCCACCATACCGTGCCGCCGACCCCAGGTCCGCTGGGGGTTGCAGGCCTGTTTGGCGTGGACATCGGCGCCATGCTGCTGACCGGCATGGCCCTGGCCATCCCCTGCGTGCTCGGCATCGTCTTCTACGCCCAGTGGCTCGACAAGAAGTACCCCGAGTTCGGTGCCCAGGCCGCTCAGACCCCGGACGAGCTGCAAGCCACCTATGAGCAGTACCTCAAGGAGAAGGAGGGCAAGACCCTGCCGAGCCTGACCCTGTCGCTGCTGCCAATCCTGGTGCCCATTGTGCTCATCTTCGTCAAGGCCATCTTCACCACCCTGGCCACCCTGGAGGGGATGGACGGCCTGATGGCGAACCCCCTGGTGCAGGGCATCAACTTCATCGGCACCCCCATCATCGCGCTGGCCATCAGCGTGCTGCTGGCGGTCTATACCCTGGTCCCGCACATGGACAGGCACGCCACCGCCGCCCGCCTGGAAGAGGGGCTGCAATCCGCCGGCATCATACTGCTGGTGACCGGTGCCGGTGGGGCGCTGGGGGCCGTGCTGCGCGACAGCGGCGCAGGTCAGCAGCTCGCCGAGCAGATCGCCCAATTGCCCATCTCCCCCATACTGATCCCCTTCATCGTGGCGACCCTGGTGCGCCTCATCCAGGGGTCCGGCACCGTGGCCATGGTGACGGCGGCCTCCATCTCCGCCCCCATCCTGGCGCAGATCCCCGGGGTCAACATGCTGCTGGCCGCCCAGGCCGCCACCATGGGGTCGCTCTTCTTCGGCTACTTCAACGACAGCCTGTTCTGGGTGGTCAACCGCATGATGGGGATCTCCGACGTCAAGCAGCAGATGATCGTCTGGTCCATCCCGACCACCATCGCCTGGGCCATCGGCGGCACCGGCGTCGCTCTGCTGAACCTGCTGTTCGGCTCCGGCGGCACCTGGTTCGACCCCGTGCTGCCGCTGCTGGTGCTGGCCCTCATCGTCTGGTACGTCAAGGGGCAGTCCCTGGCTCCGTCGGCAGGGGCCGTCCCGAGCCGGGAGTCATAACCCGCACCGTCACGGCAACGCTGTGTGACGAGGGCCAGTCTGCTAGACTGGCCCTCTTTTTCGTTCATTCATCTTGCAAAGGAGTGTTGGATGCCTGCGTCTTCCTGGTGGGACAAGTCCACCGGTTTTGCCCTGCTCACCATCTTGTTGTGGGCCTCCCTCGCCGCGCTCACCTCCCGGATCACCAGCGTCTCGCCGCTGGTGCTGGTGGGGCTGGTGCTGCTGTTCTGCGGGGCGGGCACCCTGCCATTCTGGCGCCAGTGGCGCGCCAGCCCCCTCACCTGGCTGGTGACCATCACCGCCCTGCTGCTCTATCACCTGCTGCTGTTCACAAGCTTTCGCCACGCCCCCGTGCTGGAGGCAAACCTCATCAACTACCTCTGGCCGCTGTGCATCATACTGTTCACCCCCTTGCTGCTGCCGGGTCATCCCCTGAGCCTGCACCATCTGCTGGCCGGGGCCCTGGGTCTCGCGGGATCGGTACTGGTGATGGTCGATGGTCACCTGCAGTTGCAACAGGCCCATCTGCCCGGCTACCTGCTGGCCCTCGGCGCCGCCATCGTCTGGGGCGCCTATTCGGTGCTCTCCCGCCGCCTGCCTCCCGCTCCTGCCGTGGTCACGGCCGCCGCCTGCCTGCCGGCAGGGCTCCTGGCCCTGCTGCTGGCATGGATGCTGGAGGGACCGCTGCCGGTGGCCCGCATCCCGGCAGGTGACTGGGGCCTCATCATCGGGCTGGCCCTCGGCCCCATGGGGGCGGCCTTCGTCACCTGGTATCTGGCGCTGCGGGACGGGGATCCGCGCCGCATCGGCGCGCTCGCCTACCTCACTCCCTTGCTGAGCACCCTGCTGCTGGTCTGGCTCAACGGCGAGGCGCTCACCCCGCGCCATCTGCTGGCGGGGGGGCTCATCATGGGCGGCGCCCTGCTCGGCCTGCTGGTGAAGAGCCCAAGTCAACGGGAGCTGGCACGGCCACTGTCATAAAAACGCCATCAGACCTGATTAAGCTCGCGCCCATTGCGTGATTCAAGCAGGAATCTGATGTGAAAATTGCCCATTTTGCCTCCCTCTCTTCCCTCGTCTTGCTGCTGGTGGCCGGTGTTCAGGCCACCGCGCTCTATCATGGCTGGCAACAATTCAACCACTCGGCCCAAGCCCAGCGTTTGCAGGAGCGCCTGCAACAGCAACTGAGCGGTCCGCTGCAGGGGGCGCTTCGCGACTATCTCGGCAGCGGGGATCCCCTGTTGCTGGCCCAGGCCCAGGGAGTGCGCCAGCAGGCGCTGGCCCTGCTGTCCCGCCTGGAGGATCCCCAGACCCAGCCGCTAAACGCCCGGCTTGAGCAGATGAAAACCCGCATTGACGGCGACTATCTGGCAGCGGGCAAGCTCTCCGGCAACAGCCAGTGGTTGCTGCAAAATGCCGAGAACGAGTTGACCACCCAGGCCAAAGCCTTGCTCCGTTACGGCCAGCAGGGGGCTGCCGCCGGGCGGGATCCGGCCCTTGCCGAGCAGTATCGCCAGGGGGCGGCCGACATCCTGACCGCCCTCCCCTCCCTCGCCCACCAGCGCCAGAACTACATGGAGCAGGCGAGCGCCAAGCGCCTCGAAGGGCTGCAATTCGAGCTGGCTGCCCTGCAAAAGCAGGCAGACTCCCTGGCCGCCCTGCCGAGCCTGGCACTTTTCGAGGAGGCACCGGCCGACGAATTCACCCTGGGAGAGCCGATACGCAAGGAGCTCGGGGATCAGCCCAAAGCCGAGCTGACCTCCCTGCTCAAGCGCTATCCCCAGGAGCTGGAAAACAGCCGCAAGGCGCTGCAACAGCAGCAGGCCGCTCGTCAGATGGTGCAGCAGGACATCACCCAGCTGCTGCAAGCGGGGGAGCAATTGGGCGAACAACTCGCCGCCGCCCGTCAGACCATGAACCGGGAGCTGGCCACCGTACTCGGCGTGCTGGCGCTCTGCCTGGTCGTGGTGGCCCTGCTGTTCGCCCTGGTGCAGCGTCGCTGGCTGGTCAGGCCCCTGCTGCAACTGCGGGCAGCCTTCCTGCAGCTCGACGCCACGGGTCAGGCCCAGCTGCTGACACCGGGGCGCGAGCGCAACGAGCTGGCGGACATCGTCGCGAGCTACAACCGCCTGATACAGCGCCTGCAACAGGATCAGCAGCAGAAAGAGGGCCAGCTATCGGCGGTGTCGCAAAGTCTGCAAGGGATGGTCAACCAGGTGCAGGAGATCCATCACAGCACCCGCACCACGGAGCAGGCGGTGGACGAGAGTGACACCATGATGCAGGAGCTCAACCAGCTCGCCAGCGAGGTGCACCAGGTCGCCGCCGAAATCGCCCAGCACGCCCAGCACAATGAACACTCCATGAGCCAGAGCGAGCGGCTGGTCGGGGGCATGCTGACGGCTACCGCCCAGACCGGGCTCGCCATCGACGAGAGCAGCGGCGCCCTGGCCCAGCTGACCCGCTCGGTGGAGGACGTGACTGCCATCGTCGACGTCATCGGCCATATCTCCCAGCAGACCAACCTGCTGGCCCTCAACGCCGCCATCGAGGCGGCCAGGGCCGGGGAGCAGGGACGCGGCTTCGCGGTGGTAGCCGACGAGGTGCGCCACCTCTCCGCCGACACCCAGCGCTCCCTCGGCCAGATCACCGAGATCCTTGCCAGCCTCACCCAGGCGGGGGATCAGCTCGCCACCGTGCTGGCCCGCATCACCGCAGAGGCCGCCGAGCAGCGCCAGCAGGCGGAGCAGCTGCGCCAGACCACCCTTACGGTGCGGGAGATGGCGCGCAGCACCGCCGTCATCGCCCTGCAGGGCGCCGACAATGCCAAGAGCCAGGAACACAGGCTGGCGAGCTTCGCCGCCCTCATTGGTCGCATCAGCCAGCACGCACGCCAGGGCAGCCGCCTCTCGGTGCAGGTCTCGGAGCACATACACCACCAGGCCCAGCAGATCCCCCGGATCCTGAGCCAAGCCTGATAACCCCCGGGTCTGGTTCGCACCAGACCCGGGGCGCGTTCCCTGTCTACCTGCCCGCAGTACGGCCTTGCCGCAACCCTTCTCCTGATACTCCCGTCATGTCCTCACGGCCAATGACGGATTGCCTCATCCATTCAGTCACAGGCTCCCTCACCCCTTTCACATCCCAGGTCCCCCTGTCTGTCGGGGCGACGGCTCACGCTCACGACAGTGGGCATCCGGCCGGGTCCATCTTTTTTTGTGATACAAAATTATATGTTGCCACCGGGTTAACAAAGAAAGTTCTGCCTTGACGGCAAGATCTGCGCAGGAGAACGGTGAAATCACCATGAAAGCGCTGTCATTGCCGACATGAGTGGCCTGGGAGTGCCCACACCAAGAATCATGATTATTTGCACTCGGTCATATTTTTGAAACTTGCCGGGAACTTTACATTGATATTTCGCACCGCGAACGTACTCTTGGTGATGTCAGATCGCCAAGGATCGACAGCCAAAAAATAACGACTGTAACGATGCAGATAGCCCCGACCGATGCGCCAAGGCATCAGGCACAAGGGCACGACAGAGAACCATTTTTTTGCCCTTCGGGGTGTTGATTGCAATGCCAATACCGAGCGGCGGGTGCCTACCCGGCTGCCGGATAAAAAAGCTAAGTCCATAAAATCAGGAGCAATAACAAATGGAAAAAGTGATCTTCAAGCGCGCCGCGTTGAGTGCTGCCGTGGTCGCGGCACTGGTCGCACCCGGCATGGCGTTCGCCGCTCAAGACATGATGAGCCCGGAATACGGCAAGTCCTACAGTGCCTTCATCGACGAAGGCAAGCTCACCGGTGGCCTGTTCTACTTCCAGCGTGAGCGTGATCGCGTCCAGGCCGGTCCGGGTCAGGATGGCAAATACCACTCCAACCTGAGCCATGCCACCACCCAGGCAGCCCTGAACTTCAACTCCGGCTATGCATGGGGTGTGGTCGGCGTCGACGTGGGTGGCTTCGGTGCCTACGACCTGGCCGTTGACGAGAGCAATGGCGTCAACGAAGAGAACGAGTTCTCCTTCTGGGGCGACAAGTGGGGTTCAGGTGGTGACGGCGTTCCCGAGAACGGCTTCAGCCTCTCCAACGCCGCCCTGAAATTCAAGTTCGGTGACGCCGTCACCGCCAAGGGTGGTTACACCCAGCTCTATGTCCCCGGCATCCTCGGCGTCAACTGGTCCTATCAACCCGGTACCTACCGTGGTGGCCAGATCGAAGGCACCTTCGGCGGCCTCTACCTGACCTACGCCATCGCCGACGAGTACAAGGCTCCCTGGTTCAAGAACACCACCGGCTTCTCCAAGAGCAGCCCCTATGCCAGCGATCCCTTCACCGATGCGAACAAGATCGACTACATCCACGGTCTGGCCGCTCGCTACACCTTCGAGAACGGCACTGCCGTCACAGCCGGCTTCGGTCAGTCCGAAGGCTACATGGACAGCTACCACTTCAAGCTGGCCCACAAGTTCGACGTACTGGGTGGCCTGAACACCAGCTACCAGTTCTACGGTTCCGACACCGAGAACAGCGACTATGACGGCCTGGCCTGGCAACAAGCCCTGACCGCCAGCTGGGCAGCCGGTCCCTATGGCTTCCGTCTGGAAGGCCTGTGGACCAAGGCTGAAGGGGATCTGGGCAACTACCTGCCCCGTCTGACCCGCGGCTACGGCAACTCCCAGGGCGCGAACGAAATCTGGTGGGATTCCCGCTCCGACTGGAACCACAACGACGAGAAAGCCCTGTTCTTCGGCGTGACTCGTTCCCTGGATGATCTGGTGGGTGCACCGGGCTGGGGCGTGGGTGTCTCCGGTGCCTACGGCTGGGATGCCAACAACGGCGACAAGTCCCTGGAAGGCGGCAAAGAGTGGGCAGCCAACTTCGACGTCATGTACACAGTGCAGGATGGCAAGCTGAAGGGCACCCTGTTCAAGCTGCACTACACCGACTACAACAACGAACAGGACGACAAGGGCAGCTGGTACTACCCGAACATGTTCAGCTCCGAGCATGACGTCAAGTTCCACATCATCATGCCGTTCACCATCATGTAATCAGGCATCTGACGTGACCGAAAACCGGGCCTCTGGCCCGGTTTTGTTTTTGGTGGCACCACGCTACCATGCCAACTTCGGGCCACCTGCCGGCCGTCAATCAGGACCATGCTCATGCCCCATCCCTTCGTGCTCGTCACCGGCTGCTCCAGCGGCATCGGCCTCGCCGCCGCAAGAAAGCTCGGCGCCCGGGGCTTCACCGTCATCGCTTCCGCCCGCAAGGCCGAGGATGTGGCCCTGCTGCAGCAGCAGAGTCTGTTGGCGGTGCAACTGGATCTGGCGGACAGCGCCAGCATAGAGCGAGGGGCGGCAGAGGCGCTGGCCCTGGCAGAAGGGCGCCTCTACGGCCTCTTCAACAACGGTGCCTACGGCCAGCCCGGTGCGCTGGAAGATCTGCCCACCGAGGCGCTGCGCGAGCAGTTCGAGACCAACCTCTTTGGCTGGCATCATCTCATTCGCCAGATATTGCCCCCCATGCTGGCGGCAGGCGAGGGGCGCATCGTGCAGAACAGCTCGGTGCTTGGCCTGGTGGCCATGAAGTATCGTGGCGCCTACAACGCCAGCAAGTTCGCGCTGGAAGGCTATACCGACACCCTGCGCCTGGAACTCGCGGGCAGCGGCGTGCACATCAGCCTGATCGAACCTGGCCCCATCGACACCCGGTTTCGCGCCAATGCCCGGGAGGCCTTCCTGCGCCACATAGATCCCGCCACCAGCCGCCATCAGGACGCCTATGCCCAGACGCTGGCCAGGCTGGAGCGTGAAGGGGGTGCCCGGGGCTACACCCTGCCAAGCGAGGCCTGCATCCCGCCGTTACTGCATGCGCTCACGAGCAAGCGTCCCAGGCACCGCTACCCGGTCACCTTCCCGACCAAATTGTTTACCGTGCTGCGCCGCCTGCTGCCAAGCCGCTGGCTTGACAAGCTGCTGATCAAATCCGCCTGATAAAAGGGGCCCTCGGCGGCCCTCCTCTTGACATGCACCTGTCTTAGCAACGATGCCCGCTCAATAGTGCTGGCCGTTGCTGTAGTAGTGACTCTTGACGATGGGCAGCACCTGCACCACCACATAGGTCTGCTCCCCCAGCACCCCTTTCAGGTGGCGGGTGATGAGGGCGGCGGCGGCATCCTGCATCTCCTGCGGTCGCTCGAACCAGACCAGCTCCACGAAGGGAAAACCGGCTTCGGGCTGGCCATCTCGTACCCACTGGCTCGGCACGCACTCCAGGGTGACGAACTCCGGCTTGCCACCGGTCAGGGCGCAGAGGTCCGCCATCAGGGGGGCGCTTATCCGCTGCAGGGTGTCGACAGAAACTGCCCGAAAACGAAGGTGGGGCATGGGAAACCTCTTGGCTGTGACAAATGAGGACTTATCATAGAGCACTCATCCCGCTCACATAAGGTGCCTCATGAGATTCCATCCCACGCTGCTCTCCTTCCTGCTCTGCCTGCTGCTGCCGCTCCATGCCATGGCCGATCCGGCCTTCTACCGCATCAACAAGGGCAACGAACAGCACTGGCTGCTGGGGTCCATCCATGCGGGCAAACCCTCTCTCTATCCCCTGCCGGACCCGGTGGAGCGCGCCTGGCAGCAGAGCCGCGCCCTGGTGATGGAGGTGGACATGACCCACATCAGCCAGGAGCAGTGGCAGGAGATGGGCGCCATCACCCGGCTCGTCGACGGCAAGACCCTCAAGGATCACCTGCCCATCGACCTCTACCGTCGCACCCTCATCGCCGCGGGCCAGAACGGTCTGAACGAGAGCATGCTGGCCCCGCTGCGTCCCTGGTTTGCGGCCATTACCCTGACCCAGGCGGCCCTGGAGCGCACCGGCTATCGCGGTGAATACGGTATCGACCAACACTTCGCCAAGCGGGCGAACGACGGCGGCAAGCCCATCGTCGGGCTGGAGACCCTGCTGGAGCAACTCGGCTATCTCGCGAGCGTCGGCGACAACCAGACCCTGATGCTGGAGAGCACCCTGGACGAGCTGCCCGACATCCAGCAGGGGTTCGACGCCGTGATGACCGCCTGGCAGAACGGGGACGAGGCCACCCTCATCAATCTGCTCAGGGAGGAGATGGCGCCGCCCAAGCTGCAAGCCTGGCTGGAACAGACCCTGCTGGCGGAGCGCAACCGCAACTGGGTCAAGAAGTGGCCCAGCCTGCCGAACGAGAGCTTTATCGTGGTAGGGGCCCTGCATCTTTACGGCGAGCACGGGCTGCTCGCCCTGCTGGAGCAGCAGGGCTGGCGCATCACGCCCCTCACCGAACCGACCCTGGAGAAGGCAAAATAGCGTCCAGTCCGGCGACCTGACGCGCCGGATGCGCGTCGGCTCACAGAATTTACTGTCGATTAAATAACCAGAGAGGGAGTTGATCGAGATCATCTCCTCCCTCCTGAAGAGGTATCTATCATGCCTGTCACCGCCCAGTGACAGGAGTGAACGAGATGGAATTCTGGATGAACCTGATGTTTGGCAACAGCGTGGGGCTGATGTCCATGCTGGTGATTTTCGGCACCTTCCTGCTCATCAGCGCCTATGCGGTCTATTTCATCTACAAGGTGATGCACGCAGAGCCGCCCAAAGAGGGGCAATAACCAGGCTCGCTCAGACCGCCCTCCCCGGCAGGGCCGGGGCCCGCGAGCGTTGCCATTCTAAGGCCCACCAAGGCCCGCTATACTGGCTCCCTCATTTTCATGCGGGGAGCCTGCCGTGTCTCATAACGACGAACTCTCACTGTTCCTGCAGGAAGTGGCCGACGTGCGGCCCCTTCGCAGCGACCATATCGCCCCTGTTGCGGGCAACAGCCAGCCCACCGAGGCGCAACTCGCGCGCCGGGAAGCCGCCACCGCCGAACAACTCACCCTGGATCACCTTGGCACGGAAGCAGTCGAGATGCTGGACCCCCATGCCATCGTCGGCTTCAAGCGTGACGGCGTGCAGGAGGGGGTCTACAAGAAGCTGCGCCTTGGCAAATACGAGCTGCAAGGCTCCCTCGACCTGCACCACAAGACGCTCAACGAGGCCCGTATCGCCTTGGTACAGTTCATTGCCGAATGCGAAGTGCGGGATATCCGCTGCCTGCTGATCCTGCACGGCAAGGGGGAGCGCAGCACCCCGCGTGCCCTGCTCAAGAGCCATGTCAGCGCCTGGCTGCCACAGTTGCCTTCGGTGATGGCCATGCACAGCGCCGAGCGCCGCCACGGCGGCAGCGGTGCGCTCTACGTATTGCTGCGCAAGAGCGAGCGCAAGAAGGCGGAAAACCGCGAACGGCACCAGAAGCGCCTCGGCTGACTGCCTGAGGGTGGCACCAGGGTGGATGGCAGTGCTAGCATCGGGCGGCCCCGATCATGCCAGGTACGGGGTGCATATCATCAGGGACGATAACAAGGACAATCCCATGTCATACCAGAAACTCGAACAACATCAGCAACAACTGCACCGCCTCTCCCACCTCTCCGCCATCTGCGGCTGGGATCAGGCCGCCATGATGCCGGAGGGGGGCAACGAGGCCCGCGCCGAAGCGATGGCGGAGCTCGGCGTGCTGATCCACGGCAAGCGCACCGCCCCCGAGCTTGGGGAGTGGATTGCCAAGGCAGAGAGCGAGCCGCTGGACGAGCACCAGCGTGCGAACCTGCGGGAGATCAAGCGCCAGTGGCAGGATGCAAGCCTGCTGCCGGGGGCGCTGGTGGAAGCGCTTTCCCTGGCCGGCAGCAAATGCGAGCACGCCTGGCGTCGCCAGCGCAAGGAGAACGACTGGGCAGGTTTTGCCCCGAACCTCGATGAGGTGGTGCGGCTGTCGCGGGAGGCGGCTCGCCTGCGCGCCGACGCGCTCGGGGTGCGCCCCTATGACGCCATGCTGGCGCTGTACGAGCCCGGCATGACGAGCGCGAGGCTGGATCAGATCTTCGGCGATCTGACGAGCTGGCTGCCCGGCCTCATCCAGACCGTGAGCGAGCGGCAGAAAATCGAGACCATCCTCACCCCGCAAGGCCCCTTCCCGATCCCAACGCAGCAGGCGCTCGGTCAGGAGGTGATGGGACTGCTCGGCTTTGATTTCGCCCACGGCCGGCTCGACGTGAGCAGCCACCCGTTCTGCGGCGGCGTGCCGACGGACGTGCGCATCACCACGCGCTACAACGAGCAGGAGTTCGTCTCCAGCCTGATGGGCATCATCCACGAGACGGGCCACGCGCGTTACGAGCAGGGCCTGCCGCGCGCACTGCTCGGCCAGCCGGTGGCCGAGGCGCGCTCCATGGGCATTCACGAGAGCCAGAGCCTGTTCTGCGAGATGCAACTCGGCCATCACCCCGCGTTCCTTGCACAGATTGCACCGCGCATCCGCGCACACTTCGGGGCAGAGGATGCGCTCGCACCGGCGAACCTCGAGAAGCTGTACAACAGGGTCGAGCCCGGCTTTATCCGCGTCGATGCGGACGAAGTCACCTACCCGGCCCACGTCATCCTGCGCTACGAGCTGGAGCGGGACTTGATGGAAGGGCGCATCGAGGTCGCGGACATCCCCGAGCTGTGGGACGCGAAGATGCAGCAGTGGCTCGGCTTGTCCACGAAGGGCAATTACCAGAACGGCTGCATGCAGGACATCCACTGGACGGACGGCTCGTTTGGCTACTTCCCGAGCTACACGCTCGGCGCCATGTACGCGGCGCAGCTGCGCTTTGCACTCGAGCGTGAGCTCGGCGACATGGGCACGCTCGTAGAATCCGGCCGCCTGCCGGAGATCTTTGGCTGGCTCGGTCGCCATATCTGGTCCCAGGGCAGCCTGCACGGCACGGACGAGCTCATTCGCCGCGCGACCGGTGAGGCGCTCAATCCCCAGTGGCTGCGCAAACACCTCGAACAGCGCTATCTGAAATAACCGCTCCCGGGCGCGACTCATCTCGCGCCCGTTTTTCCCCTGCCCAACTATTTTTGCTATTCCTGTCCGTTTTTGGCTAGTCACCCCTCTCGCCCCCGCTTAGTCTCTGGGACATGCCCACAGCAACCCGAGCCATGCCATGACCACAGAGCCCCCGCATTCATCCCAACGGGACGAGATCATCCCGGGTCTCACCCGGGAGCAGTGCCACGCCGCACGCCTCGCGCGAGACGCGCGCTTCGATGGTCGCTTCTTCACCGGGGTGCTCTCCACCGGCATCTATTGCCGCCCCGTGTGTCCGGCGCGGGCACCGCATGAGCACAATGTGCGCTATTTTCGTTTCGCGGCGGCGGCGGAGCAGCACGGGCTACGCCCCTGCCTGCGCTGTCGCCCCGAGCTCGCACCGGCCCAGAGCGGCGATCTGCCACCGCTCGTCGCCCAGGTGCTGGCGCGCATCGAGCGCGGCGAGCTGGCGGAGCACAGCCTGGGTTCCCTTGCAACGCAGGCCGGGATCACGGAGCGCACCCTGAGGCGCCAGTTCGAGCAACACCTCGGTGCCTCGCCGAAACAGGTGGAGCAGACGCGCCGCCTGCTGCTTGCGAAACGGCTGCTGACGGAAACGCGCCTGCCCATCACGGACGTGGCGTTTGCCGCAGGCTTTGCGAGCATTCGTCGCTTCAACGACGCCTGGCTGCAGGCGTATGGGATGACACCGGGCGCCCTGCGCAAGCAGGAAGGGGGGACTGGCGAGGCGGCGCCGCAATCGAGCCTGCAACTGCACCTGCTGTATCGCCCGCCGTTCGACGTCCAGGCCATGCTCGCGTTCTACCGGTTGCGCGCCATTCCGGGGCTGGAGCGGGTGGATGAGCACGGTTACGAACGCCGTCACCGGGTCGGCGAGCAGGAGGGGCTCATCCGCATCGAGCCCGTCGAGGGGGAGAGGCTCAGACTCACGGTGCGGGATCTGCCGCCGGGTGCGCTGCCGGACATCCTGTACCGCGTGCGCCGCATGTGGGATCTCGACGCCGACATGAGCCGCATCGGCGAACACCTGGGGCAGGATCCGCTGCTCGCCGGCATCCAGGGACGATGGCCCGGAGTGCGGCTGCCGGGGGGGTGGGATGAATACGAGGTGATGCTGCGCGCCATCGTCGGCCAGCAGGTGTCGGTCAAGGGTGCCATCACCATCATGGGGCGCCTGGTGGCGCGCACCCTGGCGCAGTTCGGCACCGCGCAGCTGCCCACCCCGACCCAGCTGTGCGAGCTGGATCTCGACGGCATCGGCATGCCGGGCAGCCGCATCCGCACCCTGCAAGGGCTGGCCTCGGCGCTCGCAAGCGGCGCACTCACCCTCGCCACGGCAAGCGACGAGCAACTGCTCGCGCTGCCGGGCATAGGTCCCTGGACGGTCGCTTACTGGCGGCTGCGCTGCGGGCTCGACACGGACGCCTTCCCCGCCTCGGATCTCGTGCTGCAAAAGGCGCTGGGGGGCGGTGACAAGCTGCCGGTGAAAGAGGTGACAGCGCGCAGCGCCCCCTGGCAACCGTGGCGCGCCTATGCCGCGAGCTGGCTGTGGCACGCCATGAGTGAACAACCAGAGCTGCTCACCCGGCCAACACAGACTCAAGACGAGGAGAAGAGCCCATGATCCGCTATGACATGATGCCCACCGACCAGGGCGAACTGCTGGTCGCCATCGACGAGCGCGGCCTGGTCCATGTGGATTTCCTGGCCGGACTGCGGCCGCTGCCCGACATGCAGGACTGGCAGCAGGACGGCGAGGCGCTCGCCCCCTTCCTCGCCGAGTTTCGGGACTACTTCGCGGGCCGGTTGCAGCGCTTCACCCTGCCGCTCGCCCCCAGGGGCACGGCGTTTCAGCAAGCGGTGTGGCAGGCGCTGTGCGACATCCCCTACGGGGAGACCCGCAGCTACGGCGACATCGCCCGCACCATCGGCAAGCCAAACGCGGTGCGGGCGGTGGGTGCCGCGAACGGTCGCAATCCGCTCTCCATCATCATCCCCTGCCACCGGGTGATCGGCCAGAATGGCAGCCTCACCGGCTATGCGGGAGGCCTGCCCATCAAGCAGGCACTGCTGACGCTGGAGAGGGCCTCTCGTTGATCCGGCGCCACCCGGCCAGGGCTCACTGCCGCTGCGCCAGCCAGCCGTGAAACCCCAGCGCCTGAAAGAAGCGGTGCGCCGCCGCGAAACCGGCCCCTTGCAAGAGGCGCCGGGTCTGTCCCTCGTCCAGGGAGGTGAAGTCCTCTCCGAGGCGGCGCACCATCTGCTCGCAGGCAGGAAGCGGCAAACCGGCGAGGGCGGCTTGCAACCCCATGGCCTTGCGCTCGAGCGGGTCCGTTGGTGCCATCAGATCCGCCAGCAGCAGGGGAGCGCCAGGATTGAGCTGGCTATAAATATCACCCAATAGCGCGGCTTTGGCATCTTGCGCCAGAAAATGCAGCACCAGCAGACAGAGTGCACCATCGCAAGGCTTATTCACCACAGGCAATGCGCCCAGGTGCCAGCACACCCTCTCCCCCATGCCCGCCTGCTCGGCCCGCACCCTGGCCTGGGCCAGCATGTCCGCCGAGATATCTTGGGCCACAAAGGTCCAGCGGGGGCAGAGACGGCCAAGCAGCAGCAACTCGCTGCCCGTGCCCACCCCCACCAGCAGCACCCGGGCCTCCTGGCCCAGCGCGGCCATCAGCCGGGAGGCACAAAGCTGGTGCAGCAGCTCGTAGCCTGGCACCAGCAGGGGGATGCGGCTGTCATAGGCCTTCGCCCCTTCTCCTTCGAATCGCTCCGTCATCTTTTGCTCCTTTGGTGTGAGCCCCCTTGATAGGGGCTGCCGCCGGGAGAAGGTCAAGAGCCACCGGGGCGAGCCAGTTGCCAGCCCAGCCCTTCCCATGAAGGGAGGGCCCTAGCCCCCCTTGCCCAGCGCCGCTTTCAGAGCCGGATTGAAGACACGCTGGAGGGAGGCGGGATTGTTCACCAGCTTGGCCGCCGGGCGGCGCGGGCGCCTGACCAGCTCGCCGCCACAGTTGGGGCAGGTCAGGTGCAGATACTGATCGTTGCACTCGGCGCAGAAGGTGCACTCGAAGGAGCAGATGTAGGCCGTCGCCGTGTCGGCGGGCAGATCCCGGTCACAGCACTCGCAGTTGGGTCTGAGTTCAAGCATGGCAAGTTCCTGAAGCGCAAGGGGAAAGCGGGAAAGAGGGCGGCTCAGTCGACGATAAAGAGGCGAGCGCCCAGTTCGGTGTAGGAGCGATGGGGTTCGGCGTTGTCCGCCACCTGGTAGCTCATGCCCGGCGTCAGGGTGAAGACGCGGCCATCCTGCAACTCGGTGTGCAGCTCCCCTTCGAGGCAGAGCAGCACATGGCCCTTGCTGCACCAGTGATCCGCCAGATACCCGGGGGAGTACTCCACCATTCGCACCCGCAGCTCCCCGAACTGCCGGGTATGCCAGCGTGCGACGCCGCGCTCTCCCTTGTGTTCGGTCGGCGGGACCTCGGCCCAGTTCGTGGTGCAAAACGGCAGTGCATGGATGTTCATGACGGATCCTTTGTCAGAAGAAGGCTGGGGGAAGGCGCCTCACCACGGGATATCCGTGACAAGGCCGCGCCCCATACTGCCATCAAATCCGCTCCAGCCCCATGCCCACTCGGGCAATCATCCTCTCTTCAGGCTGCCCATCACCTGCATCTCGCAGCGATGGCAGTCAAAACGCAGGCGGAAACTCTCCTTGCCCATCTTGAGCTCCAGGGGCTCGGCCTTGAGACCGGGCACCTCCTTGGGACAGAGCTGCTGGCTGTAGCGGATGCAGTGCTTCGTTGTCATCAGCACCACTTCCCGCTCCTCCTTGTTCGCCTCATACGCGGGGGCGATGCTCCCCACCCCGTGTTCGCGAAAGAACTGCTCCGCCGCGCTGTTCAGCACGTTGCCGAGGTAGGAGAGCCGATGCTGGGGATAAACGGCGCCTCGCAGGGGAATGCGCCGCTCGGGTCGCCGGTAGGCAGCCAGACGGGCCGCTTCCAGGGCGGCGATCCCCTCCCGGCGCAAGCCGTTAAGCTGTGAAGCCGCAATAAATAGCGGGCGAGTGAATGCCAACTCAATCTGGCGCGCCACAAACAGGGTGTTGCCGAGTTTGCCGAGCTGCTCCCTGGCCTGTTGCAGCGCCCGTTCCGGGTTGTCGGCCGGCTGCTGGTCGCAGGGGAGCGTGACGGCGGCACCAATGCCCTGCTCGTCCACAAGTTCGAGCCGCAGTCCCTCGTCGCACTCCGATAGCCGCATATCGACCCGGATGCGGCGATCCGCGCTCCCTTTTTCGAGCTGCTTGCTGAAGGCCTGATCGTGGTTGCGAAAGATCTCGGTGCCCACCTTGAGACCGGGCATGGGTTCCGACAGGAGTAACCGCTTGCTCTGTGCCTTCTCTTCCACTTTATTGAGGCGCATCCCCACCAGCTCGCCCCCCGGCTTGAAGAAGCCGAGGCCATCGCCGTTGTTGAGGGCAACGGCCTGGCCGTCGATCTCGATGCCATCGCGGGTCACGCTGGTGACGCGCCCGAGCGGCTCCCCGACGTATTTCGGGCTGCGCGGCGAGTCGATGCCTGGCTGTCGGCCATGGAGGAAGTAGTCGGTGCTGCCCCGGTTGAAACTCTTCTTGGGATCCGGCGTAAAGGTGTAGCTGCAACGACCGGCGGAAGCGGCCACCAGATCGGGGCGGCTCGCCAAGATGGTGTCCAGCTTCTGGCGATACCAGGCGGTGACGTTCTTGACGTAGTCGAGCCCCTTGAGGCGCCCTTCAATCTTGAAGGAGCGGATCCCTGCGGCGATCAGCGCCTCCAGGTTGTCGGTCTGATCCATGTCTTTCAAGGAGAGCAGGTGGCTGTTTTCCACCAGCACCTCCCCCCCTGGCGTTTGCAGGGAACAGGGCAGCCGACAGAGCTGGGCGCACTCGCCGCGGTTCGCGCTGCGGCCGGTGCGGGCGTGGCTGATGTTGCACTGGCCGCTGTAGGAGACGCACAAGGCGCCGTGGATGAAGAACTCCAGCTGCACGCTCGTGGCGGCGCTTATCTCGCGGATCTGCGCAAGGGAGAGCTCGCGGGCCAGCACCACCTGGGAGAAGCCCACGTCCTGCAGAAACGTCACCTTTTCCGGGGTGCGGTTGTCGGTCTGGGTGCTGGCGTGCAGCGCGATGGGGGGCAAATCAAGCGCTAGCAGCCCCATGTCCTGCACGATCAGCGCATCGGCGCCCGCCTGGTAGATCTGGTGGGTCAGGCGCCGGGCCTGCTCCAGCTCGTGGTCGTGCAGCAGGGTATTGAAGGCGACGAAGACCTGGGCGCCGAAGCGGTGGGCATGGCGGGCAAGAGCCTCGATATCCTCAAGGCTGTTGCCCGCTGCGCTGCGGGCACCGAAGGCGGGACCCCCCATGTAGACGGCATCGGCGCCGTGGTTGATGGCCTCGATGCCATAGGCGAGGTTCTTGGCCGGGGCCAGCAACTCCAGGCGGTTGTGATGGTTCTGATCGCGCATAACGTCCGGTTCGAAGGGCTGCAAATGGCCGCCACTCTAGCCAGACTCCCCGCCCCCCGCCTTGATCCCGCTTAAGATCACCGCAGAATGCAGGATTGACCCGGTACAAAGACATCTGGCGGCCCCCTCATCCCCCGGCCCTGAGAGTGTGCCGACTACGCAGGCACCCGACGCGGAGCTAGATAACGACCTTGAGGGCCAGCCCCAGCAGCACCAGGCCGCTCACCTTGTCGATCACGGTGGATTTGGCCTTGAGCCAGGCGAGTACGGGCCCGCGAGAGAGCACCAGGGCCACCAGCACATACCAGAGCGCATCGATGCCGCCTGCGGTCAGCATCATGATGCCCCCCTCACGCCAGCCGGTGTCGGCATGCACGAACTGGCTGAACAGGGCGATAAAGAAGATGGCGAGCTGGGGGTTCAAGAAGGCCACCATAAAGCCCTCGAACGCCCCTTGACGTCCCCGTGGCGGGTGCCCCTCCTCCTTGCCCGCCTCACCCCCTGCGGGCCTGGCCAGCAACGCCTTGATCCCGAGCCAGGCGAGGAACGCCGCGCCGCCGTAGCGGATGAGATCGAACAGCAGTGGGGTCTGGGTGATCAGGATGGCGAGGCCGAGGGCCGTGATCAGCGCATAGATACCGACTCCCAGGCCGTGTCCCAGCGCCGTGGCGACCCCGTGGCCCTGCCCTCCCTGCACCGTATTGCGGATGATCAGTGCCAGGCTCGGCCCCGGGCTGATGGCCCCCATCACGCAAATGGCGGCCAGCGCCAGCCAACTCGTCAGCTCCATACCTTCTCTTCCTTCGTGTCGATTGTTGTCACCCGGGAGCAGGGTAGGGGGTGGCTCGCTATGCCAGAAGTGAAAGTTATGAATAGAGCCCATAGCCAGTGGTTATAGAGTGGCACAACCCGCTGCCATCAGCGGCTCACCTGCGGCCCTCGGGCCAACTGCTTGCGACTCTCCCCCAGGGTGAATTGCAGGTGATCCCGCAGGAAGGGATAGGCCAGCTCGCGGAACCAGCGGTGAGCCGGATCCAGGTGGTGGCGCTGGTGCCACAGCAGATGATACTGCTGGACCCGGGTGGCGAAGGGGAGATCGCAAAAACTCAGGGCATGTTCCCGGGAGAGCTGCCAGGCGATATGGGCCGGGGTGGTCATCAGACAGTCTGTGCGCAGCAGCACCTCCACCGCGGCCTGGAAGAAAGGCACCCGGGCAAACCAGCGCCGGGAGAGCCCGCGGGGGGCCAGCACCTGCTCCACCGGGCTGTCCTTGTCCCCGCCCCCGCTCACCTGCAGGTGGGGCCATGCAAGGTAATCCTCCAGGCTGAGCGCCATGCCAGAGAGCGGGTGATGGCGCCCCATCAGCACCACCAGCCTGTCCTCCCCCTGATGCAGGCCGCGGATCTGGTCCGGCACCAGCTCCGTGATGGTGGAGACCATGTCCAGCTCCGATTGCCAGAGCTGGGGCAACTGGCGCTTGTCCCACAGGCTGTACTCCAGTGCCGCCCGGGGGGCGGCCCTCGCCAGGGCCGCACAGATGTCCGGCAGGATGTGCTGGGCCACGTAGTCGGAGGAGGCGAGCCGAAACACCCGCTCGCAGCGCTCGGGGGCAAATTCCGGCGCCTCGTAGAGCCGCTCCAGGGCACCGAGGGAATCGGCAAGCTGGGCCGCCAGGGCCTCGGCCCGCGGGGTCAGCAGCCAGCGCTGCCCTTCCCGCACCAGCAGCTCGTCGCCAAACTCGCTGCGAAGCTGGCCGAGCTGCTTGCTGATGGAGGGCTGGCTCAGGTTCAGCAGCTCCGCCGCCCGGCTGATATTGCGGGTCTCCAGCAGCACCTTGAGGGTGGGCAAGAGATTGAGATTCGCTTTGTGCACAGGAGTCACCTCGGGAAGGGGTCGCCGGGATCGGGCCTTCATCTTACGGCAAGGAGAAGCGGAAATTTAAGCAAAATCACGGTCTTGCTCCCGCCACTCCCCTTACACTGGGGGGACCGCAGGATGACAGTGAACGCCCCGTGCGGCATAATTTCGCCACTTTCCGCCCCAGGGCGGCCATCACGACAAGCGACGACAAGATGACATACGCCACTATCACCGGGTGGGGAAAATGCCTGCCCCCCGCCTCGCTGACCAACGATGACCTCGGCACCATCATGGATACCTCGGACGAGTGGATCTACCCGCGCACCGGCATCAAGGCCCGCCGGGTCTCCCATGTCAGCACCCAGGCGCTCGCCACCCTGGCCGCCCGTCGCGCCCTGGCGTGCGCAGGTCTGGACGCCGCCGCCCTCGATGGCATCATCCTCGCGACCGCCACACCGGGCACGCTGGTCCCCAATGGTGCCTCCGCCGTGCAGCAGGCCCTCGGCGCCCACAAGGCAGCGGTGTTCGACCTCAACGCCGCCTGCACCGGCTTCGTCTATGCCCTCTCGGTCGCCACCTCCCTGGTGCAGACCGGCATGATGCAAAGGGTGCTGGTGATCGGTGCCGAGCGATTGACCCAGTTGCTGGACTGGGCCAAGCGCGACACCGCCGTGCTGTTCGGGGATGGCGCCGGCGCCGTCATCATCGAGGCGAGCAAGCAGGAGAGCGGCCTGATTGCCAGCAAGCTCGGTTGTGACAGCGAAGCGCGGGAGATACTGCACGTGCCGAACTTCGGTACGGATCGGGTGCGTTTCGACGACATTGACGGCCTCTTCACCTTCAACTTCGAGGGGCAGGAGATCTTCAAGCGCGCCGTGCGCGGCATGGGCGAAGCCACCGGCACCGTACTGGCCCAGGCGGGCATCGCCCCCGAGCAGGTCGACCTCATCGTGCCGCACCAGGCGAACGTGCGCATCATCGAGACCCTGGCCAAGCGGATGAACGCCCCCATGGAGAAGGTGATGGTCAACATAGAGCAGTACGGCAACACCTCCGCCGCCACTGTGCCCATCGCCCTGTGCGAGGCGCTGGAGCAGGGTCGGGTCAAGCCGAACAGCTACCTGCTGACCGCCGCCTTCGGGGCCGGGCTGACCTGGGGCGCCGCCCTCATCAAGTGGGGGGATCGCGTCACCCCGATCGCGAGTTGCGACGAGGTGCTGCCCCCCTGCGAGCAGAGCGCCCTCGAACTCATCGCCCATGCGGTGCAGGGTTGCCAGCAGGCCCGCCCCGCCGACGCCTGAGCGAGCGCCCGCTCCCCATGATCCGCCAGGAGCCCCGTGGCTCCTGGCTGCCAGCCCCACCACGCCCCCTCGCCGTTTCGGCAGCGACATAAAAGTCATTGAAAAGTGTGAATTTTGAGCGAAACATATCAAAAAATGACCACTTGACACTTTTTTGTCGTCAGAATGCGGCCAAGGGGTTCACAACCTTGCCGGATCTGGTAGTATGCGGCCTCGCACTTGGGGAGGGGTTCCCGAGCGGCCAAAGGGATCAGACTGTAAATCTGACGGCTCTGCCTTCGAAGGTTCGAATCCTTCTCCCTCCACCATTCAAGTGCGTCAAGTAAGTGAAAAATCAGGAAAATACCCCGTGGAGGGGTTCCCGAGCGGCCAAAGGGATCAGACTGTAAATCTGACGGCTCTGCCTTCGAAGGTTCGAATCCTTCTCCCTCCACCATCTT
>NZ_JBFODD010000057.1:0-101593 GCF_040908115.1 Aeromonas sp. R7-1 | reverse complement strand
GGTGTTAATCCGCCCCCCCGATCTCCTACTTCACAAGAGGGCGAAGTCGACACTCCCTCCCCTGGCAAGGGGAGGGTCGGGGTGGGGTCATTGGCATGCTGACTCATAGCGCCCCCAGAAAATCGGTAAGCGGGCTGGAGGCTTGGGCCTGCAGGGCGCGGGCGCCGAGACCGGCTTCATAGGCGCTGCGCCCGGCAGTGCAGGCCAGCGCAAAGGCGCGGCCCATGGCGACCGGGTCGCCGCTCACCGCGATGGCGGTGTTGACCAGCACGGCATCGGCCCCCAGTTCAAAGGCGGCGGCCGCATGGCTCGGCGCACCGATCCCCGCATCCACCACCACGGGCACATTGGCCTGCTCGATGATGATGGAGAGAAACTCCCGGGTCACCAGCCCCTGATTGGAACCGATGGGGGCGCCGAGCGGCATCACGGCGGCGCAACCCACCTCTTCGAGCCGTTTGCACAGCACGGGGTCGGCACCGCAGTAGGGCAGCACCACAAAGCCCTCTTTCACCAGCTGCTCGGCGGCTTTGAGCGTCTCGATGGGGTCTGGCAGCAGGTAGCGGGGATCGGGGTGGATCTCCAGCTTCAGCCAGTTCGTCCCCAGCGCCTCGCGGGCGAGGTGGGCGGCAAATACCGCCTCGGCGGCGGTCTTGGCCCCCGAGGTGTTGGGCAGCAGCTTGACCCCGAGTTTCCGAAGGGGCGTGAGGATATCGTCGTGGGCCTTGCCCGGTTCGAGCCGCTTGATGGCCATGGTGACCAGCTGGGAGCCGCTCGCCTCGATGGCGGCGGCCATCAGTTCCGGGCGGGCAAACTTGCCGGTGCCGGTAAAGAGGCGCGATGAGAAGGTGTGATCGGCAATTGTCAGCATGTCAGCCTCCGGCCACTGCGATAAGAAGAGATGAGGCCCCGCCGCAAGGCAGAGCGCGCGAAGATGGGACTGCGAGCATCATGGATCAGCCTCCCGCGATGGCGGTGAAGAGGTGGAGTTCATCCCCGTCATTGAGACGGGTCTCGGCCCAGCGGCTACGGGGCAGCACGGCGCCGTTAAGGGCCACCGCTACCCCCTGAGGGGGAATCTCCTGCACCGCCAGCAGCTCAGTCAGGCGCTGGCCGGTGGGCAGCGTCAGCTCGATATCGTTCAATCGGATCTTCATGGTTAATTCTCCAGGGCCGGGTGGGTGCTGCCGCAAACCGGGCAATCGGGGTCGGGAGCCAGCGTGAGGGTCTGCCACTGATGGGTCAACGCATCGAACCGGCGCAATGTGCCCGCCACCGGGCTGGGGCGCCCGAGCAGCAGTTTCAGTGCCTCCAGCGCCTGCAAAGAGCCCATCACCCCCACCAGCGGGCCAGTGACGCCACTGGTCTCGCAGCTCTGGGAGAGCTTGGTATCCAGCGGATAGAGGCAGGCGTAGCAGGCGTGATCCGTGCTGGTGCGCGCCATCAGCTGCCCCTGCCAACCCACTGCGGCGGCACAGACCCAGGGCTTGCCCTGGGCCACGCAGGCGGCGTTGATGGCCTGGCGGGTGGCGAGGTTGTCGCAGCAGTCGATCACCAGATCTGCCTCGGCCACAAACTCCGGCAGGCTGGCGGCATCGAGTCGCTGGTTGATGGCAATCAGCTCCACCAGCGGGTTGTGGGCGGCCAAGCGCTCGCGGGCCAGCTCCGCCTTGGAGTGGTTGACCGCCTCGCTATCGAACAGGATCTGGCGCGGCAGGTTGCTGGAATCCACCGTGTCGCCATCGGCCAGCCACAAGGTGCCCACCCCGGCGCCGGCCAGATAGAGGGCGAGCGGCGAGCCGAGCCCGCCGAGGCCCACGATCAGCACGGATTTATCTTTCAGCCGCGCCTGACCGGCTTCCCCCACTTCCGCCAGCATCAGTTGGCGACCGTATCTGAGGTATTCCGCATCAGAGAGCATGTTCAGCCTCCCGTATAACGGTGGCCGAGCGCGGCTCATCCCCAGCCCCCACGGCGGCGAGCAGCCGCTCGGTCGCGCCCTGCCAGTCATCGCTCGCCGTGATGGCCGAGACCAGCGCAATGCTGCCGACCCCGCTTGCCTTGACCGCCGCCACCCGCTCCTCGCTGATGCCACCGATGGCCACCGTGGGCCACTGCGCCATCAGGGCGCGGTAGTGGTGCAGCCGCGCCAGCCCCTGGGGGCGCGAAGGCATCGCTTTGGTGTTGGTCGGGAAGATATGGCCGAGCGCGATATAGGAGGGGGCCAGCTCGCGGGCCCGCATCAGCTCGAAGTAGCCGTGGGTGGAGATGCCAAGGCGCAGCCCCGCCGCCTGAATGGCGGCGAGATCGGCGGTCTCCATATCCTCCTGCCCCAGATGCACGCCCCAGGCCCCCGCCTCGATGGCCTGCTGCCAATGGTCGTTGATAAAGAGCCGCGCCCCATGGCGGCGACCGAGCGCGACCGCATCACGAATGGCCGGCGCCACCTCTGTGGCGGGCAGATTCTTGATCCGTAGCTGGATGGTCTTGACCCCGGCCCCCAGCAGGCGTTTGAGCCACTTGACCGAGTCCACCACCGGATAGAGGCCGAGGTTGTGTTCGGTCGGCGCAAAGGGGCCCTGCGGCAGACGGGCGCTGCTTGTTTCATACAATCCGAAGCGGCGATCGAGCGGTGATCCCGCCAGCACGGCACGGGGGAAGTGGGCAAGATCGGCGGGCCAGCCCAGATGGGCGATGGGCCCCGGACCTGCGCCCACTCCTTGCGCCGCCGCCAAGCCCTGTTGCAGGTAGGCGCGCGCCAGGGTGATGGCGTCCTCCACCGGATAGTCCTGCGCCACCACGGCGGCGATGGCGCTGGCGTAAGCGCAACCGGTGCCGTGACCGTGGCGGGTATCGAGGCGCGGCGCGGCGAGCCAGAATTCGCGGCTCTCGTCCTGGTAGTAGTCGAGGCAGAGATCCCCGCCCCATTCAAGGTGGCCCCCCTTGACCAGCACGGCACGGGCGCCGAGTTCGCGCAGCCGCCGGGCGGCGAGGCGCACCAGCTCGGGACTGGTGGCGGGCAGGCCGGTCAGGGCTTCCAGCTCGGGACCGTTGGGGGTGATGAGCGACAGACGTGGCAGCAGGTGCTCGCGCACCGCCACCAGCATGCCGGGCTCCGCCATGGGGGTGCCGGTGCTGGCGATGGCCACCGGGTCGTAGACCACGAAGGGAGCCTCGACGGTCGACAACCTGCGTGCCAGCACCTCCACATGCAGCCGGGTCGGCAGCAGGCCGATCTTGATGGCGGCGGGTGGCAGATCCAGCCCCAGGGCATCGATCTGGGCGGCGAAGGTCTGCATCAGCACGGGGTCGACCATCTTCACCGCCACCGAGTTCTGGGCGGTGATGGCAGAGATGACCGAGCAGCCGTGCACGCCGAGGTCATGCATCGTGTGCAAGTCGGCCTGAATGCCGGCCCCGCCGCCGGAGTCGGACCCGGCGATGGTCCAGACCACGGGGCGGGCCTGCGTCACGGCGGACAGGTCGGCGGGGCTGACAGCCCCGCGCTCGCTGCTCACGCCTCCTCCCCTGCGGCCTGCTTCAGGGTCGCCGCCTGATGGTAGATCTCGCCGCCGGTCTCCTTGAAGGTTTCAGCCATGCGGGCCATGCCGCTCTCGACCTCGGCCACCACCCGCTCCTGCTGACCGTCCATGCCGACCAGCTTTATCTCTACGGCTTCCAGCTTGGCGGCGTAGTCGCGCACGTCCTGGGTGATCTTCATGGAGCAGAACTTGGGCCCGCACATGGAGCAGAAGTGGGCCACCTTGCCGGACTCCTGGGGCAGGGTCTCGTCGTGGTAGGCGCGGGCGGTGTCGGGATCCAGGGCCAGGTTGAACTGATCCTCCCAGCGGAACTCGAAGCGCGCCTTGGACATGGCGTTGTCGCGGATCTGGGCGCCCGGGTGACCCTTGGCCAGATCGGCGGCGTGGGCGGCGATCTTGTAGGTGATGAGCCCCTGCTTCACATCCTCCTTGTTGGGCAGGCCCAGGTGTTCCTTGGGGGTCACATAGCAGAGCATGGCGCAGCCGTACCAGCCGATGAGCGCGGCGCCGATGCCGGAGGTGAAGTGATCGTACCCCGGGGCAATGTCGGTGGTGAGCGGGCCCAGGGTATAGAAGGGCGCCTCGTGGCAGTGCTCCAGCTGCTCGGTCATGTTGCGCTCGATCATGTGCATGGGCACGTGACCAGGCCCCTCGATCATCACCTGCACGTCGTATTCCCAGGCAATTTTGGTGAGCTCGCCCAGGGTGCGCAGCTCGGCGAACTGGGCCTCGTCGTTGGCGTCATAGACGGAGCCCGGACGCAGACCGTCACCCAGCGACAAGCTCACGTCGTAGGCGGCGCAGATCTCGCAGATCTCGCGGAAGTGCTCGTAGAGGAAGTTCTCCTTGTGGTGGGACAGGCACCACTTGGCCATGATGCTGCCACCGCGCGAAACGATGCCGGTGAGGCGCTTGGCAGTCATCGGCACGAAGCGCAGCAAGACGCCTGCGTGGATGGTGAAGTAGTCCACCCCCTGCTCGGCCTGCTCCAGCAGGGTGTCGCGGAACAGCTCCCAGGTGAGATCCTCGGCGATGCCGTTGGTCTTCTCCAGCGCCTGATAGATGGGCACGGTACCGATGGGCACCGGGCTGTTGCGCAGGATCCACTCGCGGGTCTCGTGGATGTAGCGGCCGGTGGAGAGATCCATCACGGTGTCGGCGCCCCAGCGGGTGGACCAGACCAGCTTCTCCACTTCCTCTTCGATGCTGGAAGTGACCGCCGAGTTGCCGATGTTGGCGTTGATCTTCACCAGGAAGTTGCGGCCGATGATCATGGGCTCCGCTTCCGGGTGGTTGATGTTGCTGGGGATGATGGCGCGACCGGCGGCCACCTCATCGCGCACGAACTCGGGGGTGATGTTCTGGGGCAGTCTGGCGCCAAAGCCCTGACCCGGATGCTGGGTGCGCAGGAGCTCGGAGCGCACTCGCTCGCGGCCCATGTTCTCGCGGATGGCGATAAATTCCATCTCGGGGGTGACGATGCCTTGGCGGGCATAGTGCAGCTGGGTGACCCGGCGGCCCGGCTTGGCACGGCGCGGTTTCGGCAGATGTTCGAAGCGCAGGTGATCCAGCCCCTCGTCCGCCAGCCGCTCCTGAGTGAAAGTGGAGCTCAGCCCCTCCAGCGCGTCGGTGTCATCCCGCTCCAGCACCCAATTCTCCCGCAGGCGCGGCAGACCGCGGCGCACGTCTATGGGGGCGGCCTCTTCCCCATAGGGGCCCGAGGTATCATAAACCGGCACCGGCTCGTTGGGCTCGAACTGGGGAGCGTCCTTGGTGCCGCCGACGAAGGTATCGGCCAGCTGGATCTCCCGCAGGGGCACCCGGATATCGGCGCGGGAGCCTTCGATAAAGATGCGGCGGGAGTTGGGGTGAGCCATCCCCTTGAGGTTGTCGATAAAGGTCTGGGCGCTGGAGCGCTGCTCGCGGCGGCTGGATTTGGTGGTATCAGAAACATTGGTAGACATAGCAAAACTCACATTAACTGGTTGAAGTTATGGGTGTTTGCTTGTCTGGAGTTCGAGGAGAAGATGAACTTGCGGCGGGGTGTGCTCGGGGGAGTGAGTCGGGCATGGATCTTCCCTGCTCTGCCGTCCCTCTGCCCTGTGTGGCAGATCCGCAGGCCTGACGGCCCGGCGGGACAACCTCCCCCTGTGCGCCTGTGCCAGCCAGAGGCGGTCTGCCTCCAGCTGGCGGGAAGGTGTGCCTTCCCCGGCGCGGTAACCCGCAAGTTACCCTTGTTTCCCTTCGCAGGTCTTAACCTGATCAGGTTCCACGGATCCCGAATTAACGGTCTCAGCTTAGCGTCGTTCGACGGTCAGCACTCCGACAAGATGTGCGCCAGTATAAGTGGGGAAATTTAAAGTACAAGCCATTAACAAGGGGAAAGGGAGAGAGGTCTCACTCTTCGGCGTCGAGGGGATCCTCGGGGTCAGGAATGAGGATATCGGTGAGGCGGCCCTCTTCATCCCGGCTCAGCACCAGGCGGCGACCCGGTTGCAAATCGGCGGCGCTGCCGTTGATCCAGCGAGTGTCAGCATCAAACACCAGCACACCGAGATCCTGTAGCAGCAATGCCTGCTGATTATGGGTGAGCAGTCGATCCTCCGCCCGCCGCCAACTGGCCCCGAGCGCCGGATCCGGCACCCCGTCGAGCACCCGGATCGTCTCGGCGACGCCGTAGCGGCTCTGGATCGCGAGGTGCATGCCGGGCACGAGCCCGTCCGGCTGCGCCACGCCGTGCAGTTCGGCACTGCCGAGCTCCAGCTCAGCCCCCTGGAATTGCAGGCGCACCCCGTCGTTGTGCTCCAGCTCCACCAGCCAGAGCTCGGCGTCGTCGGCAAGGGTGCAGAAGGGCAACAGCAGCAGGCAGAGTGCGGTTCGGGTCATGGCAGGCGGTCCGGGGTCACGGGGTGAGGTTTAACTATGGCCCCGGACGGGCAATTTTTCCCGGTCCGCCCTGACCGATCAGTCATCCTCCCGGCACTGGCTCAGGCGCATGCCGTCAAACTTGCACTCCAGCTCCAGCCAGCGTCCCTCGAACGGGGAGAGGCTCCCATCCGAGGTGACATAACCCCAGATCCGCCCCCCTTCCACCGGCCCTTCCAGTTCCATCTCGTCCTCCTCTTCCAGCGCCTCCACCTCGCGAACGAGCCGCCGCGCCCCTGCCGCCGTCTCCTGCACGACCCCTTCCAGATCGACCCAGGTCCCGCCGAGATCGTCCTCATCCAGGCCATCCTTGAAGCGGGTGCGCTCATCGATCACGAAGGGAATGCCGTTGACCATCAACTGGCCAAGCTGCCAGGTGGTGCGGCCCGTGAGCTTGAACTCGGCCGCCTGCACCAGACCAAAAGGCAATAGAATCAATAACCAGAAGGCGCAGAGAGACTTCTTCATCGGGGATCCTCGGGGTTACACTGGCACACAGGATGACCCATCCGGTGTGAAATGGCCGTGAAATAGCGGCACAGACCAGGAGATCAGAGCATGAAAATACTGGTGGTGGAAGACAGTCCCCAGGTGGCGGAGACCATCATGGACTATCTGGCGCTGGCCGGGCACAGGGTGGACTGCGCCTATCATGGCCAGGCCGCACTGCAACTGCTGGCCCAGGAGCGCTTCGACGTCATCATCATGGACGTCATGATGCCGCGCCTCGACGGCCTGCGTACCGTGGAGCGGCTGCGTGCGGACGGCATCGCGACCCCGGTACTCTTTCTCACCGCCCGCGACAGCCTGGAGGACAAGCTGGCAGGCTTTCGGGCGGGGGGCGACGACTATCTGGTCAAGCCGTTCGCCATGGAGGAGCTGGAAGTGCGCCTGGAGGCCCTCAGCCTGCGTGGCCCCAGAGGGGACATGGGCGTGCTCTGCTTTGGCGATCTGACGGTGGATCCCGCCAGCGGCCGCGCCACCCGCGCCGGGGTGGAGCTCAAACTCGGCAAGATCCCGTTCCAGATCCTCACCCTGCTGGTGAAGCGCGCCCCCCAGCTGGTGACGCGCCAGGAGGTGCTCGACACCGTCTGGGGCGACGAGGAGCCCGACTCCGACGCCCTGCGCAGCCACATCTATGCCCTGCGCAGCGCCCTCGACAAGCCCTTCCCCACCCCCATGCTGGAGACCCTGCACGGCCAGGGCTACCGGCTGGTGACCCCATGACGAACCCGACGCCGCCCCTTGCCTCCGGTCTGCCGAGCCTGCGCCGGCGCCTGGTGCTGGCGCTGGGAGGGGCCGGTCTGCTGCTGCTGGTGATCCTGAGCCTGCTGATGGTGGTGGCCGAGAACAAGATGGAGGAGCTGAGCCTGCGCCACTGGCTGGAGGCGGAGGCAACCCGCTATGACGACGACTGGTTGCGCCTCGGAATGGCGGCCCCCGCCCCCAGCCCGCGCCAGTTCTCCAGCTACTGGACAGAGGCGGGCCGCCTGCCCGCCTGGCTCAAGGCCTACCAGAGCCCCGGCTTCTTCGAGCATCAGCTGGGCCGGGAGGACAAGCACTTCCTGGTACGCGCCCACCCCTCGGGTCAGGGGCTGCTCTATCTGGTGTTCAACGACGATGCGGACGACTACCTGGACCCTTACGAAGCCAAGCTGCATCTGGTGACCCGCCTCATCGGCCTGGCCCTGCTGCTGGGGAGCCTCGCCTTCGGCATCTGGCTGGTGCGTCACATCACCAGGCCGCTGGAGCGGCTGCGCCAGCGAGTCGCCCACCTCACCCCGGATCAGGGGGACTTCGTGCCCGATGCCCCCTGGCAGGAGCTGCGAGAGATAGAGCAGGCGCTGCTGGCGGGCAAGCACGAGGTAGCCGCCGTGTTTGCCCGTGAACAGGAGTTCAGCCGCTTTGCCAGCCACGAGCTGCGCACCCCCAACATGGTGATCCAGGGATCCGCGGCCCTGCTCGGCAAGGTGAATGACCTGCCCGCCCCGGCGGCCCGCGCCGTCAGCCGCATCCGCGCCGCCGCCGACGAGATGGCCCTGCTCACCGAAACCTTCCTGCTGCTGGGACGCAAGGAGGCCGTGGAGCGCCCGCCCCAGCAGGTGGCGCCGCTCATTCGCCGGGAGCTGACCCGCCTCGCCCCCCTGCTGCAACGGGAGACGCTGGACATTCGCCTGCAACTGGACGAGGAGAGCGAGGTGCAGGCCCCCCTCTCCCTGCTCGCCATCGCCCTCGGCAACCTCTTGAAAAACGCCCTGAGCTACGCCGAGGGGCACATCGAGATCACCCTGCACGAGCAGGTACTCACCATCAGCAACCCCACCGCCGCCGCGCCGGATCAGATCCTCGGCTACGGCTGCGGTCTCACCATCATCCAGCGCATCTGCGAGAAGCTGGGCTGGCAGATTGAGACCCATCTGGTGGAAGGGGTCTTCAGCGCCCGGCTGGTGATGATCCCCGGCGCCCCCGGGGCGGTATAACCCCCTCATTCCCGGCCCTTCTCCCCGGCTGTTCAACACAACGGGAGAAGGGAGACAGTTCCCGGCAAGCCCGCTGCCTTCCAGCCCCCCCCAGATAGCAACAAGGCGCCCGAGGGCGCCCTGTGTTTACCTGTCTGACACTCGTTTGGGCCTCATTCCGCCGGCTTGTGCTTGCGGCTCGCCTTGAGCTCGAGGAACTCGATGATCTTGCCCGCCACGTCCTTGCCGGAGGCAGCTTCCACCCCCTGCAGACCGGGGGAGGAGTTCACCTCCAGCACCAGCGGGCCGCGGGCGCTTCGCAGAATATCCACCCCGGCCACGTCCAGCCCCATGATCTTGGCGGCCTGCACGGCGGTGGCACGCTCTTCCGGCGTGATCTTGATGGCTTCGGCGGTGCCGCCCCGGTGCAGGTTGGAGCGAAACTCCCCCGGCTGGGCCTGGCGGCGCATGGCGGCCACCACCTTGCCGTTGACCACCAGGCAGCGGATATCGGCACCGTTGGCCTCGCGGATGTACTCCTGCACCAGGATGTTGTTGTTGGTCTGGATAAAGGCCTCGATGACGCTCTCGGCGGCCTTCTGGGTTTCGCACAGCACCACGCCAATCCCCTGGGTGCCCTCCAGCAGTTTCACCACCAGGGGGGCGCCCCCCACCATGGTGATGAGATCCGGTACGTCGTGGGTGCTGTGGGCATAGCCGGTCACCGGCAGGCCGATGCCGTGACGGGAGAGCAGCTGCATGGCGCGCAGCTTGTCCCGGGAGCGGGAGATGGCCACCGAGCTGTTGAGAGCCATGGTGCTCATCATCTCGAACTGGCGCAGCACGGCGGTGCCATAGAAGGTGATGCTGGCACCGATGCGCGGGATCACGGCGTCATAGCTCTCCAGCTCCCGTCCTTCGTAATGGATGGAGGGGCTGTGGGAGGCGATGTTCATGTAGCAGCGCAGGGTGTCGAGCACCTCGACCTGATGCCCACGGGCCCGGGCCACCTCGACCAGACGGCGGGTGGAGTAGTTGTTGGGCTCACGGGATAAAATGGCAATATTCATGGAAATGGCAGACCTGATAATCGGACTGGAGAGTATAAGGTGCCATGAACGACTGGCAACGCCAATCCTTTCCCCTCACCATGCGCGGTTCTGCAAGAACGGGCAAAAACCGAGAGTGCCGCACTCAAGAACGGACCGTTCTGCAAGACGGCGCCAGCCACCAGCCCTCATGCCGGATGGCGCACAGCGACGTCAATGGGGGCCGCGCAGCCCTTGCTGCAACTCAAGCAGCAGGGCGACCTCCTGCAAACGGCGCGCCGTGGTGCCGGCCCAGCCTCCCAAAGGCACGGGGGCCAGCAGGGTCTGGGCGATGCAGTGGCGATAGAGGGGCCCCTCATGTTGCCAGCCCCGCATCCCGTCGACGTCGTGATGGTGCAACCACTCCAGGTTGCCGCAGCGAAGCAGCTCGATGCGCCGCCCGTCCTTGAGGTGCAGGCAAAGCCCCTTCTTCTCCACCCCGGGACCGGCATACTTGTCGAGCCAGAGGGTCAGGGGCACCCCTGCCGCCTCGCCGCGCAGGCAGGCCCGCCCCTCGGCGGTCTCCAGATCCCCGCGCCGGATGGGCTGCCCCAGCCGGTCGCAGACGCCCTCCGCGATCAGGTGCAGGCGGTCGTCCCCACCCAGGGCCACCAGCAGCTCCCGGATCATCGCCAGCAGATGGGTACCGATGTCGAGGATCACCCCGTCTGGATGGCGCAGGACCCGCCGATCCGGCTCCCCGGTGGCGAAGTTGAGGGCATAGGGATGCCCCGTCTCGTCCAGGCCGCAGGGTTCCAGCAAAAAGCCCTCCACCGCGCTGATATCGGCGAGGGTGGCCAGCCCGCCCCCGGCGCCGTCTGATTCCCGAGGCTGCCAGCCTTCATCCAGTTTGCCGCTCAGCAGCAACTGCTGGACGGCATTGCGGGCCATCCAGTGATCCAGCGCCAGCACCCTGGCCGCGACCTCGGGGTCCGCCAGCAGGGCGCGCAGGCGATCGTGCTGGGCCAGGGTGGCCACCACGGGTTTCTCCACCAGAATGAGGGGAATGGCGCTGGCCAGTGCCTGCTCCAGCACGGGCAGATGCAGCAGGGAAGGCGTGGCGATCACCAGCCGATCCAGGGGTTCGGCCAGCAGGGCTTCCAGGGTCGAGGCGGACATGACGCCGGGCAGGGTGATGGCGGGATCAAAACCCCATATCTCGGTATTTTCCGCCAGTGCGGCGAGTGCAGGCAGATAGGCTGTCTGCACCACGGCCCCCAGACCGACAAATCCAATCTTCATGGCAACCTCGATATGGCGTGCGTACCCGGCGTCTGCCCCGCACCGCGTGAGGCGAGGCAGACGGGGATCAGTGCAGGTTGGGTCCCAGCCAGCGTTCGGCCTCTGCCAGGGTCATGCCCTTGCGCACGGCGTAGTCCTCCACCTGATCCTGCTGGATCTGGGCCACCGCGAAGTACTTGCTGTCGGGGTGGGAGAAGTACCAGCCGGATACCGCCGCCCCAGGCCACATGGCGTAGGACTCGGTGAGCTGCATGCCGATGGCCTGCTCCACGTCCAGCAGCTCCCAGATGCTCCCCTTCTCGGTGTGCTCCGGGCAGGCCGGGTAACCCGGCGCCGGGCGGATGCCACGATAGTTCTCGCGGATCAGCTCCTCGTTGGAGAGCGCCTCGTCCGGGGCATAACCCCAGTGCACTTTGCGCACCTGCTCGTGGAGGTATTCGGCAAAGGCCTCGGCGAGGCGATCGCACACCGCCTGGATGAGGATGGCGTTGTAGTCGTCGTGGTCCGCCTTGTAGGCCTTGGCGATGGCCTCCTCGCCGATGCCGCCGGTCACCGCGAAGGCGCCGATCCAGTCGGGCTTGCCGCTCTCTTTCGGCGCCACATAGTCTGCCAGACAGTAGTTGGGGAAGCCCTGCTTCTCGCTCTGCTGGCGCAGGTGGTGCAGCACCTTGCGCACCTGGGTGCGGGTCTCGTCGGTGTAGACCTCGATGCTGTCCCCCACGGCGTTGGCGGGGAACAGGCCGACGATACCGGCGCAGCGCACGCTCTGATCCTTCTCCAGCTGATCCAGCATGGCGTTGGCGTCGGCGTAGAGGCGCGTCGCCTCCTCCCCCACCACCTCATCTTCCAGGATGCGGGGGAACTTGCCCGCCAGCTCCCAGCTCAGGAAAAACGGCGTCCAGTCGATGTAGGGGCGCAGCACAGAGATGGGCACGTTTTCGAAGGTCTGCACGCCGGGCTCCCGGGGCGCCGGGGGCTCATAGCCCACCCAGTCCAGCTGATGGCGGTTGGCGCGGGCATGGGCCAGGCTGACCGGCTTGGAGCGCGGCTGCTTGCGGGCATGCTGATCCCGGGCAATCTCGTACTCCTTGTCGATGCGGGCGACGAAGGCGGGCTTGAGCTCCGGGCTCAGCAGGCTCTGGGCCACCCCCACGGCGCGGGAGGCGTTGGAGACATAGACCACGGGCTCGGAGTAGTTCTGCTCTATCTTCACCGCGGTGTGGGCCTTGGAAGTGGTGGCTCCGCCGATGAGCAGCGGCAGCTTGAACCCCTGACGCTCCATCTCTTTGGCCACGTGCACCATCTCGTCCAGGGACGGAGTGATGAGGCCCGACAGGCCGATGATGTCGGCGTTCACTTCCCGGGCCGTCTTGAGGATGGTCTCGCAGGAGACCATGACCCCGAGATCCACGATCTCGAAGTTGTTGCACTGGAGCACCACCCCGACGATGTTCTTGCCGATGTCGTGCACGTCACCCTTGACGGTGGCCAGCACGATTTTGCCGTTGCTGGAACCGCCGGACTTCTCCGCCTCGATATAGGGTTGCAGGTAGGCCACCGCCCGCTTCATCACCCGGGCCGACTTCACCACCTGGGGCAGGAACATCTTGCCGGCGCCGAACAGATCGCCCACCACGTTCATGCCGTCCATCAGCGGCCCCTCGATGACGTGCAGCGGCTTCTCGGCCTGGGCGCGCGCCTCCTCGGTATCCTCCTCGATGAAATCAGTGATCCCCTTGACCAGGGCGTGTTCGAGCCGCTTGCCCACCGGCCAGCTGCGCCACTCCTGATCCCGCGGATCCTCCGCCTGGGCACCCGCGCCGCGATACTTCTCGGCGATGGCCAGCAGTGCCTCGGTGGCGTTGTCGTTGAGGTTCAGCACCACCGCCTCGACCTTCTCTTTGAGCTCGGCCGGGATGTCTTCGTAGATGGCAAGCTGGCCCGCGTTGACGATCCCCATGTCCATGCCGTTCCTGATGGCGTGGTAGAGGAAGACAGCGTGGATGGCTTCGCGCACCGGCTCGTTGCCACGGAAGGAGAAGGAGACGTTGGAAACGCCGCCGGAGATCATGGCGTGGGGCAGGTGCGTTTTGATGTCCTTCACCGCTTCGATGAAGTCCACCGCGTAGTTGTTGTGCTCGTCGATGCCGGTCGCCACCGCGAAGATGTTGGGGTCGAAGATGATGTCTTCCGGCGGGAAGCCGACGCGGTCCACCAGAATGCGGTAGGCGCGCTGGCAGATCTCGAACTTGCGGGCCCGGGTATCGGCCTGGCCCACCTCGTCGAACGCCATGACGATGACGGCGGCGCCGTAGCGGCGCAGCAGTTTCGCCTGTTCGATGAATTTGTCCTCCCCCTCCTTCATGGAGATGGAGTTGACCACCGGCTTGCCCTGCACGCACTTGAGGCCCGCCTCCAGCACCTCCCACTTGGAGGAGTCGATCATCACCGGCACCCGGGCGATGTCCGGTTCCCCGGCGATGAGGTTCAGGAAGCGCACCATGGCCGCCTCGGCGTCCAGCATCCCCTCATCCATGTTGATGTCGATGATCTGGGCGCCGTTTTCCACCTGCTGCTTGGCCACATCCAGGGCCTCGTCGTAGAGCCCTTCTTTTATCAAGCGCTTGAACTTGGCCGAACCGGTGACGTTGGTCCGCTCACCCACGTTCACGAACATGGAGTCCGCCGTGATGATGAGAGGCTCCAGGCCCGACAACCGGCAGGCCACCGGCAGATCCGGCAGGGCGCGGGGCTTGATGCCCGCCACGGCGTCCGCCATGGCGCGGATGTGGGTTGGGGTGGTGCCGCAGCAGCCGCCCACCAGGTTGAGAAAGCCGCTCGAAGCCCACTCGCGGATATGCTCCGCCATCTCGACCGCGTCCAGATCGTACTCGCCAAACGCATTGGGCAGACCGGCATTGGGGTGGGCGCTGACATGGGTCTCGCTGATGCGGGACAGCTCCTCCACGTACTGGCGCAGCTCGTCCGGCCCCAGCGCACAGTTGAGGCCGAAGGAGACCGGTTTGACGTGGCGAAGGGAGTGGTAGAAGGCCTCGGTGGTCTGGCCCGAGAGGGTACGACCGGAGGCGTCCGTGATGGTGCCGGAGATCATCACCGGCAGGCTGTAACCCAGCTCCTCGAACACCAGGTCCACCGCGAAGGCGGCCGCCTTGGCGTTGAGGGTGTCGAAGATGGTCTCGATCAGGATGATGTCGGCACCGCCCTCGATCAGGGCGTGGGTCGATTCGGTGTAGGCGGCCACCAGCTCGTCATAGGTGACGTTGCGCTTGCCCGGGTCGTTCACGTCCGGCGAGATGGAGGCGGTACGGTTGGTGGGACCCAGAACCCCTGCCACAAAGCGCGGCTTGGCTGGCTCTTTGGCCGTCCACTCGTCCGCCACGGCGCGGGCCAGGCGGGCTGCCTCCCGGTTTATCTCGGCCGAGAGCGCTTCCATCTCGTAGTCCGCCATGGCGATGCGGGTGGCGTTGAAGGTGTTGGTCTCGAGGATGTCGGCCCCGGCGGCACAATACTGGTCGTGGATCTCGCGAATGACGGCGGGACGGCTCAACACCAGCAGGTCGTTGTTGCCCTTGATGTCGGTATGCCAGTCGGCAAACCGCTCCCCCCGATAGTCCGCCTCACCGAGTTTGTAACCCTGGATCATGGTGCCCATGGCCCCGTCGATGATCAGGATCCGCTCCTTGAGACAGGCTTCCAGCCTGGTTGTGACATCCGCTTTCTTGTTCGACTCTCTGCTCGACACCGCTCGTACCCCTTACATCCATGCAACTGCGTGATGCCCATCCTAGCAGCAATCAAATTAAATGGAAATCTAGCCGTCTATCTGTCCATGACAACGATTAAATATAACCATAAATAGGTAATGAGCATGATCTAACCCGGGAGTACCCTATGCCCGTCCTCAAGAGGGATACGTGCTTGCTGTTTACCAAAGAGAAAAATAACTATGAGCGTCTACTACACACTCTGCTTCCTGGCAGCGTTGGCGATCTTCATCGCCTTTGCCAACCAGTATGTTGTGAAGATCCAGACCACCATCGCCATCACTGCGGGCTCCATGCTGATCTCCGCGCTGCTGGTGCTGTTTGGCAAACTGGGTTGGTTCAATCTGGAGCCTCTCGCCATCAAGACCATGGAGAGCATCGACTTCCAGAACTTCCTGTTGAAGGGGATCCTGGGCTTCCTGCTGTTCGCCGGCGGCCTTGGCATCAACCTCAAGGCGTTGCGTAGCCAGAAGTGGGAAATCACCATTCTGGCCATAGCCGCCACCCTGCTCTCCACCTTCCTCATCGGCTACGGCTTCTGGTTCATCGCCAAGCTGCTGGGCTGGGATGTGCCGCTGGTCTACTGCATGTTGTTCGGTGCCCTGATCTCCCCCACCGACCCCATCGCCGTACTGGCCATCGTCAAGAAGATGAAGGCGCCACCCCAGATCGCCATCCAGATCGAGGGGGAATCCCTGTTCAACGACGGTGTCGGTCTGGTCATCTTCGCCACCGTGTTTGCCGTGGCCTTTGGCGGCGTGGAGCCCACCTTCGGCAGCGTGGCCGGTCTGTTCCTGCATGAGGCTCTCGGCGGCATCCTGTTCGGGGCCGTGCTGGGTCTCATCGCCCACGTGATGATCAGCGCCACCGACGACGGCTCCCTGGAGCTGCTGCTGACCCTCTGCATCCCGACCGCGGGCTTCGCCTTCGCCAACATGATCGGCGTCTCCGGCGCCCTGGCCATGGTGGTGACCGGCATCATGATCGGCAACTGGACCCGTCATTCCGGCTTCTCCGAGCAGAGCCAGCACCACCTGGATCACTTCTGGGAGTTGATGGATCAGTTCCTCAACGCCCTGCTGTTCCTGCTGATCGGTCTGGCACTGGTGCTGCTGGACCTCGACTGGCGCGACTGGATCCTGCTGGTCATCGCGGTGCCGCTCTGCCTGGCTGCCCGCTTCATCAGCGTCTCCCTGCCCTATGTGACGTTCCGCAAGTTCCGCAGCTACAACACCTTCTCGGTGCGCATCCTCACCTGGGGCGGCCTGCGTGGCGGTCTGGCCATGGCCATGGCCCTGGCACTGCCATCCGGTGTCATGATGATCCCGGAGCACAACGTCGATCTGCGCCAGGTGATCCTGGTGATGACCTACTCGGTGGTGATGTTCTCCATCGTGGTACAGGGCATGACCATTACCCCCATGATCACCGCCGCCAAGAAGGCCTGCGGCGACGCCTGAGCCCGTCCCTGACCGGCAATGAAAAGGGCTCCCTCGGGAGCCCTTTTGCCGTCCCCGTGGCCGTGAAAAACAGGGAATGACTGGGTGAACGCACAATTAGTGTTTGCTTTTTACACATTTCGAGGAGAGAATGCGCGCCGGCTAGTTGATCAGCCCTGATTATGTTCGCAATGCTTCACCTCACGATGAATCCTGCCAGTACCCGCATAACCTTCTTCTGATTTACTCGCCTTGAGAACCGTTCAGGCTGTCTGCCTGCGTTGCCCGGCTCTCACGGTGCAGACCCGATCTGCCCACTCCCAAGTAGCATCATGCATCCGCGTGGTCCTTGGCGCCTTCCTTGAAAGTGCAGACGCCCCTGAACCGGGCTGGGTATTCCTGCGCGCTCGTCCGCCATCGTGCTGACCGCGCCCATTGACCTGACATTTGCCAATACAAGGAGCAAACACTTAATTTATATAGAGAAATACCATGATGAAACACGTACAAATCCGCAAACCCCTGCGTCGCAGCAAACCCATCAACCTGCCCGTGCAAGAACACGACGACGATGCGTTCCTGATCCAGTTCAGCACCCGCTTCAGCGGCGGCTTCGCCATCTCCTGTGATGGTATCGCCGGCGAGTTCTCCATCGAAGAGCTCAACTGACTTTGCCTGCCCACCGGCAGAGCCCGATGCAGACAGGCCGCAACTCACGGCGGCCTCCTTGCCTGACGTCATAGTCTGCATGGTCCCACCACCCGAGCGATGACTAGACCCCGCAAGTCTCCTTGTCCGGCGCCTCCAGCAGCAGGCACTCCTCCTCGCCGGCTCCCAGCCTGACCCGTTTGCCCTGACTCAGCCCCAGCTTGGCGAGTAGCCGGACCGAGCGCTCATTGCCCGGGGTGACGATGGCGACCACCCGCTCGATACCGAGCCGTTCACGGCCATCTGCCATGGCCGCCCGCGCGGCCTCGATGGCATAGCCCTGGCCGCGCCAGGCGGGCAGGAAGGCATAGCCGATGTCTTCACAGGGCAGGGTATCGCGCTTGATCAGACCACAGATGCCGAGCCTGGCCCCGTCTTCCCGCCGCACCACCAGATAGAGTCCGTGACCGTGGCGGGCATAACTGACCGCAGGCCCCTGCTGGATATAGTTTTCGGCATCCGCCAGGGTACGCACCCCGCGATCGCCGATGTAGCGGTGAAAATCACCATCGTTGAGCAGTTCGAGAATGAAGGGGGCATCGACAATGGTCAGTTCGCGCAGTTCCAGGCGCTCGGAGAGGATCATGACATGGGCTCGTTCGGCAGAGAGAGTGTCCAAGACTGCTCCCGCCCCGCTTCCTTGGCAAGACCCGGACGATATTTTCGCCCCGGGAGCCGCGTCCCCGCTATACTGCCCACCCCATGGAACAGGCAGGAGAACGGCCATGACCGATACCCCCGAATTTTTTGATGAAGAGACACTGCTGGAGATGGTGGAGAACCAGCTCGCCGACGGCCATCCCCTCCAGGTGAAAGCGACCCTGATGCGCCTGGTGATGAAGGGCACCCCGCGGGAAGAGGCGCTGCAATACATCGCCTGCGCCCTGGGCGCCGAACTCATGGCCATGGAAGCCGAACAGGGCCCCTTCAACCTCGTCCGTTACGGCGAGTTTCTCGACAGCCTGCCCGAGATGCCCTGGGCCGAATGACCAGGGCCGATTAGGCAAGCCCCGGCGCCAGCCATTATCATTACTGCCACCACCAATGACGGGAGTATGGGGATATGCGCTGGCAAGATCGCCGTGAGAGCAACAATGTGGAAGACCGACGCCAGCAAGGCGGCGGCAACGGGGGCGGCGGCCTGCCCATCGGTGGCAAGGGGCGTCTGATCCTGCTGGTGGTGGTCATGGTGGCGGGGTACTACGGCGTGGACCTCGGCCCCCTGCTGCAGGATCCGGCCCCGCAGAGCCAGCCCCAGCGTCAGAACTCGTCCCAGGCTGCCAACGATCCCCTCGCCCGCTTCACCTCGGTGATGCTCGCCTCCACGGAGGACGCCTGGGGTGAGATGTTCCAGCAAAGCGGCAACCACTATCAGGCCCCCAGACTGGTGCTCTATCGCGGTGCGACCCGCACCGGCTGCGGCCAGGGGCAGTCGGTGATGGGGCCCTTCTACTGTCCGGCCGACAGCACCGTCTACATCGATCTCTCCTTCTATCAGGACATGCGCGACAAGCTGGGGGCCGACGGCGACTTCGCCCAGGGCTATGTGATCGCCCACGAGGTAGGCCACCACGTGCAGAACCTGCTCGGCATCTCCACCAAGGTGCGCCAGCAGCAACAGGGGCTGAGCCAGGTCGCCCAGAACCGGTTGTCGGTCAAGCTCGAACTCCAGGCGGACTGCTTCGCCGGGGTCTGGGGCCACTACATGGAAAAAGAGCAGGTGCTGGAGCGCGGCGATCTGGAAGAGGCGCTCAACGCCGCCCAGGCCATCGGCGACGACAGGTTGCAGCAGCAGGGTCAGGGCCGGGTCGTTCCCGACAGCTTCACCCACGGCACCTCGGCCCAGCGCCTCACCTGGTTCAAACGCGGTTTTGACAGCGGCAAGCCCGCCAGTTGCGACATCTTCGCCGCCCGCTGAAGGGGGCAAACGCAAAGGGGCCGATTCCTCACGGAGCCGGCCCCTTTCCTTTCTCACCCGAGGGGGTCTTCCCTCATTCGGGATCCTCCGCCAGCAGATCGGTGAAGACGAAGCCGTCCCGCAGCACCGTTTCCCCCACCCGGATGGGCAGGGGATGCAGGAACATGGGGCCGTCCCAGGCCAGGGTGTGAAATTCCCCGTTCTCGCCGCAGGGATCCACCCCGGCGGGCAGGGCAGCCAGCAAGGCCGGGCCGAATTCATGACCACCAAACCCGGCGTCCAGCTTGCCCGGATCCAGGGTGCAGACCCTGGCCTTGAGCCCGGCGTCGATCATCGCCTGCGCCAGCTCGGTCGTGTCGCTGCGCCAGAGCGGGAAGAGCGGCGTGATGCCGGTCCCCGCCAGTTGCCGCTCCCGATAGGCGCGCACATCCTCAAGAAAGAGATCCCCGAACGCCATGTGGTGAATGCCCTTGGCCTGCACATCGGCGATGAAGCCCGTCATGATGCGCCCATACTCCTCGTTGCTGCAGGGCCAGGGCAGGTCGATGGTGATCAGCGGCAAGCCCACGCACTCAGCCTGTGCCAACAACAACTGCTTGCGCACCCCGTGCATGGCCACCCGCTCGAACGCCTGGTTGAGGGTGGTGAACAGCCCCACCACCTCGATGGCCGGATCCTCGCGCAGGCGATGCAAGGCCCAGGCGCTGTCTTTTCCGCTGCTCCAGGAGAGCAGTACCTTTTTCTTCGTCATCATCTCTCCAGCTACTTGCCGCACCGTGCTGCAAGACAGTGTTGCGAATTGTGCGATTTACATTGCGGGACACAAAAGCATACCCTCGTGGGTGAGCGTATCCCCGCAGCACACCGGGGAGAATAACTAAAAAAACGATGGGAAACATAAGGATATGAGTAAAGTCAGCACATCGCACGACCACGGTCGCCCCCTCAATCGACAGGATTACAAAACCCTGAGCCTGGCGGCGCTGGGCGGCGCCCTCGAATTCTACGACTTCATCATCTTCGTCTTCTTCGCCGTGGTCATCGGCGAGCTCTTCTTCCCGGCCGACATTCCCGAGTGGCTGCGCCAGTTCCAGACCTTCGGCATCTTCGCCGCCGGCTACCTGGCTCGTCCCCTGGGGGGCATCATCATGGCCCACTTTGGCGATCTCATCGGCCGCAAGCGGATGTTCACCCTCAGCATCATCCTGATGGCCTTGCCGACCTTGCTGATCGGCCTGCTGCCCACCTACGCCGTGCTCGGCATCGCCGCCCCCCTGCTGTTGCTGCTGCTGCGGATCCTGCAAGGGGCCGCCATCGGCGGGGAGGTCCCCGGTGCCTGGGTCTTCGTGGCCGAACATGTGCCCGCCCGCCGGGTCGGTGTCGCCTGCGGCACCCTCACCGCGGGGCTGACCGCCGGCATCCTGCTCGGCTCCCTGGTGGCGACCGCCATCAACCGTGGCATGAGCCCGGGCGATGTGAGCGACTGGGGCTGGCGTCTGGCCTTCGTGCTCGGCGGCGTGTTCGGCATCGTCGCCATGTACCTGCGCCGCTGGCTGCACGAGACTCCGGTCTTCGCCGAGATGCAGGCCAACAAGTCCCTGGCCGAGGAGCTGCCCCTCAAGACGGTGCTGCGTGAACACAAGGGCAGCGTCGTCGTCTCCATGCTGCTGACCTGGCTGCTCTCCGCCGGCATAGTGGTGGTGATCCTGATGACCCCGACCTATCTGCAGAAGGTCCACGGCATCAGCCCGGCCGATGCCCTGACCGCCAACTCCCTGGCCATCGTCGCCCTCACCCTGGGCTGCATCGTCTATGGTCGCCTGATCGATGCCATCGGCAGCGGCCCTACCTTCATCCTGGGCTCCCTGCTGCTGGCCGGCGCCACTTATACCTTCTACCACAGCCTGGCAGTCGGCACGGATCAGCTGGTGCCCCTCTACATGCTGGCGGGCTTTGCGGTGGGGATCGTCGGCGCCGTGCCCTACGTCATGGTCAATGCCTTCCCGCCGGTGGTGCGCTTCTCCGGGCTGTCGTTCTCCTACAACGTGGCCTACGCCATCTTCGGCGGCCTCACCCCCATGCTGGTCACCCTCTGGATGAAGGAGGACGTGCTGGCCCCCTCCCACTATGTGGTCAGCCTGGCCGCCCTCGGTTTCGTGCTCGGCATCTGGCTCTGGCTGCGCCAGCGCGGCCAACGCCAGGCCACCCCGCAGGCCGCCTGATCCTTCCCAAGCAAGCCCCGCACTGTCGGGGCTTGTTCTTTGCGGATATCATCGACCGGGTGGCGGTCCGCTGCGGACCTGCCAGCTCACCCCAATCCGTCCACCTGCCCGAGGTCCACTATGTTCTTCCAGGTCGTCTTTCTCGCCTTGCTGGCCCTGCTGCCCATGGTCAACCCGCCCACCACGGCCACCCTGCTGCTGGGATTGAGCAAGGGCATGTCCCGCGAGCACATTCGCCGCCAGATCAACATGGCCGCCCTCTATCTGTTCGCCACCCTGTGCGTCAGCTTCTTCATCGGATCCTCCATCCTGGATCTGTTCGGGATCTCCATTCCCGGCCTGCGCCTGGCCGGTGGCCTCATCATCGCCTTCATCGGCTTTCGCATGCTGTTCCCCTCGCCAAACCAGTCTGCCGGGGTCGAGGCCAACCAGAATATCGCCTTCGTGCCCCTGACCATGCCCAGCATGTGCGGACCCGGCACCATGGCGCTGGTGATCAGCGGCGCGGCCCAGATCGCCGAGCTGCCGGCCGAGGCCGATCGCGTCGTCATCTATGCCGCCATGGTCACCGCCTTCGCCCTGATGAGCCTGATCAGCTGGGGTGTGCTCAAGCTGGCAGATCCCGTGTGCAAGATCCTGGGAGCCACCGGCATCGACGCCATGACCCGCATCATGGGTTTTCTGCTGGTGTGCATGGGTATGCAGTTCTGCATCAACGGCGTCAAGGAGGTGGCTCAGGATCCCGTCTTCCATGGCCAGGTGATGGAACAACCCGCTGCCGCCTTGCCGACCCATGTCGGATCTACCGCCCTCGATCATCTCGCCGTGCCGCGCCAGCCCTGATTGAAAACGGTGTCATTTTTCGTGCAAATCCCTCCTGATCTTGCGCCTGATCATATTGCCTTCATCTTGATGGGGTAGTCTGGTTTTTGTACAGGCAGGGTTCAGAAGGTTGCCGCTAGCGTGGCATGTGCTGACCCCATCACTTGAGGAGATATGCAAATGGAAAAGATGCTGACCGAGATTGGAAGCTACAGCCTGTTTCATGAGTATCTGAACGTGGTCGGTGCCGCCAGCCCCGCGCTGACCCGGATCAAGACAGGATGGGAGTTCAAGCGAAAGGATCGCCTGCTCGCCCAGATAAGGGTGGATGACCACGGCCACGCCCGCTTCTTCATCGACGCCCGCGCCATTTCGGTCAACTGACCCGACCCCTTTCCCAGCCCCGGCGCCTGCCGGGGCTTTTTATTGCTTGCGCGTTCCAATAAAAACCCCGGCGCCGGGCCGGGGTTTACAAAGGTGTGTGACCTTACTGGGTGCCGCCCACGGTGAGCTGATCCAGCTTGAGGGTGGGCTGGCCGACGCCGACCGGCACGCTCTGCCCCTCCTTGCCACAGACCCCGACCCCGCGATCCAGCGCGAGATCACGGCCCACCATGGAAACCTGGCTCATCGCCTCGGGGCCGTTGCCGATCAGGGTCGCCCCCTTGATGGGCGCGGTGATCCTGCCATCCTCGATCAGGTAGGCCTCGGAGGCGGAGAAGACGAACTTGCCGGAGGTGATGTCCACCTGACCGCCGCCGAAGTTGGGGGCATAGATCCCCTTCTTCACCGAGGCGATGATCTCCGCCGGATCGTACTGACCCGCCAGCATATAGGTGTTGGTCATGCGCGGCATCGGCAGGGCGGCGTAGGATTCGCGGCGGCCGTTGCCGGTGAGCGGCACCCCCATCAGGCGGGCATTCTGCTTGTCCTGCAGGTAACCCTTGAGGATGCCGTTCTCGATCAGCACGTTGTAACCCCCCGGCGTCCCCTCGTCGTCGATGGAGACGGAGCCGCGCCGACCCGGCAGGGTGCCGTCATCGACGATGGTGCAGTGTTTGGAAGCCACCTGCTCGCCGATGCGCCCGGCAAAGGCGGAGGAGCCCTTGCGGTTGAAGTCCCCCTCCAGACCGTGACCCACCGCCTCGTGCAGCAGCACACCGGGCCAGCCGGCACCGAGCACCACCGGCATGGTGCCGGCCGGGGCGTCGATGGCCTCCAGGTTGACCAGGGCCTGGCGCACCGCTTCGCGCACATAGCCAAACGCCCGGCTCTCGAGCCCGTCCAGCTCGAGGAAATGGTCGTAACCGAAGCGGCCACCGCCCCCCGCGCTGCCGCGCTCACGGCGATCCCCCTTCTCGGCGATGACGGTCACCGAGAGGCGCACCAGCGGACGCACGTCGGCGGCCAGGGTGCCATCGGTGGCGGCCACCAGGATCTCTTCATAGACCCCGCTGATGGAAGCCATCACCTGATTGATGGCGGGATCCAGACTTCTGGCGAACTTGTCCATCTGCTCCAGCAGGGCAATTTTCTGCTGCTTGTCGAGGGTCTGCAGGGGATCCAGCGCCGGGTAGAGCAGGTTTGCTTCGGTGCGAGCCCACGCCTTCACCTTGCCCTGCGCACCGGCGGCGGCGATGCCGCGAGCGGCAGTCACCGACTGTTGCAGCGCCAGCAGGCTCAGCTCGTCCGAGTAGGCGAAACCGGTCTTCTCGCCGCTGACGGCGCGCACCCCCACCCCCTGATCGATGTTGTAGCTGCCATCCTTGACGATGCCGTCCTCCAGCATCCAGGACTCGTGCCAGCTGCGCTGGAAATAGAGGTCGCCGAACTCCACCTGATGGCTCATCAGGCTGCCGAGCAGCTGTTGCAGCCGCCCTTCGTCGAGATCGTTCGGGGCCAACAGGGAGGCACTAACCTGGCTCAATAGACTCAAATCTTTCTCTCCACTCTCATGCGAGATGTCGTAACGGTTAAATCCACGGCCGCGGGCTCACAGCAGGCGGGCGTGTTGCAGCACCGGCATGGTGCGTTTCAATTCATCGATCAGGGCCCCATCCAGCGGCGCCAGCACTGTGCCCTGCCCCGACGCCCGACAGGCCAGCACCCGGCCCCAGGGGTCGATCACCATGCTGTGGCCCCAGGTCTGGCGCCCCGTCTCGTGGGTGCCCCCCTGGTTGGCGGCCACCACGTAGCACTGGTTCTCGATGGCACGGGCCCGCAGCAGGGGCTCCCAGTGCGCCTCGCCGGTGACGGCGGTAAAGGCGGCAGGCACCAGCAGCACCCGGGCACCGGCCCGGGCCAGCTGGCGGTACAGCTCGGGAAAGCGCAGATCATAACAGATAGAGAGGCCGAGGGGACCAAAGGGGGAGTCCACCAGCACAGGCTGATCACCCGGGCTGAAGGTCTCCGACTCCCGGTAGCGGCCGTGATTGTCCGCCACGTCCACGTCGAACAGGTGGATCTTGTGGTAATGCCCCTTGAGCTCGCCGTCGGGATCGAACACCAGGGTGCTGGTGTGGATGTGGTCGGCACCGGCGATGGCGGTGGGCATGGCCCCGCCCACCAGCCAGATGCCGTGGGATTTGGCCCAATCAGAGAGTTGCTGCTGGATTGGGCCATTTCCCAATGGCTCTGCCCCGTCCAGATACCCCTGCCGCTCGCCAAAGAGGGCGAAGTTTTCCGGCAGCAGCACCAGCAAGGGGCGCTCCCCGGGCAGACTCGCCAGCTCGGCGGCGATCCGCTCCCGGTTATCCTGCCAGGTACGACCCGAAATCAACTGCATGGCGGCTAGCCACATGACGCGCTCCTTCTGTTGGGCGAGCCGGTGGCAGAAGGCCTCCTCGGCTCGCAGGGCAATATCCGCACTCTTCTGTTGGGCGAGCCGGTGGCACAAGGCCTTCTCGGCTCGCAGGGCAATATCCGCACTCTTCTGTTGGACGAGCCGGTGACACAAGACCTCCTCGGCTCGCGGGGCAATATCTGCACTATGAGGGGTTTGGCGGCCGGGGGAAAGTCCCCCAGCCCGGCGCTGGCCCTCAGCGCTGACCCGAGCCCTGGTGCTTGGGATTGAGCAGGAAGGGGGTGACCTCCTTGGCGGGCAGGCCGGGCGCCACCGCATCCACCGCCTCCTTCTGCTGCTGGTTGAGCTTGATGCGGGCGCGATCCCGCCCCGCCTCCACCAGCTTGGGGGCGTCCAGCGGGCCGGAGACCCGAAAATCGATGCGGGTCACCACGTCCACCACGGGCTCCAGCAGCTTGGAGAGGGCCAGCACATAGAGCCCGGTGATGGGAGTCAGGGAGAAGGCCGCCACCACGGGCAGGGTGCCCCCCAGGTTCGGAGAGAAGCTCAGATCAAAGTCGAGCCGCCAGCGCACCAGATCCGCGATACCCTTGCCCCGCAGGTTGCCCGCGGCCCCCTTCATGTAGAAGTCGTTGTTCTCCACCACCCCCTGATGGACCTTGGCGGAGGCGGACATGGACTCGAAATAGAAGCCCTTGTCGAAGACGTCGCGAAAATCGAGGCGCAGCTTGCGCATCAGGGAATCGAGGCTCAGCAGGGAGAGCAGCCGGGCCCCCTTGTCGTTGACCTCTCGCAGGGTCCCCCCCTCCAGCTGGTAGTCGGCGCTGCCCGCCAGAGTCGGCAGGCTCAGGCGGTAGGGCACGTCACGCCAGTTCAGATCCAGCGCCAGCTTGCCCGGGGCATCCCCGATGGGCGAGGTGTAGCCGAGCCGCTTGAGCAGGAGCTCGCTGTTGCGGGTCTCGAGGTTCACCCTGGCACGGGTCTGCATCTGGCTGCCACGGGCCAGCCACTCGGCGCTGCCGCGCAGGGTGCTGCCCGCCAGGCGCATCTCCAGCCCCTTGAGATCCAGCCGGTTGGCCCCGGGCAGCAGTTCCCCCTTCACCTCCCCCAGGGGCAGCTCGCCGAAGCGGCAATCCACGCAACTGAAGGTGAGCCAGGGAATGGCGTCCATGATGGCCCTGTCCTGGCGCTCATCGGGATCCGGGCTGAGATCGGTCCCCTTGCCGGACCAGTAGATACGGGCAAACTTGGCATCGATGGGGCGCCCATCGGCCACCGGCACCCGCACCACCCCCATCACGTCGGGGCTGTCGATCATCACCTCGGTGGCCTGGTTCACCGGCCCCAGGGTGAAGTGCACCGCCTTGAGGCTGGCACTGCCGATGTCGGCACGGGCCAGCTGGCCATCTACCCACCACTCCTGGGGCAAGAAAGCGGGGCCCACCACCGCATTGCCCTGCGTCGCCTGCGCCTTGGCCGGCAGCCACTGCTTGAGACGTGCCAGCCAGCCGGCTACGTCCGCCTGCTGCTGGTTGATGGCGAGCAGCATGGGCTTGTCCTGCATCACCCGCGCCCCGGGCTGGCCGATGTTGACCCGCACCCGGCTGAGATAGGGCACGCCGTCGCCGTACACCAGGCGGCTCTGCATGTCGATGTCCGCCCCCAGTACGGCGCGGATGTCGGCGCTGCCATCCCGCCCACGGGCCGTCACCTTGAGGGGCAGCCGGGTACCCGCCGCCTTGGTCAGGGGCACGGGCAGATCCAGCCCCATGCCCTGCAGGTTGGAGTCCAGCGCCAGCTGGAAGCTGAACGCCTTGTTCTCGGGCAGGGTCAGCCCCAGGGTACCGGACCAGTTGCTGCGCCCCTGGAGCATCTCGAGGGCCGGTATATCCCGGCGCTGGCGACGGCTGTCCCACTGCCCCTGGAACTTGAGGTCGGCCTGATAGCCGTGGGGCAGTTGCCGCCCCTGATAATCCAGGGTCAGCGGCTGGTTCCACAGGCTGGCCTTGAGGTTGTGAATGCGCGTCTGCTCGTTGTCATACTCGAGCGTTCCTGCGACCCCGTCGAGGGGCAGATCCAGGGAGGCGATCCTCACCTTGTTGTCCTTGAAGCTGGCTTCCCCGCTGGCCTTGACCTCCCCCTCGCCATCCAGCGGTATGTCGAGCTTCACCGTGCCCTTCATGGGGCCGCGGATCTCCACCTCCCGCAGCGCCTGACCGACGGTTCCCCCCAGCGGCGAGTCCTGCAAATAGTCGCTGATGGCCTTGCCCTCGCCCTCAACCCTGGCATCCACGTAGAGGTGAGCACCCGGATAGAGGTCCGGGATCCAGGCATGCACCGAGTCGGAGCTGGCCTTGCCGAGCTGGGTGGCGCGGCTGTTCATGTCGAGGCTGGCGTTCTGGAACAGCAGATCGATCTGCAGGTCGGTCAGCGGCTGCCAGCCCGGGAAAAACTCGTAGGTGGCCTGTTGCAGCGGCACCGCCACCTGAAAGACGCCCTTGCCGTTGTCGTAGGGGAAGTCACGGAATTCGCCGTACCAGAGCAAGTCTGCACCCTTGGCCTTGCCCCCCTTGATGGCGCCGCTCAGGTAGCTCACCAGCCCCTCATCCATCACCGCCAGGGGGTAGTAGCGATCCGCATGGGCCGCGTTCTTGACGTCGATGCGCCCGGTCAGAGCAAGGAAGGGGTGCTCGAACAGCTCGAGGCGAAACCGGCTGGCGAGGCGCAGATCCGGGTTGTCCAGGGCAATGTCCTGGCCATAGAGCACCCAGCCTTGGGGCGCCCGCCACCAGTCGAGGGCCGCACTCAGGCTGTCCACCGGGATGGGTTCCTTGAAGTGGCGGGCCGGATCCACCTTGCCCTTGCCCAGGGTCAGGCGGGCACGCCCCCCGTTCGGGGTCAGCCAGAAGTCACCGTCCAGCTTTTGCAGACCGGGCACATCGTGCCAGGCCCGGGTCCCGAAGCCGCGCAGTTGCCCCTGCAAAGAGAGCCCCTGCCAGTCCTCGTCGGCTTGCAGGACCAGCTCCTGCAACTGGCCTCTTGGCCGGGTGCGTTTGAGGGTCTCGGTCAGCTCGGGATAGAGGCCGGAGACCAGCTGGCTCAGGTTGGCAATCTGGTCGAGATCGATGGCGGGCACATAGCCCTGGATGCGCGAGCCGATGCGCTCGAGCTGAAGGCGGCTGTGCAGCCAGGTGGCGCCATCGAGCTTGAAGGTGACGTCGTGGCTGGCGAGCTGCCACGCCTCGCCGTCCCGGCGCAGCTGGATCTTGCCTCCCTGCAGGTCGAGGCGATGCGGCTCCCCCTTGATCTCGTCCTTCCAGATCAGGTGGTTGTTGCCAAAGGCCAGCAGGGAGTTGCCGAGCCTGCCCTTCTCGAACTCGCTCCAGAGCTGGAAGTCGAGCTGGCCGCTCACCGGCGGCGCGCCGGCGTGGATCCGGGCCAGCATGGGGCTGATGTCCAGCTCCCGGGCCCCCAGATAGAGCTGGCCCTTGAGGCGGTCGAGCCGCACCTCGGGGGCATCCACATCGATGATGAGGTCCAGGGTGCTCTCCCCCACCCCGTTGATGAGATAGGCCTTGCCGACCCCCTGATGCCGCTTGCCGCGGTTCTGCCAGCGCAACTGGGCGATGTCGAGGGCGCGCACCTCCCCCAGTGCCGTGGTGAGGCTCAGGCGAGTGTCGTGAATGTCGAAGGTGGAGAGCTGGGTCAGCAGGAAGCGCAGCAGGGCCTCCTGCTGGTTCGCGCTCTTCCCGCTGACGGGGGTGGCGGGCTGGGTCATGTCCAGCGCGATGTTGCCGTCGCTCAGGATCAACTGGCCAAACACCGGTCTGAGTTCGTTGAGGGAGCGCCAGAAGTCGAGGTGGGCCCACACCTTGCCAAGGCGCAGGGAGAAACGCCCCGAATCGGGGGCGATGGCCAGTCCTTCCAGCCCGATTGCCGGGCCGCGGGGAGTCCACTCCAGCCCGACGTGATCCACGCTCACCTCGAGCTGGCTCTCCCCGAGCAGGGTCCCTATCACGGCCGCCCGGTGCTGGTTGAGCAAGGGGCCGCCCAGTCGTACCACGCTGACCAGAACAGCCAGCAGCACGAAGAAGACTCCGAGGGCCAACCAGCCCCGACTCAGCCAGCGATAGACCAATTACATCATCACCACATCGAACTGTTCCTGCCCACAGAGCGGCTCGGAGACCACCCTGACCTGCTTGCCGATGAAGACTTCCAGCTCCGCCAGACTGTGGGACTCCTCCCCCCGCAGGTAATCGGCCACCGAGGGGGCCGCATAGACGGTGAACTGATCCGCGTCGTAGGCGCGGTTGACCCGGATGATCTCTCGCAGGATCTCGAAGCAGACCGACTCCACCGTCTTGACCCGGCCGCGCCCCTTGCACTCGGGGCACTCGGCGCAGAGCACGTGCTCCAGGCTCTCCCGGGTGCGCTTGCGGGTCATCTCCACCAGCCCGAGCTGGGAGAAACCGTTGACGTTGGTCTTGGCCCTGTCCTTGGCCAGCGCCAGCTCCAGGCTGTGCAGCACCCGGCGACGGTGATCCTCGGACTGCATGTCGATGAAGTCGATGATGATGATGCCGCCGAGGTTGCGCAGGCGCAGGTGACGGGCGATGGCGGCGGTGGCCTCGACGTTGGTGTTGAAGATGGTCTCTTCCAGATTGCGATGGCCGACGAAGGCGCCGGTGTTGATGTCCACCGTGGTCATGGCTTCGGTCTGATCGATGATGAGGTAGCCGCCGGATTTCAGCTCCACCTTGCGCTCCAGCGCCCGCTGGATCTCGTTCTCCACATCGTAGAGATCGAAGATCGGCGACTCGCCGGTGTAGTACTCCAGCTTGTTGGCCAGCTCGGGCACGTACTCCTCGGTGAAGCGCTTGAGCTGATCGAAGCTCTGGCGCGAGTCGACCCGGATCTTGTCGAGCTCGGCACCGACGAAGTCACGCACCACCCTGAACGCCAGGCTGGGATCCTCGTAGAGGATCTTGCAGGGGGGGTACTTCTGCTTGCGCTCGAGGATCTTGCGCCACAGACGCTTCAAGAAGGCGGCGTCCTGCTCCAGCTCCTGCTCCCCCACCCCTTCGGCGGCGGTGCGGATGATGTAGCCGCCCAGTTCGTCCACATAGCCGGCCACGGTGCGCTTGAGGCGCTCGCGCTCCGCCTCGGATTCGATGCGCTGGGAGACCCCCACGTGGGCACTGCCCGGCATGAAGACCAGATAACGGGATGGCAGGGTGATGTCGGTGGTTAGGCGGGCCCCCTTGGTACCGAGCGGGTCTTTGACCACCTGTACCATGATGTCCTGCCCCTGGCGCACCAGTTCGGCGATGTTGCCGGCCTGGAACTGCTCCTTCTCCTTGATCGCCACGCACTCGGTATGGGGCACTATGTCGGAGGCGTGCAGGAAGGCGGCCTTGTCCATGCCGATGTCGACGAAGGCGGCCTGCATGCCGGGTAGCACGCGGCTGATCTTGCCCTTGTAGATGTTGCCCACGATGCCGCGCTTGGCCTGACGCTCCACATGCACTTCCTGCAGCAGACCGTTCTCGACCAGGGCGACCCGGGTTTCGGAGGGGGTGACGTTTACCAGCAGTTCTACCGACATAAGTTACCTTGCCTTTCTAGTTTTGAATTCTGGCACGACGAACAACGGGTAACTCAGCAGCGCACTGCTGACGAGAGGATTACCGGGTCTGCTCGAGGTGCTGCTTGATCAACAGGTCCGTCTCCAGCAGGGGCAGGCCGACCACGGCACTGTAGCTCCCCTCGAGGCGACTGACGAATTTGCCGGCAATGCCCTGGATAGCATAGGCGCCCGCCTTGTCGCACGGCTCGCCGGTGCGCCAGTAGGCTTCGATCTCGGCCTCGTCCAGCTTGCGAAACGCCACGTTGGTGGTGACCAGCCGCACATCGCACCGCTCCGGGGTGGCCAGGGCCACCGCCGTCATCACCTGGTGTACCCGCCCGGAGAGGGCTTCCAGCATGTCCTTGGCGTCCAGCAGGTCGGAGGGTTTCTCCAGCACCCGCTCCCCCAGCACCACTATGGTGTCGGCCCCCAGCACCGGCAGCGCCGTGGGCGCCGCGGCCACACCGGCCATCGCCTTGTCGCGGGCCAGCCGGCAGACGTAATCCTGGGGCTTCTCACCGTCGTTGCGCAGCTCCGGCACATCCAGCTTGAGGACCTCGAAACGGTAGCCCAGGCGGGTCAGAAGCTCGTGCCGGCGGGGGGAACCCGAGGCGAGATAGAGTTGCAGTTCGTTGTGCTTGTTCATACTTCACTCAATGAGACGATGCGCAGTTACAATGCGTTGTTTTTATTCACATTCACTTGATATTGAAGCGACGCCGCACCTTGCGCAAGACCATAAAAATCCAGGGCCATATTAACATCGTCGTCAACGTCGACCAAAAGTAGGCGAAGTTGAGGCTGGCCCGGCTGAACAGATGCTCCGCCCAGAACACGGTGATCTTCCCCACCAGGGAGAGCAGACCGATGATCAGCGCCTGCTGCCAGAGGGAGAAGTTGCGGATCTTCTGGAACTGGAAGGCCGCCAGGTAGGTGGTGATGGCCATGGCCATGGCCCGCACGCCGAGGGTGCTGCCGAGCAGCACGTCCAGCAGCAGGCCCGCCACCCAGGCGGTGCCGACGTTGGTCCGGTGCGGCAGCGCCAGCGCCCAGTAGATGAGCACCATGGCGAGCCAGTCCGGACGGAAGGGTTCGAATTGAAAGGGAAGCGGCAGGATGGAAAGGCACAGGGCCAGCAGGATCGAACACCAGATCCAGATCCTGCCGCTGGCGGGTTGCAGCATCAGCGCGTCGCCCCCGCCGCCGAGGTTGCCGTGGCCGCCGAGGCGCTCGCCGCAGGCTCAAGGGCATCCTTGTCGTGTACTTCCGGTTTCTTGTCGGTCCACAGCAGCAGCAGGTAGCGCAGACGATCCAGCGCCACCAGCGGCTTGGCCTCGATCTGGGCGAAGGGCTTGCCCTCCACGTAGTCGGAGCGGGTCACGGTCGCCACCGGATAACCTTCCGGGAAGCGGCCACCCAGGCCCGAGGTGACCAGCAGATCGCCGACCTGGACGTCGGTGTTGCGGGGCAGGTTGCGCAGCTCCAGCTTGTCCAGCTCGCCGCTGCCGGAGGCGATGGCGCGCAAGTCGTTGCGCAGCACCCGCACCGGGATGCCGTGGCTGGAGTCGGTGATGAGCAGGACGCGACTGGTGGTGGAGCCCACGTGGAGCACCTGACCGACCACCCCCTGATCGTTGATCACCGGCTGGCCGTTGTAGACGCCATCCAGCGCCCCCTTGTTGATCAGCACCTGATGGCTGAAGGGGTCGGAATCCACCGACAGCAGCTCGGCCACCATCTTGCGGGACTCCTTGTGTACCGGCGACCCCAGCAGCTCGCGCAGACGCTGGTTCTCGTGCTCCAGCTGATCCATCTTGAGCAGGCGCGAGCGCAGGGTGAACAGTTGCTGCTCCTGCTGCTTGGTCTGCTCGATGAGATCGGCGCGGGTCTGCACCTGGGTCGACATGGTGTCGAGCAGGGTGCCGGGGGCGTTGGCGATGTATTGCAGCGGGCTCACCAGGGAGCTCAGATAAACGCGGACATGGCTGAACACACCGAAGCGGGAATCCGCGACGATGGCAGCGACGGAGATGATGACGGCGAGAAACAACCGTAACTGAAGCGAAGGGCCTCTACCGAAGATGGGTTTCATGAGTCGTCAAAAAAGAGCCGGCGCTCGGCCGGCTTTGGGTCTTATTCGTAGTGGAACAGATCGCCACCGTGCATATCGATCAGCTCCAGCGCCTTGCCACCGCCACGGGCGACACAGGTGAGGGGATCTTCAGCCACGACGACCGGGATGCCGGTCTCTTCCATCAGCAGACGGTCGATGTCTTTGAGCAGGGCACCACCACCGGTCAGCACCATGCCGCGCTCGGAGATGTCGGACGCCAGCTCGGGCGGGGATTGCTCCAGGGCCACCATGACGGCGGAGACGATGCCGGAGAGTGGCTCTTGCAGCGCTTCCAGGATCTCGTTGGAGTTCAGGGTGAAGCTGCGGGGCACACCCTCGGCCAGGTTGCGACCGCGCACTTCGATCTCGCGCACCTCTTCGCCCGGATAGGCGGAGCCGATCTCGTGCTTGATGCGCTCGGCGGTGGCTTCCCCGATCAGGCTGCCGTAGTTGCGACGGACGTAGCTGATGATGGCTTCGTCGAACTTGTCGCCACCGATACGGACGGACTGGGAATAGACCACGCCGTTCAGGGAGATGATGGCCACTTCGGTGGTACCGCCACCGATGTCCACCACCATGGAACCGGTCGCTTCGGAGACCGGCAGGCCGGCACCGATGGCGGCAGCCATGGGTTCATCGATCAGGTAAACCTCGCGGGCGCCGGCGCCCAGAGCGGATTCCTTGATGGCGCGACGTTCCACCTGGGTGGAGCCGCAGGGTACGCACACCAGCACGCGCGGGCTGGGGCGGAAATAGTTGTTGTCGTGAACCTGTTTGATGAAGTGCTGCAGCATCTTCTCGGTCACGTAGAAATCGGCGATCACGCCGTCTTTCATCGGGCGAATGGCAGAGATGTTACCAGGGGTACGACCCAGCATCTGCTTGGCGGCATGACCGACAGCAGCGACCGATTTGGCGTTCCCGCGCTCTTGGCGAATGGCGACAACTGAGGGTTCGTTAAGGACGATCCCTTGATCTTTTACATAGATCAGGGTGTTGGCAGTTCCCAAGTCGATCGACAGATCGTTGGAAAAGACGCCTCTGAGCTTTTTGAACATGGCTACGGGAAATCCTAAGAATTTGGAGGTGCAGAAAACCGGCTAACTTTACCAATGCCCACCCCAATGGGCAAGCGCTCAAACTGTCGCCAATCAATCAGGCGCGACAAAAATGCGAGTCATCACTCACCCGCTCAGGCCGACAAACACTACGAAACAAGGAGATAAGACGCCACTGTACAGCAATGCGTCTATCTCCCCGTGTCAGCCCGGGTGTCAGGGCATCACTTCGCGGCGATAAATAATTCTGTCATTACCCCGATCCCGGCCAAAAATGGCCTCTCCCAGCAGGTGATCCGCCGTGGCCGGATCCGCCAACCAGACGGGTTGGGATGGCTGTTGCTCCAGCACGATCCGATAGGGAATGCGCACCGCCTGATTGGGTGGCGCGAAGTGGAACCGGGTCTCGCCTGCGTCGAAACCGACCTGAGTACCGCCCGGAGCCACATTGCCGAGACCAAGGCGAATGCGGGTACCGTCTTTGAGGATCAGATCCCCCGTCGCGGAGTCATAGCGTTGCTCCGCATCGGTAAAGACGATACCACCTCCCGCCAGGGAGATCTGGGTACAGATATCTTGCGAATTGGCTCGCCTATCTTGCGAATTGGCTCGCCACAGGCCCCCTTCGAAATATTGCACCTGCAGGGGCAGCGCCAGCGGGGCGCTATCGACCCCCTGACGGGTGCTGGCGAGCAGCCGGCCGTAGTAGGCGATCATGGTATCGTCCGATCCCTTCGGAATGGAGAGCTGTTTGGCGGTGCAGTTCACCCCGCTCTGGCAAGTGCCGCTGACGGACGGATTCATGTTCCGTCCGCTGAGGAAGCTGGTCTCAGGAGTCTCACCGTCCGTTACTCTGAGCCCTAGTCGCAGGAGCGGCAAGGGCTCTTCCGGTGCGGTCAGGCTAGGGGTCAGTTCGCGCAGCCGCATAAAGCGGGTTTGACCTGACTGCTTGCCTGTTCCTTCGGTCCAGCTGGCGGCCAGCGGCGCCAGCCGATTGGATCTGTCCACCCCATCCTGATTGTTGGCGGCCACCAGGGTGAGGGCCCCCCTGGCAAAGGCATCACGGTAGTTCCTCGTGACACTCCCTTCCTTGTTGCGCGCCTCCACCACCGTCTGTACCCCGAATGGCTGGCTCATATAGCTGAAACCACCGCAGGCCGGGGTGACGGTGCCGCTCGTCATGTTGAAGTCCCAGGGTACGAAGCGCCCCAGCGGCACGCTGGTGGCGGGAGGGATGGTGTAACCGAAATAGCCCGTTGATACTGTGCTTCCCTCTGGCGACGTAGCCGCCGGTGGCGTCGCCTTGATCCTGAAGACCCCGACCTCGTTGAGGCTGAGGGCGGGTGTATTGAGGCTGGCACTGGCTGCAACGTGGCTGTACCTGGTCGGAGTGACCTGAGCGGCCACGCCCCCCTGAGGGGCCACCAGCTCGCTGGTCAGGGCGATGTCGGACAACACGAAGTTGGGGGTGGTGCCATTGCCGGTGCAGATATCCCCATCGCTGTCGCTCTGCCACGCCATGGCCTGGATATTGAGCGAGAAGCTGTCTCCCGTCCTCTTGAACACAGGGCAGGTGATATCACCTGCCGCGCAGGCCCCCTGGGTGGGCGTGATGCAGAGCCCCACCGGGCGGCTGACGAACAGATCCGACCCCGTCATCACCAGCCCTGCGGTATCCCCGCTGCCATCGTGGCGGGCATTAAGCCGCATCTGGCCTGCATCCGGATAGCGAACACTCTTCAACGTCGCCTTGCCTTGACCATCGAAGGTCAAATTGAGGGTTGTCGCCGCTGGCGAGACTACATTGGCGGCATAAGTCGAAATCGTCTTGCCATCTATCGCCATCTGACTCCCGGCAGAATTGTCATTCGGGGTGACATACGTTCCCCAGAAGCCGACCGAACGCTCACCGGTAAAACCGGGGACACACTGCTGGGTCGCATTGTCCTTTTTGACGGCACTGATCACTACATCTTGGGGCCTGTTGGCCAGGGTATCCGGCACATTGAACAGGAAGCCGCTGTCGGCAAAGCTCAAGGTACAGGCGGCGGCGCTCAGGGCACCACTGCCGGCGCGGCACAGGGTGGTGCTCAGGGGTTTGGTGGACGGCGTCGAGCCGCTCACCCCCACTGTGATGGCCGTCGCCAGATTGTTGCGTAGCTGCAAGGTGGTCGTGCCGCCGCTGAAATTCACGGTGGCCGTGTTGCCGTTGTAGCTCACCTGGCTGTCGGCTATCCAGCCGTTGCTGCCATTCTTGAGGGGGGTCAGGATGGCGCTCACCGGGTCCGTGAACAGTTGGCTGCAACTGGCGTTGGCGCAGGCCCGTATGACGAGGGTCTCCGGGTTGCAGGTCAGGGCCTGACCGGAGTGATCGAACTCGAAGTGATCGATCTGGGTGCCCACCGGATTGGATTTGAGGGCGCAGATCCGGACGTTGTCGAGCTCATGGTAGTTCGTCACAGAACCGGTGGAGCCGGTGAGCGACAGCAGGAAGTTGGCGGGCACCGCCGCCTGCCCCGTCTGGTTCACCATATTGATGGGCCCCACCAGCATGGTGTAACCCGAGCCCGTGTTCCGCTCAACCGACGCAAGTGAACTGCCGGCAGTGCGCGAGTCAATGGTGATGCGGTAACGATGGGGGCGGTTGCCATTGGTTCCGCTGTCCACTGCCGGGCTCAGGTTGCTCGCCGTTCCCGCCAGATACCGATAGCCCGAGGTCCCCGAGCTGGCACCGGAGCCACGAATGGAAACGGCCTGAGGACGAGACCCGGGATTATAGGAGCCCCCCTCGTTGGCATAGTTGCCGTATTCGTCGATACCGACCCCCATCCAGCCGCCGGCAAAACCGCTGATCCCGGTCTTGAAGCCATAACCCAGCGGGCCACCGAAGGCGCCGGGCTGGGGCGTGATCGTCGCATCGGAGAGCACCACCGCCATGCCGTCCGCCCCGCTCGAGCCGGAGGTCTTGTAGGCATACTGATCAAACTCGATAGTCACCAGATTGCTGGCCCCCGGGAAGAGGCGCTGGAAGGTCGCAGAGGTGGCCTGGTTGGTCGTATTCTGGGTCAGCCGCAGGCGACCGTTTTGCAAAGAGGGCAAGGTACTGCCATTGCGTTGAGCCACCACCCAGTCGCTGCCAAGGGTGCTGGCGGAGAAGTCGTCGCTGAAACAGGTCAGTGGGTCTTCACACATGCCTGGCCAGTCGCCGTTGAAGGGCTCGTGGATCACTTGGCTGTTGTTGGTCATGGAGACGTTCACCGCCGACACGGCACCGGTCAGCACGGCCTGGCCACTCATGGCCAGATCCCCGGCGTTCACATAGAGAATGGCGTTGAGTTTGGTGTTGCCGCTCATGGTGACCTTGCCGAAGTGATACATCATCAGGTCGTTGGCCTTGCCCCCCGCATTGACCTCCATCTGGTCGCTCAGGGCCAGATCGCTCTTGATGTACAACCTCGCGGCACTGCCGCTGTCAAAGATCAGCTTGTCGTTCTGGCCGAGCTCCATCTTGTCTATCCAGTGGTTGCCGCCACGAAAGTAGAAATTGATGTTGGAGGTGCTCTGGTGTTTGAACGTCTTGAGGTAGCGGGCCTGCAGATACCCGTTGATGGTGCCGTTGCCGCTCACCTCCAGGGTCTGGTGAAGCAGAAGCGTCAGATCGCTGCGACTCCCTGCAGCGGAGATCCGGCTCTCGTTTTCCATCTTTAGCCCATAGACGGCGAGGGAGCTCTGTCCCTGGAAGGTCATGGCACTGTTGCTCTTCATCCCCAGGCTTTTGATGAACCAGTCCCCTGCCCCCATGAGCACGCTCTGGCCACTGGTAGAGACCTCCATGGTGACCTTGTCCAGGTAGTGCGGCTGGAAGACGGCGGTCCCGGTATTGCCATTGCCCGAGACCTCAAGGGTGCTGTAGACGGTGACCCTGGCGTCATTGAGCTTGCCCTGACCAGTCACCGTCAGATCGTTCACATGAAGGTCTCCCGACCCGGTGACGCCACTGTTGTAACCATTCTTGATGGTCATCTTCTGGGCATAGACGGTCGCACCGTTGAGGTTGATCATCGCCCCTTCGCTGATAGACAAGGTATCGAAGCGATAGGTCTGGCCCGATTTCAGGGTCGCCACGCAGCTGTTGCCCCCCCACGAGGCGTTCTTGTAGTCACCGGCAGCAGGAGAGATGGCCCCGTCGCAAGCGAGATCATTTTTCCCGCTGTAGGAGGGGAAGCCCCCCGGGTTGGCCGGAAATGCGTCGGGGTCGCTGATGAAGGTCACATCCTTGAGCACACTGGCAAGGGTGCCGCTGACGTTGCAATTGGAGACCCAGGTGCCGTTGTTCCAGAAGCCACCGTTGTTGCAGTTGGCGTTGGGCTGGATTTTTTGGGTCAGGAAGGGGTAACTGGCCCCCACTGTGGTGCTGATGATCTTGCTTTCATTGTTCATGCTCAGCACGCCGGGGGAGGCGTGGCTCTGCACCGGGAAAAGGAAGGCTTCTGTACACTGGCTGGCGGCCTGCACCGAGGTGGATCCCAGCAAGATCCACAACAGGGCGCCGCGAAGAGGCTGGCTGGACTTCATGGGGTCTGGCTCCTTGGCAGGGGGCTCATGGCGTCGCTCCATCAAAGGCTTCCGCCACCAGGGTGCGGCTGACGGCAAAATCGGGGTTCGGGCCGCTGCCGGCATCGGGCTGGCCACAGCGCCCTTCGCTGCTGAATCGGTATCCAGTTTGGGTCCCTCCGGCCGCACTCACCGTCACCCTGTTGCAGGTGATGCTGGCCTGACACCCGGCAAGCCCGGGCTCGGTGAAGTCGAGCGCTATGGGGACGCACCGGCTGGCCTGCCCCTGCCACTCCCCATTGGGATAGAGCCGGTACAGTGCAACTTCGAGCCCGCTCTGGGCCGCCATCAGGGCACGCACGCCGCGCACCTCCACCGTGTGCTTCTCGCTGCTGTCCACCAGGAAACGCCCCATGGCCGCCGCCAGCAGGGCCATGATGACGATGACAAAGAGGGCGATCAGGATGGCGCTGCCCCGCTGGGACCTCACCATGGTGGGAGTGTCAGGGCACATTGAGGGTCTCCAGCTTGTGATGGAAGACGACGCGCTCGTCGCGCTGCTCGAACTCCAGCCGCAGCCCCACCTCGCTCTGGTTGAAGGCGGCGGGTTCCCGATAGAAGTAATAGGCGGCGGGACGAATATGCTCCCCCATCAACCGGGTGGTCTCGCTGCTGCTCAGGGTGTCGTCGAGGGACTTGGCCATGCGCCAGAGGTTGCCCCCTCTCACGCAATAGAGCACCTGCTGGTTCGCAAAATAGATGCGCTGGCCCGGCGAGTCCTTGGCGAGCGCACCAGCCAGGGTCAGCGGCACGGCCCCGGAGACGGGAGTTCCTACCTCGGTCACTCTGGCAGTGCAACGCCCCTGCACACACCCCTTGTCCAGCGTGATGGTACTGCCAGAGGTCGTGTCAGGCAGCGGATAGATGATGGCCGTATCTTCCTTTGCCGGCATGGTGACTGGCTCGACGATGCGAAGCACGGTGCTGCTCGCCGTCTCCAGGTAGCGGCCAGCGGTGGCGATGGGCCAGAACCGCAGACAGGCCCCCTGCTCCTGGGCACCGCCCCCTTCGTCCTCGACCCGCACCGAACCGGGGACGGCGTCACGCACCTCGCGATTGAGCCGCTCCAGGGCGAAACGGGCATCGCTCATCAGTTGCTCACGGCGGCTGGCATCTCCGTAGATCTGGGTACCGATGCCGATAAACTGGCTGGAAAATGTCGCCATCACCCCGAGCAGCAGGATCACCATCACCAGCTCCACCAGGGTGAAGCCCCCCTCACGCCCGGGTCGGACGCGGTCACGGGAGAGTCTGGCACATGGGTATTCCCACGCGGCCTCACGGGAATGTGGCTTGTCCATCAGTAGTTCCCCCGATAGAGGCCGAAGACCAGCTCGCTCCCGTCCGGCAGGCGCACGGTCAGGGTGATGCGCTTGCCGATGGACTCGCCCCCCAGCCCACTGCTACCAAACAGGGTATCCGGGGTGACGGCGATCCTGATCTGATAGTGGCGATACTCCTGGTCACTGACACCCTCGGCATCCGTCTGGGTAAACTGGTTGGCGTCCACCCAGTGACCCCCGGTGTCGAAATCGTCCACGTCGTTGAAGGCATAGGGGCGGGTCTCGCCCCCCTCCGGGCCGTAGTCGGCGACCGAGGTGCAGGGGGGATAGACCACGGGAGGCGTGCCGGCGGTCTCACCGCAGCGAAAACGGCCGCCATTGTGATCCGAGTGCTCATCGAAGGATTTTTGCAGTACCTCGCTTAAGATCCGCTGGGCCAGCTGGGCGGCCCGTACCTGCTGCACCGGATCCACCGCCTGGGGTGCCTGATTGATGAGAAGCCCCAGGACGCCGGTCAGGGCGATGGCCAGCAGCACAATACCGACCACGAACTCGATCAGGGTGAAGCCGCACCGGGCCTTAAGGGAGGGCATGGATATAACCTTCCGGCTCGATGCGCAGCCGGGCGCTCTCCTGCCCGCTGCTCACCGCCAGATTGCAGCCATTGACGCAGGTTGAGGGTGAAAGCGGACGGCCGCTGCGCTTGTCGAAAGAAAAGCTCCCTTGAGGCAGGGAGAGGCCGCCGGAGGCGGTGATGACTCGCCCCCGGCTCTGCTCGTCCGCACTCCAGCCGGAGATGGGCTTGGGGGTACAGCTGCCAAGCAGGGTCAGATGACCGAACCGGCTCGGCTCCACCACCAGTTGGGTGCAGCGCGCGTCCCCTTCCTGCATGTTCATGGTCTGCACCAGCCGCAGCCGGGCCACCAGCTCGTCACGCAGGGTATGGGTTTCAAAGCCGCCTTTGCCCAGCCATTTAGGCACGGCAAAGGCGGCCAGAATCCCGAGTAACAGGATCACTATCACCAGTTCTATCAGGGTGAAACCACGACTTATTGTCATCGCAACCTCAGTAGAAAAAAGAAGCGAGGCTCAGAGCCTCGCGTTCTCTAACAATGAATACGTTATTTTCCGCACTCATCATTTACAGTAATGCTAGGCACATCGCCAGAATTCACGATCGCACCTTCATTGTCATACTTCACTTCGCACTTGCTGTTTGGTTCGTTACTCGGTTTGAAGGTCCCCGGAGTACCAGACACTTCACTCCAACCATCCAGTGCGACTGTTTTAGCAGCATCAGCATTTACAGGGTAACCAAAACGTGTGTCGATAGTTTGGCCAGCTACAGAGACAGCACCTGAGGAGCTTTCAATACCCTGAATAGCAGCCTTGCTGTAGACCAGCTGTGAAGAGCTTTGCAGGGAGGCCTTCACGCCATTGGCGGCGGCCAGACGCGCATCATCCTGCAGATTCAGGAACTTGGGTGCGGCGGTGACCGCCAGAATGCCCAGGATGATGATCACGATGACCAGTTCGATCAGGGTAAAGCCCGATTGCTTTTTCATTACGTCTTTCCTCGGTTTATCAATTGATATTGGTGGTCACCTGGCCGGAGGCCGGGCGATAACTGAAACTCATAAACGCATCCGTGCTCCCTTGCGGGTCCTGATAACGTCCATCACTTCCCTTGCTCAGGCTGTTGACCAGATAGTAACGGCAGACCGAATCCAGTCCATTGTTGCTCACCGTGGCATAGAACTTCAGGTCATTGCCGCTACCGCGCACCTCGTCAAAACGGGCAGTAGCCTTGGGAGGATTCTGCAACAACCCCTCCCAAATATTGAGGCAGCGGGCCGCCGTCAGGCTGGCCGGATCCACATCGGGCGTGCCGCTTGCTGCCGTGTCCATGGGATACCCGGGAGAGAGCTCGCCATTGCTGACCTGGCTGTCGGTCGGCGTGGTCAGATAGAAACGCGAGCCGTCATAGAGCACGGTGTTGAGTCCATCCTGCCTGGCACGCCCCTCGGCCTCCCACTGGGCCCGCACCAGGGACACCCCGGTGGCGAAACCGCCGGACACCCCTTCCACGCTCGCCTTCTTCGCCTCGTCGGTCACATCGAGAAAACGGGGCAAGGCGGTGACGGCCAGGATCCCCAGGATCACGATGACGATCACCAGCTCAATCAGGGAAAAACCGGCCATCTGACCGGGCCCCTGGCCGGGTATCACTCTCTTTGTTGCCATGCTGCCTCCGTAATGTTCCGCATTATTTCATGCAGATAGAAAAAAATCATGTCGCCGAGACGCTAGAACGATACTGTTCAAGATTTGTTCAGCAAACTGCCGTCGGCGAAGCGATAGATCAACCAGTTAGCCTCCCAACCAAATTCGCATCCCTCCCCATCCGGGCTAGCCAGCACCTGCAGGGTGGGCATCGACAGCGCCTCCTGGCCGAGCAAGGCCGACCAGAGCCCGCGGCAGTTCTCGGACGGTGACTGTAGCGGCAACACCGCCAGCGGCCAGCCCCGTCCATCAAACTGCCAGGCCCGCCCCTCTGCATACAGCACGGCGGGGCGCCGCTCGTCGAGCCAGCGTCCGTGCAGGCGCTGGGCCCGCTGTGCGAACTGCTCACCGAGCAGGCTGGCGCTGATGGCCAGCGCCTCTTCCCTGTGGCTGCGATAGCTCAGGGCCAGGGTGGCAAGGATGACCAACAGCAGGATGCAGGCGATCAACCGCCTGTAGCCTCCCAGCCAGCGCTCATCCTGCTCGGACTGTCTGCTCATACCTCTCCCGCATCCTGTTTGGCAGTGAAAATAGCCCAGCTCATCACTGCCCCCGCACCGCTCTCATCATGTCCCCCACCAGGAGGAGTGAAGATACCGTCTATTGACCACGCACGGCCCGCATCATGTCCCACATGGGCGTAAAGATGCCGAGCGCCAGCACCAGCACCATGACGGCCACTATGCCGATCAGGATGGGTTCGATGCGGGCGGTGAGGCTCTTGAGGTCGTAATCCACCTCCCGCTCGTAGTATTCGGCCGCTTCGTGCAGCAGCTCGTCCACCTGACCGGTCTCCTCCCCCACCGCGATCATCTGCATCACCAGAGGGGTGAAGAGGCCGCTGGCCCCGGCGGTGCGCAGCAGGCTCTCCCCCCGCTCGATGCCGCCCCGCATGTCGCGGATCTGCCCCGCCATCCAGGCGTTGTCCACCGCATCGGCCACCAGGGTCAGCGCCGTGTTGAGCGGCACGCCGGCCTTGAGCATCATGGAGAAGCTGCGGGCAAAACGGGCAAGCAGGGAGCGCTCTATGATGGAGCCGACGATGGGCAGCCGCAGCTGCCATCTGTGCCAGGCCAACCTGCCTTTGGTGGTGGCGACCCAGCGTCGCCAGCCGACGACGGCGCCCACCAGGATGGCGAGCAGCAACCACCAGTAGTGAACGAAGAAGTGGGAGGTGGCCAGCAGGATCCGGGTCGCCAGCGGCAGCTCCACCCCGAACTTGGCAAACATCCCGGCAAAGACGGGGATCACCATGATGTTGAGGATCACCATGGCGACGGCGATGGCAATCAGCACGAAGGTGGGGTAGCGCATGGCGGTCTTGATCCGCTTGCGGGTCTCCAGCTCCAGATCGAAATAGTTGGCGAGCTGCAGGAAGGCCTCCTCCAGCTGACCCGTGTTCTCCCCCACGTGGATGATGGCCACGAAAAGGCTGCTGAACACCTTCGGGTGCGACTGCATCGCGCTCGACAGCGGCCGGCCGTTGGCCAGATCCTCCCCCAGGGCGTGAAGCGCCCGCTTGAGGGGCTTGCTGTGGGCGCTCTCCTCCAGCCCCGCGATGGCGCGCAGGATAGGGATGCCTGCCCGGGTCAGGGCATACATCTGGCGGCTGAAGACCACCAGCTCCTCCAGCTTGACGCTCCCTTCCAGCAGCAGCGACCAGTCGATGCTGGCAGACCTGGCCTTGCCGGCCTTCAGCTCGGTGGGCATCACTCCGCGGCGCATCAGCTGCTCGGCGGCGGCCAGCTCGCTCACCGCTTCCACCACGCCGCTGACGGCCTGGCCCTGGCTGTCACGCCCCTTGTAGGCAAAACGATTCATGGGCGACCCCGGCAGAGTGATTCAGTACGATCCAGATGCCTCATGCGTTACCCCAGGTCCTCGGCCAGCCGAAGCACCTCGTCCACCGAGGTGATCCCCTCGCGGGCATAGTCGAGCGCCGTCAGGGCCAGGGGACGGTAGTGCTCGTGCGCCCGTGCCGCCCGGGCAAACCCCTCGGCATCGTTGCGGCGCAGGGCATCCATCATGGGTTGATCCAGCTCCAGCAGCTCGTACACCCCGATCCGGCCCGCATAGCCGGTGAAGTTGCAGCTCTGGCAGCCTCGTCCCTTGCGATAGCGATGCTGCCCCGGCGCTTCACCGGAGAGCACCGAGAGCCAGGTGGCCTGCCCCTCGTCCGGCGCCGTCTCGCAGGCGCAGTGTTCACACACCCGCCGCACCAGGCGCTGGGCCACCACGGCCCGCAGGGCGCTCGCCACCAGATAGCCGGGCGCCCCCATGTCGATGAGACGCAGGGCGCTAGTCACGGCGTCGTTGGTGTGCAAGGTGGTCAGCACCAGGTGGCCCGTGATGGCGCCGCGCAGGCCGATCTCCACCGTCTCGTTGTCCCGCATCTCCCCCACCAGCAGGATGTCCGGATCCTGGCGCAGGGTGGAGCGCAGCACCTGGGAGAAGGTGAGCCCTATCTTGGGATTGACCTGCACCTGGCTGATGCGGGGCAGACGGTACTCCACCGGGTCTTCCACCGTGATGATCTTGTGGCTGGCCTGGTTGAGCTCGGAGAGGGCGCCGTAGAGCGTCGTGGTCTTGCCGCTACCGGTCGGCCCCGTCACCAGGATCATGCCGTGAGGGCGTTTGAGCTGACGACGGAAGCGGGTCAGGATGGCGGGGGGCATCCCGGTCTCGGCGAGCGACAAGATGCCGGAGGATTGATCCAGCAGCCGCATCACCACGGACTCGCCATACTGCACCGGCATGGTGGACATCCGCACATCCACATCGCGGCCGCGCACCTTCATATTGAAGCGGCCATCCTGGGGCAGACGCTTCTCCGAGATGTCGAGCCCGGCCACCAGCTTGAGGCGCAGCACCAGCGCCTGGGCAATGCGCACCTCGTTGAGGATGTTCTCGTGCAGCACGCCGTCGATACGCTGGCGAATACGCAGCACCTTCTCGTCCGGTTCGATATGGATGTCGGAGGCACCCACCTGTACCGCGTCCTCGAACAGGGAGCGCAGCAGCTTGGCCACCGTCGCCTCCCCCTCGTCGGTTGCGGCATTGAGGCTGCCGGCCCCCAGCTCGAAGCCGGTCTCCTGGTGCTCTTCGTGCAGTTGCACCGCGAAGTTCTCTATCTCCCGGGTGCGGCGATAGAGGCGGTCGAAATACTCCAGCAGCTGGCCTTCCCGGGCCACGGCCAGCACCAGCTCCCGCGGGCTGAGCAGGGCAGCGATGGCGTCGAGGGCGCTCAGGTCCGCCGGATCCGACATCACCACGGTGACCTTGTCGTCGCTCAGGTTGACGGCCAGCGCCCGGTAGCGGCGTGCCTGCACCTCGGGCAACAGCGCCACGGCCGAGACGTCGATGGTGAGGTTGTTGAGATCGAAGAAGGGCACATCCAGCTGACGGGCGAGGAAGGTCAGCAGTTGCACCTCGCTGATGAAGCCGAGATCGATGAGGGTGGTCCCCAGCTTGCGGCCGGTCTGGCGCTGCTGCTGCAGGGCGAGCTGCAGCTGATCATCCGAGATGATCTGTTCCTGTACCAGCAAGTCGCCTAGGCGCATTTTCAGTCTGGGTTGTGCCATTGTTGCTCCGATCTCTGTTGCTTCACGCCCGCTGCCTGGTCCGATGGCATGGGCTCATCGAACTGCCGCTTTAATCAATGGGTCAGCTGGCCAATTCGTTGTTCAAGCCATTGGGTGGAGGCCTCCCCCAGATTGCCGTGCAACTGGGCATTGCGATAGGCATCCAGTGCCCGCTGACGGTGTCCCTGACCATCCTCCGCCACCCCCAGTCCTAGCCACCAGCGCCCCTGATCCGGCTGCTGGCGCAACAGCCTGACGTACATCTCGGACGCCTGGACAGGCTGCCCCAGCTCCTGGGCAAGACCGGCCCAGGTGGCGTAATAATCCAGATTGCTGGCGATATCGGGCTGATAGCCGGTGAGCCAATCCAGCGCCTTCTGCCGATCCCCGCCGCTGATGGCCACACGGGCCAGCAGCAGACGCAGGTCCGCCTGCGCGGGATCCAGCCTCAGCCCCTCTTCCAGCACCTGGGCGGCCTCGGTCAGCCGTCCGGCGCCATAGAGCAGGCCCGCCAGCTGTTCCCGCGCCCCCTGGTTGTGGGGATCGTGGGCCAGCACCTCGTAGTAGCCATCCTGCGCCTCCTCCATCCGTCCCTTGGCCATGGCCGTGGTCGCCTTGCGCTCGGCCAGGGTGGCCAGCTCGGCGTCGGAGAGTTCCACCGTCTCGATCTTCAGGATCCCGGGTTTACGCGGCGCGGCGGGTGCAGGCGCCTCTTCGGCGCCCTGCTCAGCAGCCAGCTCGGCATAGAGGTCCGGTTGCAGCTCCTCGTCGCTCGGGATCGTCTCGTCCCCCAGCGCTTCCTCCGGATTGCCCTCATCGGCGAGCACGGCCTCATCGGCCGGAGCCTGCTCGGCTGCGGAGGGGGCCACTCTGGCGGCGGTCGACTCGGCACTGGCGGCGGGCATCTTTGCCACTGGCGCGGCAGAGGAGACCGCCTGTGTGGTGGCCACCACCGCCAGGGGCGCAGATGGCGCCACCGCAGGGGCGGTGCGGGGGGCCTCGACCTGCGCCGCTGGCAGGGAGGCTCGCTGGCTCTGCTGCCAGAAGATCCAGGTGCGCCAGCCGAGGATCCCCAGGGCCAGGGTACACAGCAGGGTCAGCACCAGCATCCACCAGCCTTGCTGGCGCACCGGCGCCACATAGACGGCGGCGCCCTCGGCCTCTTGCTGACGCCTATCCAGATCTTTCAGCATCTGATTGATCACGCTCATGACCAGACTCCATACGCCAGGGCAGTGCCCAGCAACAACAACAGGGGCCACCAGAGGGTGAGACGGCCACGGCGGGCATCATCGGTATCCCGGATGGCGAGCCGGACCAGGGCGCTGTCGATCCGCCGCACACCGCGGCCATAGGCCAGCATCAGGCACTTCTGCGCCAGTATGTTGATGAGGCGGGGAATGCCGCGGGATGCGCGCCACAGCCTGCGCAGGGCGCGGCCATCGAACAGGGCGGCTCCGCGATAACCGGACACCTGCAGCCGGTACTCCAGATAGGCCCGGGTCTCGTCGAGCCGCAGCGGCCGCAGGCGGTAGGAAAAACCGATGCGCTGGCGCAACTGGCGAAGACGGGGCTGCCCGAGCCTGGCATCCAGCTCGGGCTGGCCGAACAACACGATTTGCAGCAGCTTGCTGGATTCGGTTTCCAGGTTGCCAAACAGCCGGATCGCCTCCAGGGTTTCGTCCGGCAGGGCTTGCGCCTCGTCGATCAGCACCACCACCCGGCTCCCCTGCCGATGCAGGGAGATCAGATGGCGGTGAATACGATCCGTGAGATCCAGCTCGCTCTCCCCCGCCAGCGTCAACCCCAGCTCCAGGGCCAGGGCCGTGCGCAGCTCCCCCGGAGTGAGATGGGGGTTGGGCAGCCAGGCCAGGCGCACCGGGCAGGCCTCGGAGCCGAGCTCGCTCAGCAGTTTGCGACAGAGCAGGGTCTTGCCGGTGCCGACCTCGCCGGTCACCTTGATGAACCCCTCCCCCTGGGAGAGCGCCCAGTTGAGCACCTGCATGGCCTCCTCGTGGGGGGGCAGGCCGTAATAGAAACCGGTGTTCGGGGTCAGGCCGAAGGGGGCCTCCCGCAGTCCGAAGTGACTCAGATACATGCACCCTCCCGGCCAGAGCCCAGGGCGCGCAGCCGCAGACAGCCCCGGATCAGCGACATGGTGCCACCGCCGTCGGGCAGGGCAGAGTGGCGGCAGCCGGGAGGCGCCGCCACATGGGAGAAGGAGTGCTCCACAGGCGCGTCATCCCGGATCAGCCCTTAGGGGGATACCATTTGTCGAGCAGCTCGGAGGAGCGTTGCAGCTCTTTCTGCCAGGTGTCCTTTTCCACCACGGTGGGCTTGAGCAGGATCACCAGCTCCACCTTGCGGTTGCTCTCCCGGCGGTTGGTGAAGGCCTCGCCGACCCAGGGGATGTCACCCAGCAGGGGCACCTTGCTGACAATCTCCTGCCTGTCGGTCTTCATCAGACCACCGATGACGATGATGTCCCCATTGTTGGCCTGCACCACGGTATCGGACTCGCGGATGGAGCTCTTGGCCAGCGGCAACACCAGGGGATCGGCGGTGCCGACGTTGATGGTCTTGCTCTGCTCCTCGGTGTCGATGACGGAGGGGTGGATATGCAGCAATACCTTGCCCTGCTCGTCGATCTGGGGCGTCACGTCCAGGGCTATCCCCGAGAAGAAGGGGGTCAGCTCCACGTTCGGGGTGACGATGGGGGCCGAAGTCCCCGAGGTGGTGGTGGTGGTCGAGGCGTTGGTGACGAAGTATTCGTCCGTCCCCACCTTGATCACCGCTTTCTGGTTGTTGGTGGCCGTCACACGCGGGCTGGAGAGGGTGTTCACATCCCCCTGGGTCTTGAGCAGGCTGACCGCGACGTTGAAGTTGCCATCAGAGATGGTGAAGCCGGCGCCGCCCCCCAGAGCCCGGAAGATCTGGTTGGGGGTCGAAGCGATGGGGCTGTCCATGAGGGAGCCGCCCCCCGTGATGCCCTTGCCGCCGTCCCAGCTTGCGGAGAGGCCGCTCCAGTCCACCCCCTGCTCGTAACCCTCGTTGAGGGACACTTCCAGGATCCGCGCCTCCAGCACCACCTGGCGCTTGAGGTGTTCGCCGGACTGGTCCAGGAACTCGCGCACCGCCTTGAGCTCCTTGGGATAGGCACGCACCGTGACCAGGCCCGCCTGGGGACTGGTGATGACGGCCCGCCCTTCCCCTGTGCCGATCAGGGTCTGCAGGGCATCCCGCAGATCGGTCCAGTAGTCGTTGTTGCTGTCCGTCTCGATGCGGGTGCCGTTGCTGTTGGTGTTGTTGTCACCGCTGGCGGTGTTGCCCTGGCTGTTGTTGTTGCCGCTGTTGTTCAGGCCGTTGTCGAAGTTGTTGTTATTGCCATTGTTGTTGTCGTTGGCCGTCACCCCGCCTGTGCTCACCGAGGTACGGGAGAGACCGCGCCGGGCCATCATCAGGTAGTTGACCGGAATGGTCTCGGTGCGCAGACCGGCGGGATAGACGTGGAACACGTTGCCCTTGCGCTGTACGTCGAAGCCGTACATGTCGCCGACGGTCGCCAGCGCCTCCTGCAGGGTCACATCCTTGAGCTCTACCGAAATGACGCCCGCCACACCGGGATGGACCGCCACGCTGTAGCGGGAGCCCTTGAACAGGGAGCCGAAGAACTCCACCGCGTCCACGTCATGGGCCGCGATGCGCATCCGCTTCTCGGGAATGGTCATCGGCTGCTGAGGACGATTGAGCTGCAACAGCTCGCTCTGCACCGAGGGCGGCAGGGAAGTCAGGGGGGCGGTCGGGCTCTGCTCGCTCATCGCCTGCTTGAGTGCATCTTTGGCCTGTACCGGCTCGGGGTGACGATAGGTAGTGCAACCCGCCACCGCCAGCGCGAGGGGAAGCAGACAAAAAGGGTGTTTTTTCATGTTATTCGTGCACCTGACTCGCTATGAAACTCGACAAACCTGGCCCGCACCATCCCGTGCGACACCCACTTCACATCCGGATCTTGCTGCCAAACAGGGTCAGTGTCTGGCGTTTGCCCGCTTTTTCCAGCACCACGCTGTCGGCGCTGATCCCCACCAGCCGGAATCCGTTGACCTGCTGGCCGACCCGGTAGCTTTGACCGTCGAGCACCGCCAGGGCGGGCCCGCTCCCCAGGATGACGCTCTGCAACCTGGGCAGACCGGCCTCCTTGGCGACACTCGCCGCCGAGCCGGATCCCGCCAGGGGCATGGTGGGATCCTGCAGCACCTCGGCCTGGGCCTGCAGCGCGAGCAGGCTCCCCCACAGGGCCAGCCAGCGCCAGGATGGGAAGGCAAAAATGCGGGATCCCGTCCCGCCGACATGCCGCTTAACCACGGATGAACTCCTTGCTGGTGCTGAGGGTGTAGATCTCCATCGCTACCGCCGCCTTGGGATGCTCGACCACCCGGTAGTCAAAGCCCTTCCAGTAGAAGTGGCGAGGCAGGGCTTCGAGCGCTTTCAGGTACTGGTAGACATCGAAATAGCCGCCCTCCAGCTGAAGCCGGATGCCGTGCCTGAACAGGTTCACCTTCTGCTCCCCGGCCATCAGCGGTTCGGGCTTGAGGGAGGTGAGCGCCAGCATATGCAGGTTGGCGGAGCGGGACAACAGGGCTTCCAGCACCGCGGGCATTTCGTGGGCGGGGATCAGATCCACCGTCTGAGCCAGCAGCTCGGCATCCATCTGGCGCAGAGTGGTCTCGACACCGGCGAGCTGATCGCGTACCTGGGCATCGGGATCCCGCCCCAGCCTGGCCTGCTTGCCCTGGTTTTCCAGGGTCAGGATCTCCAGATCCCGCTGCGCCGCAGCCAGGGCCTGCCGATCCTGGCCCAGCCGGGTGTCGGCGTCATCCAGCCAGCCATAGATGCCCATGGCCCCGAGCAGCACGACCCCGGTCAACAGAATGAGGATCCGCTCGCGCAGGCTGAGGGCTGCGATCTGCTGCGCCCATCCCTGCCATTGTGCCTTCATGTCCATCAAGGAGTCTCCCGCGCTATGCCACTGAGCTGGAAGGCAAGCTGGCCCTCCTTGTCCCGACTCAGGGTGAGCTCGCCAAACTGCTTGCCCGCCAGGGAGGGGGTCTGCTTGAAGCGGTTCACCCAGGCGGGCACGTCCTGACTGCGTTCGGCCACACCCGCGAGGTTGATGCGCCCGTCGCTTATCTCGATCCGTTGCAGGGAGAGGCGGGGATCCCGCAGGCGGGCAAGGTCCGCCATCACCCCCGCATAGCCCTGGGATTTTTGCAGGGAGAGGTGGCCAAGCTGCTGCATCAGCGCCTGTTTGGCCCCCAGCTCTTCCCGCTTGTCGGCCAGTTGCCGCTGCAAGTCTGCATTCGCCAGATGGCGCGCCAGCTCCGCATCGAGACGCCTGGCCTCGCCGCGCTGCACGTCGAGCTGTGCCCGCACGCCAGCCAATTCACGATCGAGGCCCTGCTGTTGCCAGCCATAGAAGAGGGTGGCCCCCAGCAGCAGCACCAGGACGCCGCCCCAGACCAACGCCATCTGGGGCAGGCTGGCCCACAGGCGTCTTGGCCGGAATTCGGCGCCATAGAGGTTGATATGGTGTTTCATCTGTCGCTCCTGCCCAGGGCCGCGCCATAGGCACTGAGGTATTCGACTCCTGCCAGTACCGCCTTGTTTGCCATGGCCGACACCGGGAAACCGAATGTCTGTTCCAGGTGACGCACCAGTACCCCCATGGCGGAGGAGGCGATGGCCAGTTGCAACTGGCCGGGCTCGGGCAGCTTGAGATGGCCGGCCAGATAATCGATGGATCGCTGGATCTCCAGCGCCAGCGCGTCGAGCTGGTCGGCATCTGGCTCATGGCTGCCGGTGAGGCTCGCAAATCCGCGCAACTGGCGGGAGAAACAGAGTCCGCCCCGATGGAAGACCAGCAGTTGCAGCTCCTGACCCCGCGGTTGCCAGAGCAGCATGCGCACCATCTGGTCCGCCTCGTAGAGGGCCGTCATGGCCAGTTCGTCACTGACGATGGCCTCCAGGGTCGCCGCGCCGTTGACCGCATCCGCCACCTGCTGCACCCGGCTCTTGGGCATGCAGACAACGTTGATGCGCGGACGCCCGGCAGGGGGCGTCGGCAGGTCCACATAATCCATGGCGAGCTGCAACACCGGCTCGTTGACGAAATCCTTGATGGCCCAGGGCAGGGCCCCCGCCATCTCGGCATCGGGGACGGCGGGCTTGTCGATCTGGATCTGCTGATAAAGGCTGGCCGCGAGGGCCACCCGCACCTTAGACTTGGCCAGACCGTGCCGGGAAAACAGCTCGGCCAGGGCCTTGGACCAGTCGTGGGGGCCGTTGACAGGCTGGCTGGCAAACACGGGAACGGGGTCCACGCAGGCCAGCAGAATGCGATCGCTGGCCAGCAGGATCCCGACCTGATGGCTGGAGGGAGAACGTCTGAACAGTGACTTCATCTGGATCTTCACCTGGCCGCGTAAAACGGACTAAACCTTAACATAAACAGGCTATTAGCCTCCAACTTTATGACAAACGACGCATCGACGACCACGCTGGCACCCACGGGAGACGATCCCATGGCCCCCCTTCAGCTCCCCTCCCCCCTGCACCGGATCCGGCATCCTCTGCTGGCAGCCCATGACGTCACGCTCTGGTGCAAGCGGGACGATCTGATCCACCCGACCCTCTCCGGCAACAAGTGGCGAAAGCTCAAATACCATCTGCAACAGGCACAGATGCTGGGCAAGGGCCACATCCTCTCCTTTGGCGGCGCCTACTCCAATCACATTCACGCCCTGGCCGCAGCAGGACTCAGACTGGGACTGCGCACCACGGGCATCATACGCGGTGAAGGGGATACCGTCAGCAATCCCACCCTGAAAGCGGCGAAAGGCTGGGGCATGGATCTCGTTTTTGTCGACCGGCAGGACTATCGCCGGCGCCAGGATCCCGAATGGCTTGCCAGGTTCGAGGATGACGACACCCTGCTGGTACCGGAAGGAGGCAGCAGCCCGCTGGCCATCCCCGGAGTGGCCGAGCTTGTCGACGAGGTGCCCTTCTCGCCGGATCTCTGGGTGCTGCCCTGCGCCAGCGGCGGCACCCTGGCGGGGCTCATCGCGGGCAAGCGGGCGCAGGAGCAGATCCTGGCCATCGCGGTGCTCAAGGGGGCCGACTTCATCACCGGCGAGGTATGCCGGTTGCATCCGGCAGCGGCCACTACTCCGGGCTGGCGCATTGCGCTGGATCACCACGACGGCGGCTATGCCAGGTTCAGTCCGGCACTCTGGCAATGGGTGCAGGCATTCAGTGCCGAAACCGGCTTGCCGCTGGAACCCATCTACAGTGGCAAGGCGATGTGGGGGCTGTTTCGCGAACTGGCGGCAGGCCGCATTGCGCGCGGCAGCAAGATCATCTTCATCCACACCGGTGGCTTGCAGGGGCTGGCGGGCCTGGAGGAGCAGGGCCGCCTGTCACCCCGGCCGGGGCGCTAGTCAAGCAGGTTGAGGGGCTCGGGGTCGGCAAACCAGGGACCTTGACCGGCATGCACGCCCAGGTGTCGCAGCATCTTCCACTCGTCGCCACTCTCTACCCCCACCGCGATGACCCGGGCCTGGGTATTGGCACAGCCCCCCACCAGACTGCGTACCGCCATCTGGTTGACCTGGCGCAGGTGGATCTCCCGCACCAGGCTGGGGTGCAGCTTGAGGAAGTGGATCTCGAACTCCTTGATGTACTGGGTGCTCACCACGTCCTGGCCCGCATGATCGATGGCAAGCCTGCACCCCAGCATGCGCATCGCCCGAAGCGGCCGCTTGAGGGCTTCGTAGTGGCGGGTCACCTGAGACTCCGACAACTGCAGGATCAACCCCTCGTTGGTACTGCGCGGCAACTGGAACAGCTCGAAGAAGAGCTCGCGCTGGAACTCGCGGGTGAGCAGGTTCTGGGCGCACAGAGAGAGGCTGATGGGGCAGCTCGATGCCGGTCGCTGGCGCAGCAGTCGCAAGGCTCGGGCCACCACCAGCCTGTCCAGCGGCAGCAGCAGACCGGCCTTCTCCGCCATGGGCATGAAGACCCCCGCCTGCAGCTCCCGGCCCTGCTCGTCGTGAAGGCGGATGAGCAGCTCCTGCTGCAACACCACCTGATCCCGCTCCTGCTGCACAGGCTGGACGTAGAAGTCGATGCCCTGCTCCTCGATGCGACGGCTGATCAGGGTGCGCCAGCGCACCGTTCCCTTGCTGCTCGCCTCCTCGTTGAGGGATTTCTCGAACAGGAACCAGCCGCTGTGTCCTTGCAGGCGCGCGCTCTTGAGCGCCAGCTCCGCCTCTTCCTGCACCTTGAGCAGGGAATCCTGTGCTTGATAGCAGACCGCACCGAGATAGACGGCGGTGTCGGCATTGACCGCTTCGGGCCAGTGCAGTCGTTGCAGACTCTTGAGCAACTGGCTGGCGCCGTCCACCATCTCGCTCTCTGACATGTTCGGCAGCAGCACGGCAAAGACCTGACCGGCATAGCGCGCCTGCAGGGCTCCGCTGTGCTTGCGCACGAAGGCGGCGATGGTGGCGCTCGCCTCCATCAGGAGTTCCTGGCTCGGGCGCCCGCTCAGCTCGGGATCCAGCTCCTCCAGACCGGCCAACTCGATCAGCAGCACACCGCCGCTGATCACGCTTGCCTCCATGATGGCGCTCTCCAGCCGGTTGTCGAAGAAGAGGCGGTTGCCGATGCCCGTCGTCTTGTCGACGAAGGCGTTGCTGCGGATGAAGTTGTCGAAGCGGCTACGCTCCTTGCGGGCGTCGGCCAGCTCGGTCAGCAGATGGGTGAGGGCCTGACTGGCCGAGACAGGCCACTCTTCGGCAGGGTCATGGGCCAGCTTGGTCAGCTTGCCATCCAGGATCAGCTGGGCACGCTCCGCCAGCAGCTCGGCACCGCGCAACTGCTGACGGAGCCAGCGGATGGAGTACCAGAGCCCGAACACCACGATGAAGATACCCAGAGAGATGCCGAACATCGCCTTCATGGAGTACTCGAACTCCTTGAACGGCCTGTCCAGCTTGAAGTCGGCCCGCATCCCGGCCTGATTGGGGATCGCCTCGCTGTAGGCGATCAGCAGGCTCTCGTCCGTCTGCTGCTGCACATCGCGAAACCAGTAGACTCGCTGCTTGTCCTGACGGATCTCCAGCTCCACCACATGGGAGGCCCGCAACAGGGAGGGCAGCCAGCGGGCAAGGGCTTGCTGGTCATCGGTCACCCCCAGTTGCTTGTCGATGATCTCCACCAGGGAGTCGACCCGGTTCTGCTGCAGCTCCATTCCCATCTGGCGAAAACTGAAGACCCCGCCGAGCATCACCATGGCCATGGCCGAGATCACGCACAGCGTAATAAGAGAGACGAGTTGAGTGGTCAGTTTCATGTGCCTTTCCGTAGCCGACAGCATCCATAGGGCATCATGGTATCAGCCCAGACCAAACGCCGCCTATGGATGAAGATCCCGCTTCTGCAAATAAGCGGGCGGATGCGTCATGCGGCGCCGTTGTGCGGGCCGCAAAAGAGGCATCAAGGGAGAGAACGAGGGGACACAGGCTGAGGAGCGGACAGAAAAATGGTCCCACAACGGGGACCAAAAGAAACACTCATATCAAAACTAACACTCTGTGCTACTGACAAAAATAGATACAGGAGTATTGAACACACGGTGAGTCAAACCGCACCGCTACTTTAGCCACTTCAGATAAGCTGGACAATTGTCATTTATGACAGGTCAGCGATTGAATCTTGTTCAGGTGTGTAGCCATATCCTTTATTTATCAATTAATTATCGTTTTTGTTCCAAGTGTGACCAACTTGGCTCAAATCGATGCAGCTAATGCTATGATGCTTGAGTCTCAATCGGGTTGTTTCATTTCAGGGAAGAAGGGTGCCCACCATGTCTGCACGATCTCCGTTATGGATTCCTCTGGGCCTCTTCTGTTTGCCCCCGCTGCTGATGCTGTTGCTCACCCCCCTGTTGAGCGACAAGCTGGCTCACCACCTGTTGCAGACAAAGGAAAGGGCTCTGCTCGACTACCAGCAGGAGCGCAACCAGCTCCTGGATCACGATGTCCCCGCTCAACTCGCCCACTTTGCCTTCGATTGCGGCCCCAAAGACATGGCGCTGCTGCGCTCACCCCAGTATTACAACCGCCATATTCGCCTGGCCGGCCTGCAGCTTGCCAACGGGAGCGGCTGCTCCACCCTGGGCCCCGCCCTGCCCCAGCTTGCCGACGCCGGCATACCGGTCTCCCCCGACTTTCATATATCCAGCACGGCCCCCATGTTCGATACCGAACGCGAAACCCTGGTCTATGCGAGACGCAACGGCAATCTGGCCTATTGGGTGCTCGACAGCAGCTGGAGCCATGAGCTGCTGCGCACCCCCTGCAACGACTGTTTCTATCTGGAGTTCAACCACAAGCACCCGACCCAGTCCGGGCTCTTTTTCCCCCGTGGCAACAAGCACATTCGAGAAGAGGCAAACCCGATGCGGCTGCTCAGTTTCGACCCCCAGCATCAGGTGGAGCAGACCCTCTGGGCTGGCGAGGCACTGAAACGCTACGCCCGCTCACAGATACACCGCGATGGCCTCTGGTCGGCCGGGGCGCTGGGGGCGCTGCTGGCTGCCCTCTACTGGAGCCTTAGAAACTACCGGCGATCCCTCAAAGGATTGCTGCAAAGAGGGCTGGCTCGGCGGGAGTTTATCCCCTTCTATCAGCCCATAGTAGACAGCAGAAACCGAAGGGTGGTGGGATTCGAGGCCTTGCTGCGCTGGCAGCGAGGACGGGATCTGGTGTCGCCAGGCACCTTCATCGCCTATGCGGAGGAGCAGGGGCTGATCCTGCCGATGACGGATCAACTGCTGGAGCGCATCCTGGCGGATCTCCCCGTCCTGGCCCCGCACCAGTGGGTCAGCGTCAATCTGGTGGCGGGCCATATCGAGCAACCTCGTCTGCGCACCCAGTTGCAGCGCCATGGCTGGCCCTCGCCGGCCCGCCTCACCTTCGAACTCACCGAGCGGGATCCCATCAAGCACATCCAGGGGGCCATGGCGGAGATCGCAGCTCTGCAGGAGAGGGGCTATCACTTCAAGCTGGATGACTTCGGCACCGGCTATGGCGGCTTTGCCTACCTGCAACGGCTCGGCATTCGCCAGATCAAGATCGACAAGATGTTCGTGGATACCATAGGCACGGACGACCTCAAGCGCAGCGTGCTGGATGCCACCATCGCCTTCGGCCTCAAATCGGGCATGGAGATGATCGCCGAAGGGGTCGAAACCCAGGAGCAGGTGGAATACCTGCATCGCCACGGAGTCCACCTGATCCAAGGCTACGTCTATGCCAAGCCCATGCCCCTGAGCAAACTGAAGATCTGGCTGATGGCATGGCAAGAGGGCGAGACAACCAACCCCTCCGACCCGCACTGAGGCGGTATCTGCCCCGTCTCTCACCCTTTGCAACAAAATGATGCTCCGCATGAGGAGCATCTCCCCTTATCATGGGTCTGTGCACCTTGGGTGCACCAAGTCGCTCCATACCCCGTCGGCCGAGGCCGCCCCGAGATGAGAACCACTGCCTATGAAGTCTTTTATCCGACAAGAGATTGCTCTGCCTGCCGGTCTGCTGACCCTGCTCTTCTTCAAAACCCTGGGGAGCGACCTGCTGGCAGAGACAACCCCCCTTGCGGTCTACCTGCCGGTGTCGCTGGCCCTGCTTGCCATCGTGACCTGGGCCATCTTCTCCGTCGTGCGTCACTCTGACGCCCTCGCCATCAAGCTCGGGGAACCCTTCGGTACCCTGATCCTGACCCTCTCGGTCATCTCCCTGGAAGTGGTGATGATCTCCTCCGTCATGCTGACCGGCGATCCCAATCCCACCATGGCCCGTGACACCATGTTCGCGGTGGTGATGCTGGTCACCAACGGTCTGGTGGGCTTCACCCTGCTGTTTGGCGGCTGGCGCTATCACACCCAGAACTTCAATCTGGACGGGGTCAAATCCTATCTGGTGGCCATCATTCCCCTGGCACTGCTCTGTCTGGTCCTGCCGAACTTCACCCAGGGCGGCACCCTGGGCAGCCTCTCCAAGGCCATGTCATGGATGCTGATCATCATCTCCATCCTGCTCTATGGTGTCTTCCTGCTGATCCAGACCCGCAGCCACAGCCACTTCTTCGTCGACAGTGATCACGAGGATCTCGAGGATCACCACGGCCCGCTGCAGAGCAACGTCTATCACACCCTCTTGCTGCTCGCCTACCTGGTGGTAGTGATCCTGCTGGCCAAGACCCTGGCCATCCCCATCAACTACGGGGTGCACGTGATGGAAGCCCCGATGGCGCTGGGTGGTTTCATCGTCGCCTGTATCGTGCTGGCTCCCGAAGCGGTCGGCGCCATCAAGGCGGCCTTCAACAACCAGTTGCAGCGGGCCATGAATCTCTACTTCGGCTCCGTGCTGGCCACCATCGCCCTCACGGTACCCTCCGTGCTCTTCATCGGCTCCCTGATGGGGCAGGAAGTGCGCCTGGGCCTCTCCCCTGCCGACATGGTGCTGCTCATCACCACCCTCATGGTCTGTAAAGTGACCTTCAGCAGCGGCCGCACCCACGCCCTGCACGGCGCCACCCATCTTGTGCTGTTTGTCGTTTACCTGTTCCTGATGTTTGAACACGGATAAGGCTGCCAGCACTCACCCCAGTGCTGTTCGTGGTTTGTCTGTTCCGGATGTTTGAACACGGATAAGGCCGCCACCACCTGCCTGCTGCCACTCTGCGCAGCGCGCTTCCGATGGCCCCGACGCGAGGCGCGGGAGACGGAAATGAAAAGACCGCCCCATGGGCGGTCTTTTTTATGGTTGCTCAGGCTCCAATTCAGAGGCTGGGCAGGGTCCCGGCCGGGATCAGGTCGTTGTAGCTGGCACGGCCCAGCAGGGCGGCGGCCGCCTCGATGTCCGGTGCAAAGTACCTGTCCTTGTCATAGAAGCTGACCTCTTCCCGCAGACGGCCCTTGGCCAGCTCGATGAGCTCGGTGGAGCGCAGGGGAGCGCGGAAGTCGAGCCCCTGGGCCGCTGCCAGCAGTTCCACCGCCAGGATGCCGCGGGTGTTCTCGGCCATGTCCGCCAGCCGGCGGCCGGCGAAGGTGGCCATGGAGACGTGGTCCTCCTGGTTGGCCGAGGTGGGCAGGCTGTCCACCGAGGCCGGGTGGGCCAGGGTCTTGTTCTCGGAGGCCAAGGCCGCCGAGGTGACCTGGGCGATCATGAAACCGGAGTTCACCCCCCCGTTGTTCACCAGGAAGGCCGGCAGGCCAGACATGCGCGAGTCGATGAGCAGCGCCATGCGCCGCTCGGACAGCGACCCGATCTCGGCGATGGCCAGGGCCAGGTTGTCGGCGGCAAAGGCCACGGGTTCTGCGTGGAAGTTGCCGCCGGAGATGATCTCCTCATCCTCGGCAAACACCAGCGGATTGTCGGAGACCGCATTCGCCTCGCACACCAGCACCTCGGCGGCCTGGCGGATCTGGGTCAGGCAGGCCCCCATCACCTGGGGCTGGCAGCGCAGGGAGTAAGGATCCTGCACCTTCTCGCAGTTGTGGTGGGACATGCCGATCTCGCTGCCGTCCACCAGCAGGTGGCGGTAGCAGGCGGCCGCATCGATCTGGCCGCGCTGGCCGCGCACTTCGTGAATGCGGGCATCGAACGGCCGGCGGCTGCCCAGCGCCGCCTCAACGCTCATGGCACCAATAGTGATGGCACCGGCGTAGAGATCCTCGGCATGGAACAGCCCTTCCAGCGCGAAGGCGGTGCTCGCCTGGGTGCCGTTGAGCAGGGCCAGCCCCTCTTTCGGCGCCAGGGCGATGGGCTCCAGTCCTGCAATCTTCAGGGCAGTGGCGGCGTCGATCAGCTCGCCCTTGTGACGGGCCTTGCCTTCACCGATCAGCAGGCAGCTCATATGAGCCAGGGGCGCCAGATCGCCGGAAGCGCCGACGGAGCCCTTCTTCGGCACCACGGGGTAGACCTCGGCGTTGATAAGGGTCATCAGGGCCTCGAGCACCGTCAGCCGGATGCCGGAGAAGCCACGGGCGAGCGAGTTGACCTTGAGCACCATCATCAACCGCACGGTGGCGTCATCCATGTACTCGCCAATCCCTGCCGCATGAGAGAGCACGATGGAGCGTTGCAGCTCGTCCAGCTGCTCCACCGGAATGCGGGTGTTGGCCAGCAGGCCAAAGCCGGTGTTGATGCCGTACACCACCCGGTTTTGCTCGATCACCTTGGTGACCACGGCGGCGGAGGCGTGGATCCCCGCCAGGGCAGCCGGATCCAGGCTGACGTGTACCGGCTCGCGGCTGACACGACGCAGGGTGGCGAGGCAGAGTTTGCCCGGTTGCAGATTGAGTTCGAACATCTTATTTCACCCCTTTGCCGGTGGCGTCGATCATCGGCAGATCCAGTTTCGCCTCATGGGCACAGTTGATGGCAATCTCATAGCCGGCGTCGGCGTGACGCATCACCCCGGTAGCCGGGTCGTTGCGCAGCACGCGGCCGACCCGCTTGGCGGCATCGTCGGTGCCGTCACAGACGATCACCACGCCGGAGTGCTGGGAGAAGCCCATGCCCACACCGCCACCGTGGTGCAGGGAAACCCAGGTCGCGCCGCCTGCGGTGTTGAGCAGGGCGTTGAGCAGCGGCCAGTCGGAAACGGCGTCGGAACCATCCATCATGGATTCGGTCTCGCGGTTCGGGCTCGCCACCGAGCCGGAGTCAAGGTGGTCACGGCCGATGACGACCGGAGCCTTCAGCTCGCCATTCTTCACCATCTCGTTGAAGGCCAGGCCCAGGCGCACCCGATCCTTGACGCCAACCCAGCAGATCCGCGCCGGCAGGCCCTGGAAGGCGATGCGCTCGCGGGCCATGTCGAGCCAGTTGTGCAGGTGGGGATCGTCCGGGATCAGCTCTTTTACCTTCTGGTCGGTCTTGTAGATGTCTTCAGGATCGCCGGACAGGGCCACCCAGCGGAAGGGGCCAATGCCCTCGCAGAACAGCGGGCGGATATAGGCCGGCACGAAGCCCGGGAAGTCGAAGGCGTTTTTCACCCCCTCTTCCAGCGCCATCTGGCGGATGTTGTTGCCGTAATCGAGCGTGGCGGCGCCGCGGGATTGCAGGGTCAGCATGGCTTCGACCTGACGGGCCATGGAGCGGCGAGCCGCCACGTTGACCTCGTCCGGTGCGCTCTTTTGCAGATTGCGCCATTGGGCCACGCTCCAGCCCTGGGGCAGGTAGCCGTGTACCGGGTCATGGGCGGAGGTCTGGTCGGTCACCACGTCCGGCGTGATGCCGCGAGCCACCAGCTCGGCGAAGACGTCGGCGGCGTTGCCGAGCAGGCCGACGGAGACGGCGGTGCCGCTGCGTTTGGCCTCCTCGATCATGGCCAGCGCCTCATCCAGGCTGTGGGCCTTCTTGTCGACGTAGCGGGTACGCAGACGGAAATCGATACGGGTCTCGTCGCACTCCACGGCGATCATGGAGAAACCGGCCATGGTGGCGGCCAGGGGCTGGGCACCGCCCATGCCACCCAGGCCCCCGGTCAGGATCCAGCGGCCTTTGGGCTCGCCGTTGAAGTGCTGGTTCGCCACCGCGAAGAAGGTCTCGTAGGTGCCCTGCACGATGCCCTGGGTACCGATGTAGATCCAGGAGCCAGCGGTCATCTGGCCGTACATCATCAAACCCTTTTTATCGAGCTCGTTGAAGTGCTCCCAGTTGGCCCAGTGGGGCACCAGGTTGGAGTTGGCGATGAGCACCCGCGGCGCATCCTTGTGGGTCTGGAACACCCCGACCGGCTTGCCGGATTGCACCAGCAGGGTCTGATCGTCCTCGAGCCGGGTCAGTACCTCGACGATCTTGTCATAGCAGGCCCAGTTGCGGGCGGCGCGGCCGATGCCGCCGTACACCACCAGGGACTGGGGATGCTCGGCAACATCCGGATCCAGATTGTTCATCAGCATCCGCAGTGGCGCTTCGGTGAGCCAGCTCTTGGCGGTCAGCTGGGTGCCGTGGGGAGCACGGATCACGCGGCTCGGATCGTGGCGGGGATCCTGGTGTTGTACAGACATAGACACTCCTTGTTTAGCGATGCAGTCAGGCGGCGCGGTGCGCCACTACTTGGTCAACTGGTGAACCAGGCGCGCAGCCACGCGGGCACTGCGGTTGTCCTGATCCAGGTTCGGGTTGTACTCGGCCAGATCGGCGAGCCTGAGCTTGCCGCTGGCCCGGATATGGGCGATGAGCGGTTCGATGACCGCCAGCTCCACGCCGCGAGCGGCGGGAGCGCTCACTCCCGGCATCACCGCCGCCGGCAGCACGTCGAGATCGATGGTGAGATAGAGGTGGTCGCAACGGGCGATGAAGGCATCCAGCCCGCCTAGCAAGGCTGGCAGCTCGGTCGGCGTCATCGCTTCGTCCAGCACGTGCCAGACTCCCAGCGCCTCGGCGCGAGCAAAGAGCGCCGCGGTATTGGCGGTTTCGGCCACCCCGAGACAGGCATAGTGAAAGGGAGTGCCCTGGGCAGCGCACTGCTCGGCAATCTGGAAGAAGGGGGTGCCCGAGCTCGCCTGCTCCTGTTTCATGCGTAGATCGAAGTGGGCGTCGAAATTGATGATCCCGACCCGCCCTTCGCCGCCAAGATGACGGTTCAGGCCGCTCCAGCTGCCAAACGCCACCTCGTGGCCGCCTCCCAGCACCAGGGGGAAGTGTCCCTGATCCAGCGCACTCGCCACCCGTTCGGCCAAGCGCCCGTGAGCGGCATCGAGATCGCCGTCCTCACAGGCCAGATCCCCGCCGTCATAGACGGGGGCGCCCAGATGCCAGGCCGTGTTGGCCAGCAGCTTGCGCACCGCCAGCGGTGCACCGGCCGCACCGACCCGCCCCTTGTTGCGGCGCACCCCTTCGTCACAGGCAAAGCCGAGCAGCACCACGCCGGGTTCGCGACTCCCCTGCCAGGGTTGCACCCTATCGTGCCAGCGCAGGGCCAACTCACCGTCTTCGGGATCCTGACGCCCCTGCCAGACCGACATGTCGATCCCGTTGAACTTATCCATGAAGGGTTTCCTCCCCGTTGACCACACGGCTCACCAGCTGATCGACACCGATGAGGTAGCTGAGCTCGGCCGGATGGCCGCAGTTCCAGACAAGGAAATCCGCCAGCATGCCGACCTTGAGCTGCCCCAGCCGTTCCTGCTCGCCAAGCGCCCTGGCGGCGTGGCGGGTCACCCCGGCCATGGCCTCCACCGGGGTCAGGCCAAACAGGGTGCAAGCCATGTTCATGGCCATGCGCAGGGAGACGATGGGAGCCGTGCCCGGGTTGATGTCGGAAGAGACAGCCATGGGTACCCCCGCCTTGCGCAAGGCAGCGATCGGGGGCAGCTTGGTCTCCTTGAGGAAATAGAAAGCGGTGGGCAGCAGGGTGGCGACCACGCCACGGTGGGCCAACGCCTGGATCCCGTCCTGATCCAGATATTCCAGATGATCCACCGAGAGGGCGCCGAAGTGGGCGGCGAGCGTGCTGCCCCCCAGGTTGGAGAGCTGATCCATGTGCCCTTTCACCGCGAGGTTGTACTGATCCGCCGCCAGATAGACCTGCTCGGTCTGGGCAAGGGAGAAGCCGATGTGCTCGCAGAAGACATCCACCGCATCCGCGAGACCTGCCTCGGCCGCCGCCGGGATGATCTCCTGGCAGATGGTCTCGACCCAGGAGTCGGGATCGTCGCGATACTCCGGCGGCACCGCATGGGCCGCCAGCAGCGTGGTCTTGACCCGGATGGGCTGCGCCTCTCCCAGACGACGGGCCACCCGCAACATCTTGAGCTCGTCTTCCAGAGTGAGGCCGTAGCCGGACTTGATTTCGACTGTGGTGACCCCTTCCCGGATCAGGGACTTGATCCGCGGCAACGCCAGCTCATAGAGCCGCTCCTCGCTGGCTGCCCGGGTGGCGCGCACCGTGCTGATGATACCGCCCCCCTTGCGGGCGATCTCCGCATAGGGGACCCCCTTCTGGCGCAGCTCGAACTCTTCGGCGCGGCTGCCAGCGAAGATGAGGTGGGTGTGGCAATCGATGAGACCGGGGGTGACCAGCTTCCCCTTCATGTCCTGCCAGGAGGCGGCATAGGGGCCCTTGAGATCCTGCATGGGGACCAGAGCGTGGATCTTGCCATCCCGCACGCCAAGGGCATGGAGCTCCAGCAGGCCGTAGTCCGCCAGATCGGGGCGCAGGGTGGCGGGTGTCACGTTGAGCCAGACCCGCTCGCAGTTCAACAGTTCCTTGTTCATACCGACCTCTAAATGTATATACAATAATTTATAGCCGATCTCTGAAAAGAAAGGAAGGATCAAGTTCACATCTTGATAACAGCGGCTTTATTAGAGTGTAAGCACAAAAAAGCCCACCGAGAGGTGGGCTTTTAAATGCTTAATTTGTATATACAATTATGCGAGACGCGTCTTGGAGCTCAGCTTGTAGCGGGAACCCGGCGACAACAATCTGGCATAGGAGACCAGACAGCCGTCTGACCAGGTGCGCCGGTGCAGCAGCAGGCAGGGGGTGTCGACCCTCACTTGTAGCAGTCCGGCTTCACCAGCACTCGGCAACACGGCTTCTACCACGTGCTCCATCTCGGAGAGGGGGCAGATCTCCATCAGATAGCTGTTTGGCGTCTGCTGGGTGAAATCCTGCTCGCCATAGCCGGGCAGTCGCTCGGCATCGACGAAGCGCTCCTCCAGTTGCAGCGGCTCCCCATCGGCCTGATGGACGATGAGGCTGTGAAAGGTGGGCGCCCCGACCCGCAGGCCCAGACGCACCGCTACTTTCTCGTCGGCGGCCTGACGTTGCAGCCGGATCACCCGCGCGCTGTACTCGCAGCCCCGCTCGGCGATCTCGTCTGCAATATTGCGAATCGCCAGGAGCGGCGACTCGGTACGCCTGTCGGCCACGAAACTGCCGGATCCGGCGGTGCGCACCAGCCAGCCTTCGGCCACCAGTTCACGCAGCGCCTTGTTCACCGTCATGCGGCTCACGGCAAACTGCTCGCACAGGGCGGCCTCGGTCGGGATCCGGTCGCCCGCCTGATAGTGGCGTTCGCGGATCCCGTCCAGGATGTGCTGCTTTATCTGAAGGTAGAGCGCAGGAGCCACCGGCTGGTCCTCAGCGGCGACGATGGGGCGGACGCATGTCCGGCCAGGCGCGATAGACGTCCGGGATCTGGTCAGGGCCGCTGATGCAGAGATCGAGATCGTGCAGCAGGCCATCCTTGATGCCGTAGATCCAGCCGTGCACCGCCAGCTCCTGCCCCTTGCGCCAGGCATTCTGGATGATGGTGGTGTGGCAGACGTTGGCGACCTGCTCGGCCACGTTCAGCTCGCACAGGTAGTCAAAGCGCTCGTGCTCATCCTCGATGGCTTCGAGCTGTTCGCCGTATTTGAAGTAGACGTCCTTGATGTTGCGCAGCCAGTTGTCGATGAGACCCAGCTCCTGGTTCTGCATCGCAGCCTTGACCCCACCGCAGCCATAGTGGCCGCAGACGATGATGTGCTTCACCTTGAGCACCTCCACCGCGTATTGCAGCACCGAGAGGCAGTTGAAGTCGGTGTGCACCACCAGGTTGGCGACGTTGCGGTGGACAAAGACGTCCCCCGGCAAGAGCCCCATCAGCTGGTTGGCGGGAACCCGGCTGTCGGAACAGCCGATCCAGAGGTACTCGGGTGCCTGCTGGGCGGACAGGGTAGCGAAGAAATTGGGATCCTCGGCCTTGATCCGTTCCGCCCACTCGCGGTTGTTGGTAAACAAGTCGTTCAACAGTTTCACTTCTGCTCTCCCTACTGTGGCAGTGGCGGCAACATACCATACACAAGGGTAACCAAGGCAAGGCCGACCAGATCCCCGCAAAACAAAAACAGGGCCATCAGGCCCTGCTTCTTACCGGAGGAGGCCGTCAGGCATCCATGGCATCTTTCAGCTTCTTGAGCGCGTTTTTCTCAAGCTGGCGCACCCGCTCGGCGGAGACGCCGTAAGTATCGGCCAGCTCCTGCAGGGTGGTCTTGCTCTCGTCATCGAGCCAGCGGGCACGGATGATGTGCTGGCTGCGCTCGTCCAGGGTCGCCATGGCCGCACTCAGGCGACGGGTGGCATGGCTGTCCCAGTTGTCGTTCTCGATGTTCGCGGCGAGATCGGAAGATTTGTCTTCCAGATAGTGCACCGGCGCGAAGCCACCCTCGTCTTCATCGTCACCGACCAGATCGAAAGCCTGATCGTAATTGCTCATGCGCGCTTCCATCTCGGTGACGTCGGCAGCGGATACCCCGAGGTCGGCAGCCACGGCCTGCACCTCTTCGTGGTTCAGCCAGCCCAGACGCTTCTTGGACTTGCGCAGGTTGAAGAACAGCTTGCGCTGGGCCTTGGTGGTCGCCACCTTGACCATGCGCCAGTTGCGCAACACATATTCGTGGATTTCGGCCTTGATCCAGTGCACGGCGAAGGAGACCAGACGCACGCCCACGCTCGGGTCGAAGCGTTTGACGGCTTTCATCAGGCCGATGTTGCCTTCCTGCACCAGATCGGCCTGAGGCAGGCCATAGCCGGAGTAGCTCTTGGCCACGTGAACGACAAAACGCAGGTGCGACATAACGAGCTGGCGTGCAGCTTCGAGATCGCCATCCTGCTGCAGACGCATCGCCAGTTCGCGCTCTTCCTCTGCGCTCAGCACAGGGATCGAGTTGACGGCCTGGATATAGCCTTCCAGACTACCTTGCGGAATCAGAGCCATAGTGCGTTGCAATGAAGTTCCCATGTTCTACCTCTTACTTTTCAATCGAATCAGTCTAACACCCTGAGAAGACGTGTCTACCGACCAGGTATCATTCTGCGTGCTGCATCATACATCACCCCAGCATGAACCCGGCCTATCTTAGGCTGACGGCATGAATCATAAATGAACAGTCAAAAAAAAGGGGTCACAGTAAAGGACCCCTGAAAAGTAGCATGCTAAGTCCATTGTTGCGGAGCTCGCAACCTTCACATGCTTGCCAAGTCAGACGAGCAAGGCATAGGGGCCATACCCGTATTCATTCTGCTGCAGTCAATAGACCATTGATAAATCAAAAGGTTCAGAGGATCCACATATGATCCTCGGCGCAGACACCATTCAGATTACTCTGAGAAAGTGGCCCGTGCCAGAAACGGGCCACTCTTTTACTTGATCCAGTTCGCAAAATCCAGCGCTTTAAAATGCTGACAAATTAATCAGGACGGTTCTATGTCGCGAATGTGCCTGTGCACCGAGAACCAGGAGGCGATCAACCCCAGCAGGGCGCCCAGCAGTATGAGATTGAAGCCGTCGAACGCCCCCATCCCCACCAGACGGAAGTTGCTGTTGTAGAGCCCCGCCAGCTCCTTCACCACCCCCTCGCTCCAGATCACCATCACCTCGGTCAGCCACCAGGCCAGCATGCCGCCGATGACCCCGAACCAGATGCCCGTATAGAGGAAGGGACGGTGGATGAAGGCATCAGTCGCGCCCACCAGCTTGAGCACTTCAATCTCGGAACGCTGGTTCAGGATGTTCAGGCGCAGGGTGTTGCCCACGATCAGCAACACGGCGGAGAGCAGCAACACCGCGATACCTGTAATGGTGTGGCGCAGCAGGTTCATGATCCCCTGCAACCGGGTCAACCACTGCAGATCCAGCTTGCCCTGCTCGATACCGGGCTCGTTCTCCAGCTTGGCGAGCAGCTCGGCGGCCCCTTCCGGATTCTGCCAGCGCGGATCCGGGATCACGCTCAGCACCGGCGGCAGCGGGTTGCTGTCCAGATAATCCAGGGCATCACCGAAACCGGAGATCTCCCGAAATTCCCTGAGCGCCTCGTCACGGTTCATATAAGTGACGGACTCCACCTCCGGATAGAGCAGGATCCGCTGCTTCATGTCGAGGATGCTCTGCTCCGGCAGATCCTTGCGCAGATAGAGAGAGATCTGGGAGCTGGTCTGCCAGCTCCCCTCTACCACTTCGGCATTCTTCAGCAATACGTGGAAACAGGAAGGCAGCGCCAGACTCACGCCAAGCACCGCCAGGGTCATCAGGGAGGCGAGCGGGTTGCGCCACAGCTCACCCAGGCTGGCAAAGGCCTGGCGCACGTGATCCACCCCATACATCATCAAGCGACGCAACGGCGGCTGTTTATGACGAACAATAGCCATCAGCGATCCTCCCCGGACGAATACATGCGACCCGCCTTGAGGGTCAGGGTGCGGTAGCGCATCCGGGCGATCAGCCCCAGATCGTGAGTGGCAATCAGCACGGAGACGCCGAAGCGGTTGAACTCCTCGAACAGGCGCATGATGTCCATGGAAAGTTGGGGATCCAGGTTGCCGGTCGGCTCGTCCGCCAGCAGCAGGGGCGGCTTGTTGACGATGGCGCGGGCGATGCCGACCCGTTGCTGCTCACCACCGGAGAGCATGCGCGGCTGGTAGCGCTCCTTGCCGAGCAGCCCGACCTTGTCCAGCGCCGCCGCCACCCGCTTGTTGATGTCCCCATGGCTGTAGCCATCGATCACCAGGGGCAGGGCGACGTTGTCGAACACGGTACGATCCATCAACAGGCGGTGATCCTGGAAGATCATGCCGATCTGGCGGCGCACGTAGGGGATCTGACTGCGCTGGATGTGGCTGACGTCATCGCCGTGGAAGAAGACGCGGCCGTCGGTCGGCCGTTCCATCACGCTGATGAGCTTGAGGAGGGTACTCTTGCCCGCCCCCGAATGGCCGGTCAGGAAGGCCATCTCCCCCTTGCGCAGGTGAAAACTGACCTTTTGCAGCGCTTGATGACCGCCACTGTAGACCTTGCTGACCTTGTCAAAACGAATCATAACGGTTCCCTGAGATTGACAAACCCCGACCGGGATAAAGCATGGGGCGCTCACTCCCCCGTACCGGCACAACACCTGGATGACAACACCGGTCGCAACCATGCCGCATGTCATCCTTGCCCGGATGAGCCATACCTGCGCTCTCATAGTGACATACCCCGACCGGAGTCGGGGTATGGAACACGTGCTCGTCACGGCCGGGCCGACTCATGTCGGCCGGATTTATTCTTCGCGGCTGAAGAGCGCCTCGATGAAGTCGTTGGCGACGAACGGGCGCAGATCGTCGATCCCCTCGCCCACCCCGATGTAGCGGATCGGGATCTGGAACTTGTCGGCCACCGCGAAGATGACCCCCCCCTTGGCAGTGCCGTCCAGCTTGGTGAGGGTGATGCCGGTCAGGCCCACCGCCTCGCTGAACAGCTTGGCCTGGCTCAATGCGTTCTGGCCGGTGCCTGCGTCCAGAGTCAGCATGATCTCGTGGGGCGCCGCATCGTCCAGCTTCTTCATCACCCGCACCACCTTCTTGAGCTCCTCCATCAGGTTGCTCTTGTTCTGCAGGCGGCCGGCGGTATCAGCGATCAGCACGTCAGCCCCGCGGGAGCGGGCAGCCTCGATGGCGTCATAGATGACGGAGGCGGAGTCGGCACCAGTGTGCTGGGCAATCACCGGAATGTTGTTGCGCTGACCCCACACCTGCAGCTGCTCGACCGCCGCAGCACGGAAGGTATCGCCAGCGGCCAGCATCACGCTCTTGCCCTCGGCCTGGAACTGTTTGGCCAGTTTGCCGATGGTGGTGGTTTTGCCGACGCCGTTCACGCCGACCATCAGGATGACGTAAGGCTTCTTGCTGGTGTCGATCACCAGGGGCTGCTCGACCTTGGCCAGCATCTCGCCCATGTCCTGTTTGAGCAGACCGTAGAGCGCCTCGGCGTCCTTGAGCTGCTTGCGATCCGCGTGCTGTACCAGCCCCTCGATGATGCGGGTGGTGGTGTCGACGCCAAGATCGGCGGTCAGCAGCTGGGTCTCCAGCTCTTCGAACAGATCGTCATCGATCTTCTTGCCGCTGAACAGGCCGAAGAAACCGGAGCCGATATTCTCCCTGGTACGCACCAGGCTGCGTTTGAGGCGGGCAAAGAAGCCCTCCCGCTGCGGCTTCTCCTGAGTGTCGTCGTCCACCTTGGCGGCCAGGGCAGCGGCCTCAGCCTCCATCGCGGCGACCAGACGCAAATCTTCCGCTCGTTGGGCCTCTTTGGCGACACGGGCTTCCTCGGCAGCCTGAGCTTCGGCGGCAATACGGGCTTCTTCTGCGGCGCGAGCCTCGGCGGCAATACGGGCTTCTTCCGCGGCAAGGGCTTCGGCAGCGATGCGAGCCTCTTCCGCAGCGCGGGCCTCGGCAGCAATACGGGCTTCTTCTGCGGCGCGGGCTTCGGCAGCGATGCGAGCCTCTTCCGCAGCGCGGGCCTCGGCGGCAAGACGGGCTTCTTCTGCGGCACGAGCCTCGGCGGCAATACGGGCTTCTTCTGCGGCGCGAGCTTCGGCGGCAATACGGGCCTCTTCTGCAGCGCGAGCCTCGGCGGCAATACGGGCTTCTTCTGCGGCGCGATCCTCGGCGGCAACACGGGCTTCTTCTGCGGCGCGAGCCTCGGCGGCAATGCGAGCCTCTTCCGCAGCGCGGGTTTTGGCGGCAAAAATGGCGTCGTCTGCGACCTGAGCTTCGGTGGCGATCAAGGCCTCATTGACGATGACGGGCTCAAGCTCGCCCTCCGGCTCTTCCACAACCAGGGGGCCTTCGTCAGGGCCGCTCAGCGGCGCTTCGGGCTTGGCGGCGGGGGCATCAGCCGGGGCAACATCGGCGACAGGCGCGGGAACAGCGGCGGCCTGCGACTCGACTACCGCCGGGGTAGCGTCGGGCGCCTGCGATGGAACGGCCTCAGCCTCTTCTTTCTTGCGGCCGAAACCCAGCCAGGAAAACAAACCTTTTGCCATCTAAAAATACTCACATCAAAGGCTGACTGCTAAGATAGCCGTCCCTCGGCGGGTCGGCATAAAAATGAACCGCCTTATACTATCACTTTATTTTCTGACGACGAAACGCGATGCCCAGAGTGAAATCCAGCCGTAACAGCCCGAGCAAGAGCCCGGCCCCTCAGGGGCGAGCGGGCGTGGTACGAATCATCAGCGGCCAATGGAAGGGGCGCAAACTCCCCGTCAGGGATGTGGAAGGGCTCAGACCCACCACGGATCGCGTCAAGGAGACCATCTTCAACTGGCTGGCTCCCCACGTGCGCGGTACCCGCTGCCTGGATCTGTTCGCCGGCAGCGGCGGGCTGGGGCTGGAAGCCTTGTCCCGCTATGCCGAACAGGTCACCCTGATCGAGATGGACAGAGGCGCCGCCGACCAGCTCAAGAAGAACCTGACGACCCTGGGCAGCAGCCAGGGGCAGGTGATCCAGGCCGATGCCGTGAGCTGGCTGCAAGGCCCGGCCACCCCCTTCGACCTGGTCTTTCTGGACCCACCGTTTCGTCGCGAGCTGCTGCCCCAGGTGTGCGAGCTGCTCGAGCAGCGCGGCTGGCTGGCATCCGATGCCCTCATCTATCTGGAGCGGGAAAAAGAGATGGCCGATCTGGCGCTGCCCGCCAGCTGGAAACTACTCAAGGACAAGCAGGCTGGTCAGGTCTGCTATCAGCTCTATCTGCGGGACACCAAGCATGACGCTGCTGTTTAAAGGGGAGATGGGCACAGTCCCCTTCTCCGTCAATTTGGACAACGGCTCAAGGACAAGCAGGTCGATCACATCAGGCCTGCTATCAACTCTATGTACGGGAGGTAAACGATGAAGCGGGTGTTTAATCTGTTGGCGATGGGGGTGCTGCTGTTCTTCTGGTTCGGTGTGGCACTCGCCCTGCTGGGCACCCTGCCGGGCAAACTGAACGGCTTTCTGCCGGTGTGCGGCGTCATCGTGATATTGATGCACTGGGTACAGGCCAGCATGATCAAGGCGGCATGCAAACCCTACTTCGCGGTCACTCGTCTCGAATTCACCCAGGTGCTGATCTTCGGGGTGTTCGGCATGATGGATATCCGCACCAAGCTGCAGGCCATCATAGACGCCAGGAAGAAGGGAGAGACTCCCCCCAGGGCCGACTAGGCCACCCCCAGCCCGACCAGAAGGAGTGATTCGTCACTCCTTCTGCGTTTTTCCGAGGCTGATTCCCAGCTTGATGGAAAGGGCGGCGAGCAGCAGCAGCATGGCAATGAGGGAGAAGAAGTTGCTGCCAAGCTCGGGGTACTGCACCTTGACCAGGGCAGAATGGCCGAACACGCCGATAAAGAAGCAGAGCAGGATGCAACTGGGTGTGTTGCCCACCATGGGCTCATGGCGATAGTGCTGATAGAGCTGGCTGGCCGCCAGCAACAGGGCGATGAGGGGGTAGAAGGAGAAGGGGACGACCGACTCCGTCAAGGCCGACAGGAAGGCATCGCCACAGATACCGATCAGCAGGGCCAGCACCAGGGGCTTCTTCGGAATCGCGTTCGGTTCATGCATGAGGCTGTCCATCCTTGCGTTATGTGAGAGATTCGTGGCGCTTGCGGTTCTGCACCTCGGCGCCCATGGCGATCATCCGCAGCTGGCTGATGGTGCGCTCCGACAGTGCCTTGCACTCTTCCGGGGTCATGTCGAGGGCGTCTGCACCGGCGCTGAAGACGATGGTCACCATGGCCTCGGCCTGGATATAGGCCTCTTCCCGTGGCGCCTGCGTGGTGGCTTCCAGATAATCGGTCAGCTCGGCGATGAAGTGCTGGATCTCCCGGGCCACCGCCTGACGGAATGCAGCCGAGGTGCCGGAGCGCTCGCGCAGCAGCAGCCGGAAGATGTTCGGGTTGTTTTCGACGAATTCCATGAAGGTCTGCACCGAGGTGCTGATGACGCTGCCACCACCGGCAATGCGCTGGCGCGCCTGGCGCATCAGTTGGCGCAGGGTCAGCCCTCCCTCGTCCACCAGCGTCAGCCCCAGCTCTTCCATGTCCCGAAAGTGGCGATAGAAGGAGGTCGGCGCTATGCCCGCCTCTCTGGCCACTTCCCGCAGGCTGAGGTTGGAGAAACTGCGGTTGGCGCAGAGTTGACTGAACGCCGCCTCGATCAGCGTACGCCGGGTTTTTTCTTTTTGTTGCGCGCGAATACCCACGAAAACAGTCACCTTGAGATTAGCGAGGCCAGATGATAACCCGAAGGCGGGGCCGGGATCAGGTTTGTCTCCGACTTTTTTACCATTGACCCGCATTCCGGCTCAATGGAGAATAGTGAACAGCTGTTCGCTGAAAGGAGCCGAGTGAAATGGACCGCCCCCCGATCATCATGACCAACACCCTGCTGTTCGCCCTCTCCGGGCTGACGGCACTGATAGCGGTCCCCTGGTATGGACTGAGCCAGGGCTACGACCTCTGGCAGTGGCTCTGCTTCCTGCTGCTGTTCTGCTATTGCGGCATCTCCATCACCGCCGGCTACCACAGGCTCTGGTCCCACAAGGCCTACAAGGCGCACCCGGCCCTGCAATGGATCTTCGCCATCGGAGGCGCGCTAGCCCTGCAAAACTCGGCGCTGCACTGGTCCTCGGATCATCGCCGCCACCACCGCCACGTGGATGATAACCAGAAGGATCCCTACAGTGCGGGTCGCGGCTTCTGGTACTCCCACATCGGCTGGATGCTGCGGGAATACCAGCGCGATACCTACCACGACTACAGCAATGTGCGCGACCTGCAAAACAACCCCGTGGTCGCCTTCCAGCACAGGCACTATCTGACCCTGGCTCTGGTCACCAACATCGGCATTCCGCTGCTGCTCGGCCTCTTGCACGGGGATCTGCTCGGCATGATGCTGCTGGCCGGGGTGCTGCGCATGGTGATGACCCATCACACCACCTTCTTCATCAACTCCCTGGCCCACATCTGGGGCAGCCAACCGTTCACGGATCGCAACAGCGCCCGGGACAACGGCATCCTGGCCTTCTTCACCTTTGGCGAGGGCTATCACAACTTCCATCACCTGTTCGAGAACGACTACCGCAACGGCATTCAGTGGTGGCAGTTCGACCCCACCAAGTGGCTGATCCGCACCGCCGCCTGGTGCGGGCTCGCCAAAGACCTGAGATCCTGCCCGGAGGAACGCATCGAACAGGCCAGGCTGGAGATGCAGCTCAAGCGCGCCCAGGCCAGAGTGCACAAGCAGGATGACAGGGAACGCTGGCAGGCACTGCTGCAGGAGGAGTACGACAAGCTGAGCCTGCAGATCCAGCACTACTATGCCAGCCGCAAGTCACTGCTGGAGCAGCGCAAGCGCACAGCCCTCGCACGCTACGACAGGCTCAGGCTGCAACTGGAGTACCGCACGTTGCGAGACGGTTTCCTCGTTGCCAAGCGCAACTGGAGTCGTCTGCTGGCGGGCCTCGCCTGATCGCCGAGACATCACGCAAAAGACCGCCAGCAGGCGGTCTTTTTGATTGGGCAAACGGACGGCGGGCATAAAAAAATGGGGCAACATTCGCATGTCACCCCCTCGCAAATAGCATGTTCCATATTGGGCTCCCGCAACCACGGGGGTCTGTCTGGCATCACGGGTTTCCGCTCCCGATCCGCCTCGCCTGCCGGAGCAATCCGGTTGGCCCATTTCCCCTGTTGCCGTCACCCACACGGCAGACCAGCCGCCGTGTTTGTCCTTGCACTCGAGATACTACGCAGTTAAATAAAATAAAAAACCGTTCTACACGCACCTCTATGCAGTAGAGGCCCCTGGATTGTTACTGCGCTCTTAATATAAATCGATAAAAAACAATACGATGCAATCCAGTCCCGTATTTGGATGGCAAACGTTATCCTCGAAGGCGCACAAGGCTTTGCGAGATCTCGCACAAGGCGGATCCCACTCACAACCAACGATGCAAAGGTAACCAATCGCTCAATTGCGCCAGCAGGCGCCGCCATGCAGAGGGGGACGCCACCACCGGGTGCACGGCCTGCTGCAACCAGCCATCGATGAGTTGCTGCAACTCGTCGCACAGCGTCGGGCTATGGAGGTGCAGCATCAGCTCGGTGTTGAGCATCAGGGAGCGGGGATCCAGGTTGAAACTGCCGAGCAGCGCCTCCTCCTTCCCCATCAGGATCAGCTTGGCATGCAGACTGAACGCCTCCGTCGTCAGCTCGAACAGGGTGATCCCCTGATGCTCGAGCCAGGGACGGTGACGTCGATAGGCGCCATAGACCAGGGGCACGTCCGTGCTGGCCAGGGAGTTGGTCAGGATCTCGATGTCGACCCCCTGCCGTCGCTGCCCCTTGAGCCGGCGACGCAGCCCCCGAGTCAGGATCAGGTAAGGGCTCACCAACCTCAGGGCCCCCTGATTGCTCGCCAGCATGCGTCCCAGCAGGGGCGCCGTGGTCGGCCGGGCGACCAGCCCCTTGCCGGGGCGATCGAACCAGCACTGCCCTCGCCCGGGATGCCAGCAAAGGGGAACGGGGCACTCATCAAACAGAGTGGCCGGCAGATCATAGGCGGCCGCCATGGCGGGGTCGGTCAGGGTCAGCAGGAAGTCGTTCAGGGCCCGGGTTTCGGCTGGCAGCAAGGGGCGTCTCAACAGGCGACGGACCGGGTGGCTCCAGCGACTGTGCCAGAACAGCGCGAACCCCTGCTCGGCCTGCTGACAGAGGGGGCCGCGGCAGAGCAGATCCAGGTCGATGAAGTGAGGCGGCATCCCCAGCCCGAAGTAACGATCACCGATGTTGCGCCCGCCGATCACCGCCTGGCTGCCATCCACCAGCAGCAGCTTGTTGTGCATCCGGTGGTTGATGCGGCGAAAGCTCAGCAGCCCTTCCAGCAGCAAGGTAAGGGGACGCCAGCCCCGCAGCCAGAAGGGGTTGAACAGGCGCACCTCGATGCCCGGTTCCGCCGCCACCGCCTCCAGAAAGCGGTTCTCCCCGCCGTAGAGATCGTCGATGAGCAGTTGCACTACCACTCCGCGCCTGGCCGCCCGCACCAGCTCCGCCAGCAGCAGCTTGCCGCTGCCGTCCTCTTCCCAGCTGTAATACTGGGCGAGGATCCGGTGGCGAGCCTGGCGGATCAACTGGCATCGGGCTTTCAGGGCGGCGCCGGGATCGGCGAGCAAGGCAAACTCGGCGGGGATCAAGGGTCATCTCCCTGTCATCTGGTGGTGGCATAACCCAGACAACCGCCCCGATAGCCCAGTGTCAAGGAGCCGATGATGGAACTGCGCGACCACCCCTCCCTCAGTCAGAGACCTCATGCCAGCCAACCGGATCCCACCCCGGCCAGGCTGTTGATGCCCTGGTACCAGCAGCACCGGGATCTGGGCTGGGAACCCCTTGCGCAGCATCACGAGGATCCCCTCCTCGGCCAGCATTGACAGGCTCAGGGCTGCACCGCCTCGATGGCCTCTGACTTGCCCTCCAGCTGGGGCAGGCTGAAACGGTAGGCCACGTAGTATTTGTAGATGGTGCCAACGTAGTTGATGGGCCCCTGGCCCACGTCGTTGGCCACCAGCTGCTCCACGTTGCCGAACCAGACGTTCGGATCCAGCCCCTTATCGGCCGCCTTGGCCTGCAATGCCTGGACACGGTTCGGACCCGCATTGTAGGCGGCCAGGGCGAACAGATGGCGATTGAGCCTGTCCATCCCGGGATCATTGAAGTAGGTGTCCAGGATGAGCCGCATGTAGCGACAGGCCGCCTCCACATTGCCCTCCAGACTGGTGAGTCTGGCGCCTCGGATCCCCACCTCCTTGCCGGTACTCGGCAGCAGTTGCATGATGCCGACGGCCCCCCGGTGAGAGCCGACATTGGGATTGAGCCCCGACTCCTTGTAAGCCAGCGCGGCCAGCATCAGCCAGTCCAGCTGATACTTGTCCGCCTGGGCCTCCAGTACCTTGCGAATGGTCGACAGGCGCCCCAGCGGGTCCGGCGCCAGTATGTTGCTCATGCGGTCGCTTTGCGCCAGCAGGCGGCGCAATGTCATGTCACTGTAGAGGGTCCGCTTGCTCGACTCCGAGATGTAGGCGTTCACCGCCTTGAGCAGCTCCGGGCTGTTGTTGCGCAGGGCCCAGGCGCTTCGCCCCTTGTCCCGCAGCGGTATCAGCCTGTGGGCCTTGAGGCCGCCAATCATGTCGAGCCAGATCCGCCCCTTGAAGCTGTCGGTGACCGTCAGCGGAATGATCCCGGCTGACACCATCTCAAGCAGGTCCCCGTCCTGCAGGTATTCGGGAACCGTCTCGATGTAGACCGGGGGCAACCCCAGCTCCCGAAACAGCCAGTTGAGCTGGTGCAGGCTCTCGAAATAACTGGAGCTGGCTCGCACCCAGATCCGCCGGCCGGACAGCTGGGTGATGCGATTGAAGGCAGGGAGCTCCCGCTGGCTCACCACCCACTCCTCAATGGGGGCGATCAGCGGCTGGGAGAAGGTCACCTGCTCGCGCCGGGTGGGGGTGACCGTCAGGTTGGCGGCCACCAGATCCCCGCGCCCCTCGGCCAGATAGTCCAGCAGCTTGTCCTGGCGCACCGGGATATAAATGATCTTGAGCTTGAGCTTCTCCTTGGCCAGGTAGGTCTGGTTCAACCAGCGCTCGAATCCCTGAAGCTGATTGACCAGGATGCCGTACTGGGCTCCCTTGTCGAAAAAGAAAAACCCCCGCTCATAGACCACCAGGGCCCTGAGCTCTTTTTTTTGCAGGATGTGTTCGAGATCACCGGCCTGGGGCAGCAACTGCGGCTTGAGATCCGCCGCCAGCAGAGGGAGAGAGCAGAGAGCCAGCAGGGCCCAGATCCATCGCCGCATCATGATTTAACCACCTCGCTGTGGGCCGGTGCGCACCGTCGGGTCTGTCAGAGAAGGCGCCTGCGCCAAGTCATGGGGCGTCGCGGGATCTTCTGCCGATCGGCGCATGCCGGACGGAAAACGGATCGTCCGTGGGATAACTCACTATACAACGCAAAGGGAGGGAAAAAGCGAGGGGCAGAGCAAGACGGCAGGCAAGCCTGCCGTGTCATCACGATCTCAGAGGGAGCGGGCGCGCATCTCGAAGATCAGCTTCTCGGCGGTGCAGGTGAATTGCAGGCGGGCCTTCAGGATCACGCCATCCGGGCCCCGGCTCAGCTCGCTGCTGCTTTTGGCTTCGGCAGTGACCTGCTTGGCCAGCGCCTCGTAAGCCGCAAATTTCTCGCGGGCGTCGGCTTCTGCAGCAGCCTCGATCACCAGCTCCATGACGTCGTCACCTTCGCCGATGATGGTGCCAATTTCGGCGAAACAGCCGCAACTGTCACAGGTCTCGTTCAGTTCCACTTTCTCGTCTACAGACATACGTTCACTCCTACTTATTCCGGATATTGTCATCGTCGCGCAAGGCGTTGCGAAAATCCCTGATGGCAGTGCCCAGATCCTCACCGGCGCCAGCCAGGCGTTTGCTGCCAAACACCACGACGACGACCACGAGCAGGATCAGCAGATGCCAGATATGAATGCCACCCAGTCCCATAGGGAGACTCCTGACTGTTAGATACCTGGAGGTTGTATCAAAAGAAAGCGTATCGATTGTTGGGCAAAATCAAGGCAGGTGCAAGTTGGCGAAAAAATCGCGCAAAAACGGCGACGAGGCGCAAAAAAATACGGCGACCATGGGCCGCCGTATGAGTCGGTGCTACTTGTCCCCTCAACCGCTACATCCTGTACCAGCCGCCACCAGGGCGAGAGACCCGTCGAGCATAGGATCGCCAAGATATGAAAACAAATGGTATATATTCATCTAGGAATTGAAGAGGATTCATATCATGTTGCTGGAACAGCTTGCACGCATAGACCTTAATTTGTTGATAATCCTGCAAGTCTTGCTGGAAGAGCGCAACGGCAGCCGGGCTGCACGCCGTTTGCACCTGAGCCAGTCCGCCGTCAGCAAGGCCCTCGGACGGTTGCGGGAGACCTTTGACGATCCCCTGTTCGTGCGCTCGGCCTACGGGATGGATCCCACTCCGCGCGCCCTGGATCTCCAGCAGCAACTGCAGCCCATACTGCTCTCCCTGGACAACCTGATCCAGCCGCCGGACTTCGATCCCGCCAGCACGGAGCGGGAGTTCGTCATCGCCAGCATGGACAGCGCCTTCACCCTGTTTGCCCCCCTCTACCTGAGCGAACTGAAGCGTCAGGCCCCCGGCATCCGCCTGCGCTACGAGGAGTGGACCGAGCACAGCCTGACCGAGATGAGCCAGGGCCAGGTGGATATCGCCTTCACGGTGCGGGAGAACTGCATCAATTCGGATTTTCGCCTCGACACCCTGCCCAACGCCATCTGCCAGCGGTTGCTCACCATCGACGATCTCACCTGCCTGGTGCAACGGGATCACCCTGCCTTGCAGGAGCCCGAGTGGGATCTCGCCCGCTACCTCGCCTACCCCCATGTGCAGACCTACTGCGAGGGGCGGGATCGCTGGATGCTGGATCACAAGCTGGCGGAGCAGGATCTCTATCGCCGGATCGAGGCGACCGTGCCCTCCTTCGAGGCGGCCCTGCGCATGGGCATGCACTCGGACATGATAGTGACCCTCTCCAGGCTCTATGCCCGCCACGCCACCCAGGTCTATCCCCTGGTGCCGCTGCCGCTGCCCATCGCCCTGGACAGCATCTCCCACCTGCTCATCTGGCATCAGCGCCACGAGGAGGATCCGGGCCATCGCTGGCTGCGGGAGACCCTGCTCGCTCTCATCATGGGCAAGCTGGAAACCTCGGCGGACGGCCCGGCCGCTGCTGCCTGACGCGCAAAAAAACGGGGCTCAAGAAGCCCCGTTTCACGTTGACATCAGCATTCGCCCCGTCAGTTCTGACCCGTCACCGCCAGATAGTGGTGCACCCCGTCCAACAGCATCTGCACCGAGATCATCACCAGCAGCATGCCCATCAGCCGCTCCACCGCCGTGAGTCCTCGCTCACCCAGCAGCTTGTTGAACAGCTCGTAGAACATCAGGATCACGGCGCTGGCCCCCCAGGCCATCAGCAGGGCCAATGACCAGTCCACCATCCGGGTCGGCTCCTGGTTAGCCAGAAGCAGCAGGGAAGCCAGGATGGAGGGGCCCGCAATCATGGGGATGGCCATGGGCACCAGGAAGGGCTCCTCCCCCGCCGCCAGCCCGGTCACGCCACCGGGGCTCGGGAAGATCATCTTGATGGCGATGAGGAAGAGGATGATGCCCCCCGCGATGCTGACCGCCTCCTGACGCAGGTTGAGGAAGCTCAGGATCTGCTGACCGGCGAACAGGAAGCCCATCATGATCACCAGTGAAAACAACAGCTCCCGCAGCATTACCTTGCGTCGACGCTTGGGGTCGACATGGCGCAGGATGGAGAGGAAGACCGGCAGGTTGCCCAGCGGATCCATGATCAGAAACAGCATGACGGCAGCGGAGAATGTGTCCATAGAGCGCCCGGGCAGAACCTTTCAACGAGAGGGGAAGGAGGGCGAAATATAACAAAGGTGGCGGGATTCGGCGAGCGCCCCACCGCGCTCGCCACTGGCGATCATCCGTGGTTGCAGATCTTGTCGGCGCGGGTCTGGAACCCTGACTCCGAGTCGATGAACTTGCCGCGCCTGGCCAGGAAGTCGATCAGGGCGTCGGCGTCCATCTCGCTGGCGCTGCAGGTGTGGAACCGGGCCTCGGTACCGAAGCGCGAGGCGATCGCCGCCCTGAGGCTGGCCCGGGTAAACGGACTCTCCTGCTCCAGCATCATCTCCATCACTTCGTGACCGTGTATCGATTGGGACATCTCGAACCTCTTTAATCATCATGTCAGATGACAATTAAAGCCCGAAGCCCGGAGAGGGTTCTTGATATAGGCCAACAAAACGCCTTTTTTAACGCCAGCGGGCTGGTCGTGAGCGCCGCTTTGTCGATAATGTGGCAACCTGACGGGGGGATGGCTACACTGTCGCCCCTTTTGCCACCGCAGACAGAAAATAAGGACATTGGCGTCATGCTGTTCCATGGATTGGTCTTCAAACCCTGGCGGATCTGGACCCGTCGCCCGCTCTGGTTGAAGACTCTGCTCGGCATGCTGACCGGGATAGGTCTGGGGCTCTGCTTCAGCGAGCAGGCCCTGCTGCTCAAGCCCATCGGCGTCCTGTTCGTCAACACCATCCAGATGCTGATGGTGCCCCTCATCTTCTGTTCCGTCCTGGCAGGCCTCACCGCCCTGCTCAAGGGCAAGCGGCTCGACCGCATCGCCGGCAAGGCCATCGGCTTCTATCTCTGCTCCACCGCCGTCGCCATCTGCATCGGCCTGATGATGGGCTGGCTGCTGGAGCCGGGCATGGGCGCCAATATGGGTCCTTATGAACGGGGCGCCATGGCGCAGCAACCTACCCTGGCCAGCGTGCTGAGCCACCTGGTGCCGCGCAACCCGGTGCAGGCCATGGGCGATGGCAAGATATTGCAGGTGATCGTGTTCGCCGTGGCCCTCGCTCTCGCCCTCAACGCCACCGGACGACGCGGCCGCCCCGCCATCCTGTTCTTCACCTCATTGGCGGAGGGAATGTTCAAGCTGACCCAGATGGTGATGGCCCTGGCCCCCTATGGCGTCTGCGCCCTGATGGCCTGGATGACCGGCAAGTACGGCGTCAGCCTGCTGTTGCCGCTGCTCAAGGTGATCGGCGCCGTCTACCTCGGCTGCCTGCTCCACGTGCTCGGCGTCTACAGCAGCCTGCTGCTCCTGATGGCGCGCCTCAACCCGTTGCACTACTTCAAGAGCATCGTCGATGCCCAGGCGGTGGCCTTCACCAGCAGTTCAAGCAGCAGCACCCTGCCCATCAGCCTGGCCTGCGCCGAACGCAGGCTCGGGGTCTCCCCCGCCATCACCGCCAAGGTGCTGCCCATCGGCGCCACCATCAACATGGATGGAACCGCCCTCTATCAGGGGGTCACCGCCCTGTTCGTGGCCCAGGCCTTCGGGGTGGATCTGCATCTGGTGGACTACCTGACCATCATCAGCATCGTCACGCTGGCCAGCATAGGCACGGCGGGCACACCCGGTACCGGGCTGATGCTGCTGACCCTGACCCTCACTGCCGTGGGACTGCCGCTGGAAGGGGTGGCGCTCATCGCCGGCATAGACCGGATCCTCGACATGGCGCGCACCACGGTCAACGTCTCCGGCGACATCCTGGTCTCCGTGCTCATCGCCCGCAGCGAGAAGGAGCTGGATCTCGCCACCTACCACGATGCCCATGCGGGGGATGACATCGACTTCACCCTGCGCTGAGGACGTGAAGGGCGTTCAATGATCCTGGGGATCGTGATGGCAGCGCCAGCAGATATCGAAGTTGGCGCCGTTCTCCTCCCCGCACTGGCCGCACAGCCAGCCGTTGCCCTGGCGCTGCTGGTAGCGCTCGATGATCCGGCCCGCCCGCTGACGATCCCGCTCGTTCACCATCAGGGTCACTTGCAGCAGATCCACCGGCAGCTCCCCGAGCGCGCCGGAGAGTCCTTCGCCGCTGAGGCGCACCCTGACTCCCTCTACTTCCAAGGCCCCTTTCAGGGCATGCGCCTCCAGGGAGTGAGAGGCGCGATACAAGTTAATCCACTGATCCATACGTTGTCCTCGAAACCCTTGCCAGTGCCGTCATCACCAGCACTACCATCATTCCAGGGCGAGGATCTTCCGGGAGTGAGATGCCCAATACAGATTCATCCACCGCGCCATACGTTGTCCTCGAAACCCTTGCCAGTGCCGTCATCACCAGCACTACCATCATTCCAGGGTGAGCATCTTCCGGGAGCAAGATGCCCGATACAGATTCATCCACCGCTCCATACGTTGTCCTCGAAACCCTTACAGCAGCTTGTCGATGCCGTAAGCCGGGCCGTTGGCCACCAGAAAATCGATGAATGCCCTCAGCTTGCGCGGCATCAGGCGCCGCTCGGGAAACAGCAGGTAGATGGGTACCCTGGGTTGCTGCCACTCCGGCAGCAAGGAGACCAGCGTCCCGTTCGCCAGCTCATCATGGCACAGCATGGCGGGCAGGGAAGCCAGCCCCAGCCCCGCCTTCGCTGCCTCCCTGGCACAGGTGATGTTGTTGACCTGGAAGCGGGACGGGGGATCCACCAGCACTTCACGATCATCCAGCTCGAAACACCAGTGCGAGGCGAGGAACCCCGTGCTGACCGCGATCCGCTCGTGATGCACCAGATCGGCGGGCCTCTGGATCACCGGGTGGCGCACCAGATAGTCCGGGCTGGCACACAGCAGCCGCTCGGTGCTCCAGAGACGCCGCGCCGCCAGGTTGGAGTCGCTCATGTCGCCGACCCGCACGATGGCATCCAGCCCTTCGCTGATGGGATCCACGATGCGGTTGGTCAGCTCCAGCTCCACCTTCATGCCCGGATAGGCTTGCAGGAAGTTCGCCACCAGCCTGCCCACCACCAGCTGTCCCGTCTCGATGGGCACCGCCAGCTTGAGGGTCCCCGTCACCTCCTGCTGGCTGGCACTGAGCATCAGCTCGGCCTGGGCCAGCTCCTCCACCGCCTTGCTGCAGCGTAGATAATATTGTTCACCGGCTTCCGTCAGGGTGAGCTGCCGGGTGGAGCGATAGAGCAGCCGCGCGCCGAGACGCTGCTCCAGCTCGGCGATGCGGCGGCTCACCGTCGCCTTGGTCATGCCCAGCTCCTGGGCTGCGGCGGTAAAGGAGCCCTTGTCGACAATACGAACGAGGATTAAGGCAGCATTCAGGTCCATTGTTTCACCAGTGAAACTGTATATCTCATGAATGGATACTAATCGAAACAGTTACACGATGTTAGCCTGCCCGCCACAGTTCAGGAAAACCAATATCATGAGTCAACACAAGAAGATCCCCCTGCTGGCCGCCCTGGTGCTGGCCCTGCTCGGCCTGCTGTTTGCCGGTTACTGGTATCTGCATGGCCGCTACTTCGAGAGCACCGACAACGCCTACCTGCAAAGCGAGGTGACCGGCATCGGTTCCAAGCTCTCCGGCTACATCAGCGAAGTACTGGTGACCGACAACCAGGCGGTGAAGGCCGGCCAGCTCATCGCCCGGCTCGACGACCGCGAATACAGGACCAAGGTGGCGGAGGCCGAGGCCGATCTGCACCTCAACCAGGCGACGGCGGATAACCTCGCCGCCACCCGTATCCAGCAGTTGAGCCTCATCCGCCAGGCCGAGGCAAAAGTCAGCTCGGCCAATGCCGAGCAGGTCCGGGCCCAGCAGCAGGTGCGCCGGGTCAGCCAGCTCAATGAGCGTCACTACAGCTCCCAGGACAGCCTGGACGAGGTGCGCGCCGGCTTGCAGGTCAACCAGGCCCAGGCACTGGAGGCCAAAGCCGCCTTGCAGGCCGCCCGCGAGCGGCTGCTGGTGCTGGATGCCGAAGCCAAGCAGAACCAGGCCAGGCTGGCATTGAGCGAGGCCCAGCTCGAACAGGCCAGGCTGGAACTCGGCTACACCGAGCTGCGAGCCCCGGCTGACGGCATCATCGGCAAGCGCAGCCTGCGGGAAGGGCTCTACGTCCAGTCCGGTATGCAGGTGGCCAGCCTGGTGCCCCTGAGCCAGGTGTGGGTCGAGGCCAACTTCAAGGAGACCCAGTTGCAGCACATGCAGCCGGGCCAGAAGGTGGAGGTGATCCTGGATGCCTATCCGGATCAACCGGTCGAGGGGATCATCGACAGCCTCTCTCCGGCCACCGGCGCCAAGTTCGCCCTGCTGCCGCCGGAGAACGCCACCGGCAACTTCACCAAAATCGTGCAGCGGGTACCGGTCAAGATCCGCATCCCGGATCCGGGCTCCCTGGCGGGCAAGCTGCTGCCCGGCCTCTCCACCGAGGTGATCGTCGACACCCGCACCCCTGATTCCGTGGTGGCCGCCCACTGATGGACGCCATACCACGCCGCAACTGGATCGCGGTCATGGGGGGCCTCATCGGCGCCTTCATGGCCATCCTCGACATCCAGATCACCAACGCCTCCCTGAAAGACATTCAGGGGGCACTCTCGGCCACCCTGAGCGAGAGCTCCTGGATCTCCACCTCCTATCTGGTGGCGGAGATGATCGCCATTCCGCTGAGCGGCTGGCTGAGCCGGGGACTGAGCGTGCGGCGCTACCTGCTGTGGACCACGGGCGCCTTCATCGTTGCCTCCGTGCTCTGCTCGTTCAGCTGGAACCTCACCAGCATGATCGTCTTTCGGGCGCTGCAGGGCTTCACCGGCGGGGCCCTGATCCCCATGGCCTTCTCCCTCATCGTCAGCCTGCTGCCGCTGCACAAGCGGGCCACCGGCATGGCGCTGTTCGGCCTGTGCGCCACCTTCGCCCCCGCCATCGGCCCGACCCTGGGGGGCTGGCTGACGGAGCAGATGTCCTGGCACTACATCTTCTATCTGAACGTACCGCCCGGCCTGCTGGTGATGGCCATGCTGGCCCACGGGCTGGACAGGAAGCCGGTGGACTGGGAGGTGATCAAGCGGGTGGATCTCATCGGTATCCTCACCATGGCGGTGGGTCTCGGCCTGTTGGAAGTGGTGCTGGAAGAGGGCAACCGGGAGGACTGGTTCGGCTCGAGCTTCATCGTGCGGCTCACCGTCATCTCGGTGGTGGCCCTGGTGTTCTTCGTCATCAGCCAGTTGCTGCGCCGCCACCCCCTGGTCAACCTGCGGCTGCTGCACAACCCGCGCTTCGCCCTGGCCTGCTTCGCCTACCTGGTGCTCGGCATGGGGTTGATGGGCTCCATCTATGTGCTGCCCCTCTACATGACCCAGATCCACAATTACAACGCCCTGGAAATCGGTGAGGTGCTGATGTGGATGGGGTTGCCCCAGTTGCTGGTGCTCCCCCTGGTGCCCAAGCTGACCCACAAGATAGATCCGCGCTATCTGGTGAGCTTCGGTTTTCTGGTCTTCGCCATCAGTTGCTTCATGAACGTGAACATGAACGCCGACTACGCCGGGCCCCAGCTGATCCAGTCCCTCATCGTGCGGGCCCTGGGGCAGCCCTTCATCATGGTGCCCCTCTCCCTGGTGGCGACCGCCAGCCTGACGCCGGACGAGATCCCCTCCTCCTCGACCCTGCTCAACGTGCTGCGCAACCTGGGGGGCGCCTTCGGCATCGCCATCATCGCCACCCTGATCGACAACGACACCCGGACTCATGTCAGCCAGATCGGCAGCACCCTGGCCGCCACCAGCATCGAGGGGCAGGCCTATCTGATGCAGCTGGCCCAGAACATGATGGCCCAGGGAGCCGGGCCGGAGCAGGCCCAGTTGCAGGCCCGGGCCATGCTGTCGAACACCATCAGCCGCGAGGCGGCCATCATGGCCTACAACCAGGTGTTCTACGTGATGGGTATCTTCCTGCTCGTCGCCAGCGCCCTGATGCTGCTGCTCAAGCAGCCGGCCCCGAGGGCCCCTGACGCAGAACCGGTCGAGGCGTGAAAGGTGGGGATCACATAGCAAAACGGGCCAGAAGGCCCGTTTTTCATGGCTGCCCGCTGGTCAGCCCGCCAGGGAGGCGGCGATCAGGAATTGGGCCGCGAAGTAGCTGCTCATGATCCAGGCCGTGGCATGGGGGAAGGGGCGGCGGAAGCGGTCCAGCGCCAGCATGCTGTCGGAGAAGAGGAACATCAGCGCCCCCACCAGGGCGGCGGCGCTGCCGGCAGTGAGAGAGGCATGCCAGGCACCGGCAGCCACCCAGGCCATGACGATGATCACCAGCATGTAGCAGAAGACGGGGATCCTCATCTCGCCGAGCTGGCCCCACAGGAGCCCGAACACCATGCCGGCCACCAACAGAAGCAGCAGGCCGTCCACCAGCTTGAGCACCAGGGGCCCCTGGGCGAAACCGACGATGTAGCAGAGGTGAGCGACAAAAAATGCCGCCAGCCCCTGGATGAAGCGATCCCGTGGCAGCATCAGCAGCACGTCCCCCGCCAGCGACAGGCAGAGACCGAGCAGGATCCAGGCGTGGGAGCCGTTGTGATCGTCGCCCTGGTAGCCAAACGCCAGGGCGATGATGAACAGCATGGTCAGGGGTTTGCTGATGTAGAACTGACGGGAGTCTGAGCCGTAAGCCGCGCGGATGTGCCACCAGCCCGATGCGATGATCAAGAAACTCAATAACATGCCCTGCTCCTCACCGGCTGCTCACCCTGGGGCGGCAACCTCTTTAGTGCCCGCAAGAGTAGCAAATTCCCCCGGCCAGTGGCAGAGGCTGAAGCAGATGGCACCCTACACCTAAAGTCTAATTGCCCCCATCCCCGCCCTCGGGCATAAGAGACAGTTCTGGAGGATCACCATGGAAGACGCTATGACCAACTACCTGCCCGCTATCGATATCATGATGTGCCATCTTGGCATCAGCTTTGAACAGGCCTGCGAGCAGCTTGGCCTCAGCCCGCAGGAGCAGCAGACCCTCGACCAACTGCAAAAACAGAAGCAGACCCAGTCCAACTGATGCCCTGGACTGATGGTCCGAAGCGGCCGGCATCACAGCCCAGCATAAAAAACGGCGCCCGAAGGCGCCGTTTTTTATTGGGTGATGATCAGGGTCGAGCGACCCGGCGGCGTTGCAGCCAGACCACGGCCCCGAACAGCAGGAAGCCCGGCAGCCACATCAGCTCCTTGGGCCAGCGCTCGGTGGGCGCCTTGACGCTCAGGATCTGCTGATCCATCTCCAGCCCCAGATCGGCCGCCTGGCTACCGAAGGTGACGGTGTCGATCAGGATCTTGCCGTCCTGCTCATAGGTCTGGATCCCCAGCTTGGTCAGACGATCCTCACCGCTCGCACCATCCGGCACCGGCAGCAACACAGTGAAGCGGCGCAACTTGCCCACCGCATCTTCCCCTTCCATCCGCAGGCGCAGGGTGCTCTCGGCCTCCACCTGACCCATGGTCTGGACCAGCTCGGCCGGGGCGGTGTCGCGATACGGGTCGTGCAGCAGATCCATCCAGAAGCCAGGACGGAACAGGGTGAAGGCCACCAGCAGCAGCAGCACGCTCTCGTACCAGCGGCTCTTCACCAGGAAGAAGCCCTGGGTGGCGGCAGCGAAGATCAGCATGGCGATGGTGGCCACGAAGAAGATCAGCACGCCGTGGGAGAAGTCCACGTTGATGAGCAGCAGATCGGTGTTGAAGATGAACAGGAACGGCAGCGCCGCGGTACGCAGGCTGTAGTAGAACGCCGTGATCCCGGTCTTGATGGGGTCGCCCTTGGAGACGGCGGCCGCGGCGAACGAGGCCAGCCCCACCGGCGGGGTCACGTCCGCCATGATGCCGAAGTAGAAGACGAACAGGTGCACCGCGATGAGCGGCACGATGAGGCCGTTCTGCTGACCCAGGGTGACGATCACCGGCGCCAGCAGGCTCGATACCACGATGTAGTTGGCAGTGGTCGGCAGCCCCATGCCGAGGATGAGGCTCAGCAGGGCGGTGAGGATCAGCATGAGCAGCAGGTTGCCCATGGAGAGGAACTCCACCAGATCCGCCAGCACCAGGCCGACGCCGGTCTGGGAGACGGCCCCGACGATGATGCCGGCTGTGGCGGTGGCAATGCCGATGCCGATCATGTTGCGGGCACCGGCAATCAGCCCCTCGCGCAGGTCCACCACGCCATCGGTGAAGGAGCCGTAGTCATGCTTGCCGTCGGTGCGCAGCCAGTTCAGCAGCGGTCGCTGGGTCAGCAGGATGATGATCAGCATCACCGACCCCCAGAAGGCCGACAGGCCGGGGGAGAGGCGCTCCACCATCAGACACCACACCAGCACCACCACGGGCAGCAGGAAGTGCAGGCCGGAGAGCAGCACGGCGCGGGTCTCGGGCAGCTCGTCCAGTGGCTTGTCCGGGTCTTCCGCCGGCAGCGGCGCGTTGCTCGCGGCGATCTTCAGCAGTCCCAGGTAGGCGACGGCCAGCAGCACGCTGATCCCCGGCAGGGCATAGTCACCCAGTACCGGCTTGAGCCAGCCCAGACCGTAGTAGACCGCCATGGAGAGTCCGCTGATGAGGGCGGCACCGAAGGCGAAGCCGGTCAGGCGACGCAGCCAGGGGCGCGGCTGACGGTTGCCTATGGGCTGCATCCCGAGCTTGAGCGCCTCGAGGTGCACGATGTAGAGCAGGGCGATGTAGGAGATGGCCGCCGGCAGGAAGGCGTGCTTGATGATCTCCACATAGGGGATGCCCACGTACTCCACCATCAGGAAGGCCGCAGCCCCCATGACCGGCGGCATGATCTGGCCGTTGACCGAAGAGGCCACTTCCACCGCGCCGGCCTTCTCCTTGGAGAAACCGACCCGTTTCATCATGGGGATGGTGAAGGTGCCCGTGGTCACCACGTTGGCGATGGAGGAGCCGGAGATGACGCCGGTCAGGGCCGAGGCGACCACGGCCGCCTTGGCCGGGCCGCCGCGCAGGTGACCCAGCAGGCTGAAGGCGAGCTGGATGAAGTAATGGCCCGCACCGGCACGCTCGAGCAGGGCGCCAAACAGCACGAACAGGAAGACGAAGCTGGTGGAGACCCCGAGGGCGATGCCGAACACCCCTTCGGTGGTGATCCACTGGTGGTTGGCCAGCGCATGCAGGCTCACCCCGCGGTGGGCCAGCAGGGAAGGCATCCAGGGACCGGCCAGGCTGTAGGCCAGGAAGACGATGGCGATGACCGCCAGGGCCGGGCCCAGGGCGCGGCGGGCCGCTTCCAGCAGGAGCGGGATGCCGACGCAGGCCACCGCGAAGTCCATGGTGGTCAGGTTGCCGGGACGCTGGGCAAGCTCCTGGTACATCACGAACAGATAGCTGGCGACGGCGGCACCGACGAGGCCGAGGGCGATGTCGGCAAGGGGAACCCTGTCTCGCGGTGAGCTGCGCATGGCGGGGAACACCAGGTAGGCGAGCAGGATGGCGAAAGCCAGGTGAATCGAGCGTGTTTCAGTGTCGTTGAGGACGCCGATGCCGAGAGAGAAGGGCAGCGGCGAGGCTATCCAGAGCTGGAACAGGGACCAGATCAGCGCAAGACCCGCGATGATCCAGCTCATGGGGCCGACGGGCAGCCTGGCGCCGACGTCCTGGGCGATCAGCTCCTCGGCCGAGAACGCCTCTTGTTGTTGTGTTTGCTGCATAGTGTGACTCTGTAGGTACTGCAATAAATGAGACTCGCTCCCCCGAAGGAGGAGCGAGTCCGGGGCACATCCGAAGACGCAGCCGGATTACATCCAGCCACGTTCCTTGTAGTAACGCACAGCGCCTTCATGCAGCGGAGCGGAGAGACCCACCTTGATCATGTCGGCTTCTTTCAGATCCGCGAAGGCCGGGTGCAGGCGCTTGAAGCGGTCCAGGTTGTCGAACACGGACTTGACCAGCTGGTAGACCACTTCCGGGTCAGCCTTGGCGCTGGTGGAGAGCACCGCCTTGCCACCGATGGACGGGGTCGGGTTCGGGCTGCCCTTGTAGAGACCGCCCGGGATCTCGGCCTTGCTGTAGTAGCTCTTCTCGGCCAGCAGCTTGTCTATCTCGGGGCCGGTGACCGGCACCAGCACGGTGTCCGTGGTGGTGGAGGCTTCCTGGATGGCGCCGTTCGGGTGGCCGACGAAGTAGCTCATGGCGTCGATGTTGTTGTCACCCAGGGCAGAGGCCTGCTCGGCGGGTTTCAGTTCGGAGACCAGGCTGAAGGCGGATTTGTCCCAGCCCTTCACGGTCATGATCTCTTCAAAGGTGTCACGCTGACCGGAACCCGGGTTGCCGATGTTGACGCGCTTGCCCTTCAGGTCGTCGAAGCTGGCTACCTTGGCGTCCTTGCGGGCCAGGATGGTGAACACTTCGCTCTGCAGGGAGAAGACGGCGCGGATGTCATCCATCGGACCTTCGGCCTTGAACGGCTCGACGCCCTTCATCGCCTTGTACTGGTGGTCGGACTGCATGATGCCGAAGTTGAATTCGCCGGAGCGGATGCCGTTGACGTTGGCAACACCACCGCCACTGGCCGGGGCGTTGCACTTGATCTGGTGATCGGCGGCGCCGCGGTTGAGGAAGCGGCAGATGGACTGGCCCGCCACGTAGTAGACGCCGGTCTGACCGCCGGTGCCTATGGTCACGAAGCGCTCCTGCGCTTGCACCGGACCACCAAACGACACACCGACCAGAGCCGCCGACAAGGCGCACGCCAAGGATAATCCTTTCATGTTCTTCATCCTTTTCATTGATTTATTTCACCCGTTTCCCGGGAGAATATGAGACAGACCCGCACCAAGACTGGGTTCGCCTATACGACCTCGTACGAGGAAATGGTCGAGCGGCACGCGCCCTTCCAGAAGCCACCATCATCCTGCAGTGAGATAATCAGCGTCATGCCGATCGGAGGTGATCTGACCAGAAACGGGTCAGTTCAAAAGCATTAACGCCCCGATTAAGCACATAACACCAACATAAATCAAACAAAACAGCAAAATGGCGGATTTAAATAGCGAGAAGTTTGAAGCGGATCATTAATTTCTCAAGGGCAGATTAATTACATGAACTATCAAAGGGAAGCAATAAAAAGCACGCCCAGATTCTTTCGTAACCCTTGACTGGCAAGGATTAGAAACCTGGTCCGTTATATTGCGAAGTGCTTACTGAACAGCATAAACACGACGTTAATGACGCTTTTGTCGCCAAGATGCAAAAACCCCGATCCGGGGCTGCCGGAACGGGGTTTGGTAACAAGCTGATTTCATTTGGGCCCGGCCATCACGCCTTGCTGCCAGCCAGCTCCAGAATGAAGGCGAACTCCAGGGCGATGTCCTCATAGGCCTTGAAACGGCCCGACTTGCCGCCGTGACCGGCCTCCATGTCGGTGCTGAGCAGCAACTGGTTGTCGTCCGTCTTCAGCTCACGCAGCTTGGCCACCCACTTGGCCGGCTCCCAGTATTGCACCTGGGAGTCGTGCAGCCCCGTGGTCACCAGCAGATTCGGGTAGGCCTGGGCCTTGACCTGATCGTAGGGGCTGTAGGCCTTCATGTAGTCGTAGTAGCGCTTCTTGTTCGGGTTGCCCCACTCGTCATACTCCCCTGTGGTGAGGGGAATGGACTCGTCCAGCATGGTGGTGACCACGTCGACGAAGGGCACCTGGGCCACCACGCCGCGATAGAGCTGGGGCGCCTGGTTGATGACGGCCCCCATCAGCAGGCCGCCGGCGCTGCCTCCCATGGCATAGACCTGATCCCTGGCGCCGTAGCCTTGCGCCACCAACGCCTCGGTCACGTCGATGAAGTCGTTGAAGGTGTTCTGCTTCTTGAGCAGCTTGCCCTCTTCATACCAGGTGCGGCCCAGCTCCTCGCCACCCCGGATATGGGCGATGGCGTAGACGAAGCCCCGGTCCAGCAGGCTCAGGCGTGAGCTGCTGAAGTCCGGGTCCATGCTGGCGCCGTAGGAGCCATAGCCGTAGACCAGCAGGGGATTGGTGCCTGCACCACCCCCTGCCTTCTTGAACTTGTCCTTGCGATAGACCAGCGACACCGGCACGGCCACGCCGTCACGGGCGGTGATCCAGAGCCGCTCACTGGCATATTGCGCAGGCACGAAGCCCGCCACCGGCTGCTGCTTGAGCAGAGTCCGCTTGCCGCTGTCCATGTCGAGCTCATAGGTGGAGGACGGCGTGGTCATGGAGGAGTAGCCATAGCGCAGGGCGCTGGTGTCCGGCTCCGGGTTGTAGGCAAGCCAGGTGACATAGGCGGGATCGTCGAAGGCGATCTCCTTCTGTTCGCCGCTCTGCCAGTTGACCTGACGCAACCGGGTCAACCCCTGGCTGCGCTCCTCCAGCACCAGCCAGTCCCTGAACAGGGCATAGCTCTCCAGCAGCACGTCCGGATTGGGGGCGATCACCGCCTTCCAGCGATCCACCGGGCTCTCCTTGGTCTCGTAGAGGCCGAAGTTCTTGCCGTCCTTGTTGGAGCGCACATAGAAGCGGCCGCGGTAGTGATCCAGGCTGTACTCGTGATCCACCTGGCGGGGCAGGAACAGGCGTGGCGTCTGACCCGGCACATTGGCATCGATGAGGCGCGCCTCGCTGGTGGTGGTGCTGGAGAGGGAGATGACGATGAAATCTTCCGAGGTGGTGGCGTAGAGGCTCACATAGAAGGAGTCGTCCTTCTCCTCGTAGACCAGGGTATCCTTCGCGGGATCCGTGCCCAGCTCGTGGCGATAGACCTGGTAGGGCAGCAGGGTCTTGGGGTGCTTGCGCACGTAGAAGACCGTCTTGCTGTCGTTGGCCCACACCAGGTTGCCGGAGGTGTTCTCGAGGGTGTCGGCGGCCCAGGCGCTGCTCTCCAGATCGAGGAACTGGATCCTGTATTGACGGCGGGAGAGATAATCTTCCGCCACCGCCAGCCAGCGGTTGTTGCGGCTCACCTCGAGCGCCCCCAGGGCATAGAACTCGTGGCCTTCGGCACGCTGGTTGCCATCCAGCAGCAGGGTGGGAGCCCCGTCCCCTTCCACCTTGCTGCGGGAGTAGATGGCGTACTCCTTGCCCGGCTCGTAACGGGTCTGATAGCGGTAGCCGTTCTTCACGTAGGGGACAGACTCGTCCTGCTGGGGAATACGGGCCACCATCTCCTTGTAGAGCTGCTCGCGCAGCGGCTTGATCGGTGCGAGCATGGCCTCGGTGTAGGCATTCTCGGCCTTGAGATAGTCCAGCACCTCGGGCTTCTGCCGCTCGTCGTCACGCAGCCAGTAGTAGTTGTCGACGCGCGTGTCCCCGTGTTTTTTCAGGGTATGGGGGTGCTTGGCAGCCACCGGGGGGACAATGACAGGCTGGGTGGAAGTATCGCTTGTAGGCATGGCGGACTCTTCGTTGGCATGGGAACAGGGCGCAGCAAGCAGGCAAGCCAGCAGCAACCCCCGGGAAAAGGTGAACATGTCGCATCCTTTGCGCTGTCACAGGGCCGCCCCTCCCGCTGGTGCTGCACGCATCCAGACGGCACACCGGCAGGCAGTGGGAAAAGCGTCCCTGAGAAAATAAAAATTGGCGATCAATCTGCCCCTTGTCGCCCGGGGTTGCAAGGGCTCCCCGGACATTCCCCCCCAAATCGACGAAAAAGGGCCGCCATCTCGCGATGGCGGCCCTCCTCCCTGACCGTGAGCGACACGGGTTCGCTCAGGTGTGCCTCACATGATGGAAGTGTGTCTGCTCACGGTCAGCATCCATCAGCCGGGGTAGCTCGACCAGACTTTGGTCGCGCCCTCGTCACTGATGCTCAGCACCTGATAGGGCTGACCCGGAATATCCATGCCCGGCGCACTCTGGGGCATCCCCGGAATGGTCAGACCGCGGATCGCCGGTTTTTCCTTGAGCAGCTTCTGCACGTCGGCAGCGGGCACATGCCCCTCCACCACATAGCCATTCACCACCCCGGTGTGGCAGGAGGCCAGCTGCGGGGTGATGCCATGCTGCTGCTTGATCGGGTCAAGCTGCTCGGTTTCCACGACCTTGACCTCAAAGCCGTTCTCTTCCATGTGCTTGATCCAGGTCTTGCAGCAACCGCAATACTGGGACTTGTAGACGGTCATCTGCCCGGTTGCCAGAGCAGAAAAACTGACGGTACCGGCCAGCACGGCCAGTAACAGGGACTTGTACATATCTCACCTCGGTTAAGAAGAAATGCCCGGAAAGGGAAACTCGACTCAGCCGTGGTGACGGGGCGGACGCTCGAGACGCTCCAGGGGCGCCTCCGGCATGAACAGAGAGGGAGAGAGGTATGTCGGCCTGTCGGGCTCAAGCCGGGCAACCGTCAGGCTGTCGCTGGTGAGCACCGTCATGGCGAGCGCCGAGGTGAAGCTGCCGCAGGGCATGGCTTTTTCCAGGGTACGCTCGCTCTGGCTGCAATGGGGCGTCAGGGTACAGAGATCGGTGGCCGCACGGCTGCCAAACGACATCAGCACCAGCACCAGACTCCACAGGGGGAGCCAGCGGCGGGCGCGAGCGAGTTGGCGACGGGTCAGGACCATGAGACGACTCAATGACGAAAGAGGGCCTATGGTAACCCTTGGCCCAGGGGGAGGGTCAACCCCTCCCCCGTTTGCATCAGGGTTGCTGACGGGTGGCTGCCAGCACGATCTCCCGCACGCAGACGTTGGCCGGCTGGTGCCAGGCGTAGAGCACGGCGTCGGCGATCACCTCGGGGGCAATGACGCCTCCCATCTGATCCTTCCAGTCGTGATAGCCCGCCTTGATGCGCTCGTCCGTGGTGTGGCTGAGCAGCTCGGTCTCCACCGCGCCCGGAGCGATGGTCACCATCCGCACGCCGACATCGGCCACCTCTTCCCGGATATTTTCGGTCAGGGCGTGAACGGCGAACTTGGTGGCGCAGTAAGCGGCATGGTTCGGGAAGGTCTTGCGACCGGCGATGGAGCTGATGTTGATGATGGTGCCGCTGCGGCGGGCCTTCATGCCGGCCAGTACCGCATGCACGCCATTCAGAACCCCCATCACGTTGATGTTGAGCATCTGCTGCCACTCGGCGGGATCCTGCACGTCGGCCTGTCCCAGCAGCATGACGCCGGCATTGTTGACCAGACATCCCACCGGGCCGAATTGCGCCTCCGCCTGCGCCACGGCGGCCTTCATGGCGGCGGTGTCGGTGACATCGACCCCGATGCAGAGGGTATCAGGCAGGTTCAGCGCCTGCATGGGCTCGACCCGGCGGGCCAGCAACAGCAGCGGATGGCCGGCGGCGGAGAAGGCGCGGGCAATGGCGGCACCGATCCCGGCGGACGCGCCGGTGATCACCACGAGGGACTTGGACATGGAGTTTTCCTTCTGATGCGTTGAAATGGGCGTCAAACAAGGGCTGGCCAGCACGGGACCCAGTCACTATAGTCGCTACATCCATCGGCGATAAATATAGTTTTCCGCTGGTTATCATCTGAATTAACTATGGTATCCCCATGCTGGACCTGAGATTGCTGCGCTTCTTCATCGCCATCTATGAAGAGAAGAACATCACGGCGGCGGCAGCCCGCTGCCACGTGAGCCAACCCTCCCTCTCCGCCGGCCTTCGCCAGCTTGAAGAGAGCCTGGGGGACAGCCTCTTCATCCGGGGCAAGAAGGGGGTGGAAGCGAAGGATCCGGCCCACTATCTCTATCCCCACGCCGTCAAGCTGGTGGAAGAGGCGCGTCGCCTGCCGACTCTGTTTCGCCAGAAGGCGACGCGTGCGAGACTCAACATGGCCATCATGCCCGACCTCAGCCGCCGTCGGCTGGCGGGATTGCTTCGGCGGGTGCAGGGGGTGCTGCCCGAGCTGGATCTCACCCTCTCCGATTACGGCACCCCGGCCGACTGCCGGCTGACCCTGGATGCCCTGCGCCGGGAGGACGAGATCTTCCTGCCGCTCTGGGAAGAGGAGTACGTGCTGTGCGTTCCCAGGGGACACCCTCTTGCGGGCAGGGCGCGTATCGAGCTGGCTGAGTTGCAACACCATGATTTCATTGAGTGCCCCCCCTGCGAAGCCCATCAGCAAACCATAGGCCTGCTGGCCTGTGACCGGCTCACCCTCAATCTGGTGGCCAAGGCCGAGAGCAAGGGGCTGGTGATGGCGCTGGTGCTGGCCGGTGTGGGCATCAGTTTCCTGCCCGACGGGCTGGTGGAGGACGAAGCGGGCCTGTGCACCCTGCCCGTGAGCGGCCCCCGGATGTTCCGCCGCATCGGCCTCTGCTACCCCGCCCACCAGACCCTGAATCCGGCGCTGCGCGCACTGATCCCGGAACTGGCGGGCCAGGGAGCTTCTTGATAACGTTTCAGCTCACAATCTGTCGCATGTGCCGGCAGCAGACCCTCTTCAGGAATCCCATGAAACGTATTCTGGTCATCTTTTCACACCCGGCGCTGCAGAGTTCCCGGGCCAACAAGCAGCTGCTGCATGCCATCGAGGGGCTGGAGGGGATCACCCTGCACGATCTCTACCAGCGCTATCCGGACATGTTCATCAACGTGAAACGGGAACAGGCCCTGCTGGCGGAGCACGACATCATCGTCTTCCAGCACCCCTTCTACTGGTACTCCTGCCCGGCCATCATGAAAGAGTGGATGGACCTGGTGCTGGAGTACGGCTATGCCTACGGCCCCGAGGCCCACGCCCTCAACGGCAAGCAGTGGCTCAGCGCCATCACCACGGGGGGCGGCCCGGAGTCCTACTGCCGCGCCGGCTACAACCAGCGCCCGCTGCTCGACTTCCTGCTCCCCTTCCAGCAGACCGCACAGCTGTGTGGCATGCGCTGGCTGCCCCCTTTCGTGCTGCACTCTTTCCACAAGCTCGAGGATCCCGAGGCGCTGCGCCGCTGCGGCCAGGACTATCGCCAACTGCTGTGCGCCCTGCGTGACGAGCAGCTGACCCCGGCCCAGCTGGCCGAGAGCCCCTATCTGCGCGATCTGCTGGGGGTACTCCCATGACACACACTCGATCCGGGCGCAGGCCCGGCCAGCCCTCACCGGCATTCATCATGTTAAGGAGAAGCCGCTGATGGGACATGGATTGCTGTTTGACGCCCTGATCTACCTCTCGGCGGCGGTGATCGCCGTCCCGCTGGCCAAGCGGTGGGGGCTGGGCTCCGTCCTTGGCTACCTGCTGGCGGGGATCATCATAGGTCCCTTCCTGCTTGGTCTGGTGGGCGAGCAGAAAGATGTGATGCACTTCGCCGAGTTCGGGGTGGTGCTGATGCTGTTTCTGGTCGGTCTGGAGCTGCGCCCGGCCCTGTTGTGGCAACTGAAAGGGCCCATCCTCGGCACCGGTGGTCTGCAGGTGCTGCTCACCAGTGTCGCCCTGACCGGGGTGGGTTATCTTTTGGGTCTGCCCTGGCAGCAGGGGCTCGCCATCGGTCTCATTCTTGCGCTCTCCTCCACCGCCATCGTGCTGCAGAGCCTGCAGGAGCGCAAACTGATGCAGAGCGAAAGCGGCCGCTCCGCTTTCGCCGTGCTGCTGTTCCAGGACATCGCCGTCATCCCCATCCTGGCGATCCTGCCGCTGCTGGCCATCGCGCCGGTCGCCAGCAGCGGCAGCTCGGAGCTGGCAGGCTGGCAGCACGGCCTGCTGGTGGTGGCCGCCATCGCCGGCATCGTGCTAGGTGGCCATTACCTGATGCGGCCGGTGTTTCGCGCCATCGCCCAGTCCCACATGCGGGAGATCTTCGTCGCTGCCGCCCTGCTGCTGGTGATCGCCATCGCCGTGCTCATGGAATCCGTCGGCCTCTCCCCCGCCCTCGGCTCCTTCCTCGCCGGCGTGGTACTGGCGGACAGCGAATACCGCCACGAGCTGGAAGCGGACATTGAGCCGTTCAAGGGGCTGCTGCTCGGCCTCTTCTTCATGTCGGTGGGTGCCGGCATCGACTTCAGCCTCTTTGCCGCCCATCCCCTGTTGATCCCGTCACTGGTGATCGGTCTGATGGTGCTCAAGTGGCTGGTGCTGATGGGGCTCGGCTTTGTCATTCGCCTCTCCCCGAACCAGCGCTGGACCTTCGCCCTGGCCCTGGCCCAGGGCGGTGAGTTCGCCTTCGTGCTGTTCTCGTTCGCCGCCCAGAACAAGGTACTGCCGGGCAGCACCATCTCACTGCTGACTCTGGTCGTCGCCCTCTCCATGGCGCTGACACCGCTGCTGCTTATCCTCAACGATCGGGTGATCCAGCCCTGGTTCGACTACCGCAACCAGAGCGACACCCCCGAACACGAACAGCCCGAGCTGGTGGAACACCCGGTCATCATCGCCGGCTTCGGTCGCTTCGGTCAGATAGTGGGGCGTCTGCTCCACGGCCACGGTATTGGCACCACCATCCTGGAGCAGGATGCCAGCCAGATAGAGATGCTGAGAAAGTACGGCTACCAGGTGTTTTATGGGGATGCCAGCCGACTCGACCTGCTGCACGCGGCCGGCGCCCACAAGGCCAAACTGCTGGTGCTCTCCCTCAATGATCCGGCCACCTCCCTCGAAGTGATCGAGATGGTGAAAAAGCACTTCCCGCACCTCAGAATACTGGCCCGTGCCCAGGACAGACCCCATGCCCACGAGATCCTGCGCCACGGGATAGACAGCGTGCACCGCGAAACCCTGGGGTCGGCCGTGGATCTTGGGGTAGAAGCACTCACCCTCTTGGGATTCAGGGCCAATCAGGCCTGGCGTGCGGGGCAGATGTTCAAGCAGTATGACAACCGGCTGCTGCGGGAACAGGTCAACTACCTGGACGACGAGCACACCTATATCAACAAGAGCCTGCAATACCGCGACATCCTCTCCGACCTGCTGCAAGACGATCAGGAAGGACAGGAGCGTACCCACGCCCATCAATGGAACAGCGGTCTGCCCGACAACGACAAGGAAGCAACATGATTGCCTATTACCCCATGCTCAAACACCTTCACATGACCCTGGCCCTGGTCAGCCTGCTGCTCTTCCTCTACCGCTGGAGCCTGGCGCTGGCGGGCAGCGGGCGGCTGCAACAGAAATGGTTGAAGGTGCTGCCCCACATCAACGACACCTTCCTGCTGCTGTTTGGCGTGCTGCTGGCGGTGACCCTGCAGATGAGCCCTGGCCAGCAGCCCTGGTTGATGGCCAAGCTGATTGCCCTGGTGATCTACATCGGCCTGGGCGTCATGGCGCTCAAGCGCCCTGCCCGCGGTCAGAAGCTGGTGGCCGGAGTGGCCGCTCTCGCAGTATTCGGCTACATGGTGGGCGCAGCCATCACCAAATCAGCCTGGTCCTGGCTGGCATAACGACGTGTCGAGGTGGGGGCCCGTCCCCCACCTCCTTCCCACCTCCCCCTCCTTACTGCTTCCATTTCCTTCCTGTCACCCTGGTCGCGAGCATTCTCGCAAGGCTCGTTTTCAATAAAAAAAGGGCTCAAACAACCCCTTTTATTTGTTATTTTGTTTTATTTATCAATGCGTTGGCTCTTCATGTATGAAAATGGCGACAGTTGTCGCAGCAAAACTTGCGACATAGACTGTCGCATGCCATGGCTAGGATACACTCAACGCTAAACCAGTGAAGGCATGCACCATGAGTAAGAAGCTGTTACGACAACTGACCTTGGCGCGTTGCATCCCGCACCGCCCTTACAAGCTGACCGCCAGCCAACTCCAGGTAAAACTGGAAGAGGAAGGCATCCACGTCAGTCTCCGTACCGTGCAACGGGACCTGGAAGAGATGTCCGGCATGGGACTGTTCGACCTCACCTCCGATGAGCGCAGCAAGCCTCATGGCTGGTGCTTCGAGCGCCATGGTCTCAATGACTTTGCCAACATCATGCCGCTCTCGCTGGCAGTGGCCCTGAAAACCTGGAGCGACCAGGCGAGCCAACTGTTGCCGGCAAGCGTGCTGACCGAATTGAACCCGCTGATCGACAAGGCTGGTCAGGTGATCCGCGACAGCCAGAGCGAACTGGCCGAGCGCTGGCTGGAGAGCGTGCACCAGTCACCTCGCCCCTTCGCCGGCAATCCGGAGATCCGCCGCAGCACCCTGATCCGCGACGCCCTCTGGCGTGGCCGCAAGTTCAGCGCCGAGATCCAGCGTGTCATCAAGGAGCGTACTGTCTGGCTCTGCTATGACCGCATCAATCCCCTCGGCATCCTGAACCAGCCCGATGGCCCCATCCTGCTCTGTACCCTCTCCGAGCTGGATCCCAAGGTCTACGGCATTCCGTTCGATCACATCAAGAACGTGGAGTTGACCAACTTCAGCGCGACCCAGCCGAAGGACTTCAATATCCAGAAGCTAATCCGCGACCAGGGTTATCAGGACGTCAGCGGTCCGATCCGCTTCGTCGGGCGCATCGATGCCAACTGCCCGACCCTGATCGATGGACAAATCCCGGGGCATAACCCGCGCATGACCCGTTACGACAAGCGCAGCGTAGTGGTGGAGACCGAAGTGCAGGATACGCCCGAGTTCCGCTCCTGGTTGAACAACATGAGCGGCAACCTGGAGGTGCTTGCACCCGAATCACTGCGCAAGGCCTACCCGACTCCTGGGACAAGGGTCAGCTAAAGAAACCAGCAGACAATACAAAGCCGAGATTTATCTCGGCTTTTGTCTACTTTTAAAGCATAAGTATTCAATTAATTTTGAACTCTTACACCCCTGATTGAAGCGGCTGTACCATCGTTTTCCTACCGATTTCTGCTTGTAAGAGATCTGCCATTCCCCCTGTAAGACCCCTCAGTGTTGAACCGTACGTGAAGCCATCCCGCACTGGGTATGCTTTCCATGGAAACTATATAAGTAACTGATAAACGTAGATAATATTCCACACAAGCCCATTTCTGCACCGCATGTCACGGAGCGCAATCCGATTGCACACCTTGTTCGAGCCTGCAATTGCCTTAGTATGGATCTCACAAGGACGAGCTGATTCGGCAGGATGCAGAAACAGCGCATAAACAAGGAATAGCCTGCAGGATGTGGGCAAGGAACACCTCGGGATGGGGTTGATAGCCAGGATGGTTATCACAAGGATCGACAGGACAACCGCAGGATGCGGTAGTTGGATACCTCGGGATGAGGTAGTTGGATACCTCGGGATGAGGTTGAGTGGCACGGATTGTCGCTCATCAAGGATGTAAGGACACCGCAAGACGCGGTCAGGAACAGCTTCAAGATGAAGTGTGATAGCCAGGGTGGTTATCAGTCAGGATGACGCAGGAACACCACGGGATGTGGTAATGGACACCTCCAGGAAGGAGAGGGTGAAGCAATCAGGACAGATTGCCAGGCTAGGAAGGCCACAGGACACCCCAACGGATTGGGAAGGGGAATTTCCAAAGGAAAGGATAGCGTCAAGGATTGCAGGGAGCATGGCAGTTCAGGGAATGGACGAAATGACTTGAGGGGACAGCATCTGCTGTCCCCTTTTCTTTGGCGCTGTCCCAATTATGTGTTGGAAGGCTAATCTGGAAGTAGGTCATCACCGCGAGGACCTTCATCATGGATACGCCAGCCTTCCAACACCTGTTGTCCCTCTTTCCATTACTTACTCTGCGTCAGCGCCGTGTCGCTCAGCATGAGCTCGCCGCTCCACACCCGATTACGTCCCTCCATGCCCAGTTACCCACATGCTGCGGCTGTCCCCACTGCCAGGCGGATGCCACCCA
>NZ_JBFODD010000056.1:0-22254 GCF_040908115.1 Aeromonas sp. R7-1 | reverse complement strand
GCCAGCGTGCCGCTGGTCTCCAGCTTGGTCGTGCCCGCCGTCACCGCATCTTCGGTCACGCTGCCCACATCCGGCGTCAGCGTCGGCACGTCGTCGGTGCCGTTGATGGTGATGGTCACAATGTGCGGCGTGCCATCCATACTCTGCACGGTGAAGGTCTCGACCTTGGTCTCACCTTCGCCCAGGTACTGCACCTTGCTGTTGTCGACGCTGTAGCTCCAGGTACCGGTCTCGGTGATGGTCAGGCTGCCCAATGCACCCGCACTCGGGGTGCCGTTGCCGGCCACAAACTTGGCCTCATCGGCGCCGTCCACATCGGTCACGCTCAGGGTGCCAGTCTCGGTCAGGATCGGGTTGGTTTCGTCTTCCACCACGCCACCGGTGTCGGTGCCGGTAATGACAGCCGCATCGTTGACAGGCGTAACAGTCCCCGTCACGCCACCTGTGGCGCTGTTCAGGCCATCGGTGATGGTGTATTCAAACGCGATGCTGCCATTGAAATCCGGGGCCGGCGTAAAGATCAGCTGGCCATTGCTCAGGGTGACGGAGCCATTGCTGATCGCTACCGAGCCACCTTCGGCAATGGTCTGGCCGTTGATGGCGGTAATGGTGAGGCGATCACCATCCACATCCGTGTCGTTGCCAAGCACATTGATGGTGACGGTGCCATCCTCCGCCACGGTGAACTGGTCGTCCCCCGGCAGAGGCGCGGCATTCACCACGCTATTGTCGGTCCCCTTGGGCGAGGTGTTTCCCGCAGGGTCGGTCAGGGTGGCATCCACAGTGATGGGGCCGTTGACTGGCAGATCCGTAGTGGGGATGGTCAGGGTGACCTGGGTACGGCCGATGTCGTCAGTCGTCAGAATTCTGCTGGAGTCAGGCACGCCATCACCGTTCCAGTCCACATCGAGACGATCGCCAGCCTTGGCATCGCCCGGCAGCCGGATGATGACATCCATCCCATTTTCGCGCTCGTTGGCGGAGATGACATTGTCCGCGCCGTCCTGGATTTCGACTTGTGGCGCCGAGGGCGCGGTACTGTCCACGCTGCCATCATCGGTCGCGGTACCGGTGTTGCCGGCCGGATCGGTCACGGAAGCCGTCACCTGATAGCCCCCTTCGGCCAGCGGTGTCGTGACATCCACGCTGAAGCTGCCATCCGGTTGCACCGTAGCGGTCAGGGTCTGCTGATTGCCGTTGGCATCGGTCACTACCAGAGTCACCGTGCTGCCAGCGGGGGCATCCGTGGTACCGGTCAGGGTCGGCGTCCGATCGTTGGTGTTGTCGGGGGCAGAGACTGTGATGACGGGAGCGGTGAGGTCGACCAGCTCATCCTCGCTGCTTTGCGCATCCACCAGCGGCGCCGCGCCAGCCGGGTTCGCGCTGTCAAAGCCTGCGCTGGAGATGGTTGCATCACCGATACGATCGATAGTGACGAAACCGCCGTTGCCGCTGGCACCAGCCACGCCCCCCGCATTGCCTGCGGCCGGGGCTCCGCCCGCCGCCGACGCTTCGAATGCCTTGGTGGGGTCGGTTCCGTCCAGAATCGCTTGCTGCAAGGCGGCGATGTCATCGGGCGTACCCGCGTTCGCCAGCACGGCGTCACCCTGTTCGGGGCGCTCGCCGGAACCCAGGGTGAACGTGGTCTCCCCTCCCTGGAAGCTGGCCCCTTCGGGCGCAAGCAATACCGCATCCTTGGGCAGTACATCGCCTTCTGCAACGAGTCTCTGGCTCCCGTCGGCGGCGACCAGATACATTTTGCCTTGCAAGTGGGTAACGACGACATCCTGATCCAATACGATGCGCTGATTGCTCATGGTTTCTCCTGAAATATCGAAGGGCATATTGCTCCAGCCTCCAATGTGCCCGTTTATCAGGCCATAAACCAGTGAGAAAAATCGAATGAACAGACCGAAATGAAGCCGGGTTTCGGGGTGAAAACGAAGGGACGCCTAAGATGAATAAAATTAATTAAATCAATAGCATCAATTGTGACAAAACGAAGACGGGAGCCTCATCGGCTCCCGTCTTGTGAGGTGTCAGACACCGGCCCAGAGCAGGATGGCCAGCAGTTGGGGCGAGATGATCCGCAGGAACATCACCAGGGGGTAGACGGTCGCGTAAGAGAGTGCGCTGGCACCACTGGTGGGGTGCATGCCGTTGGCAAATGCCAGAGCGGGAGGATCCGTCATCGAGCCGGCCAGCAGACCGCACAGCGTGAGGTAGTTGAGCTTGCCATAATGGCGTGCCAGCACACCCACCAGCAGCAGCGGGATGAGGGTGATTGCCACACCGTACATCATCCATGCGGGACCGTCGCCGTTGATCAGGGTGTCGATGAAGCCGGCCCCGGACTTGAACCCCACCACCGCCAAGAAGAGCACTATGCCTATTTCCCGCAGCGCCAGGTTGGCGCTCGGCGGCATGAACCAGTAGAGCTTGCCGATGCTGCCGATACGAGACAGGATGAGCGCCACCACCAGCGGTCCCCCTGCCAGCCCCAGCTTGAGCGCCGCCGGGAATCCCGGCAGGTAGAAGGGAATGGATCCGAGCAATACCCCCAACCCGATGCCGATGAAGACGGGCAGCATCTGCACCTGCTGCAGTTTCTGCTGCACGTTGCCCACCACGCTGGTGACCGCCTCGATGGCATCGAGCCGCCCCACCAGGTTCAAGATGTCACCGAACTGCAGACTGGTCTGACTGGTCGGCACCAGCTCGATGCCGGCCCGATTCAGGCGCGAGATGACCACATCGTATTTCTGCTTGATGTCGAGATCGCGGATCCGCTTGCCGAGCACCTGCTCATTGGTGACCACCACCCGCTCGACCCGCAGATCGGTCCCGCGGGTGGAGAGGGAGGTGTCTACCTCCTCTCCAAGCACCAGCAGCACCTTGTGCAGGGCATGGCGCTCCCCCACCAGGTGCAGCAGGTCGCCAAGTTCGATGCGCGAGTCGGGCTTTGGCACCATCAGTTCGTCGCCACGCTTGAGTCGGGAGCAGATGACGTCCGCCTCGTCCAGACTCGGGATCTCGCGGAGCATCAGGCCATGCATATTGGGATTGCGCACGGCAATGTTGATGGTTTGCAGACTCTCCTTGGTCTTGCCAGCCTGCTGCTCGAAAGCGACCGCCTCCTCCTCGATCTTGATGTGGAAGAACATCCGGATGAGCCACATGGTGAGCAGGATGCCGCAGATCCCGAACGGGTAGGCCACCGCATAGCCCATCCCCATCAGGCCGGTGGATCCAGGATCCGCCCCGAGCTCCGCCAGGATCTGCTGGCCAGCCCCCAGGGACGGGGTATTGGTCACTGCCCCGGAAAAGACCCCGAGGATCACCGGCAGCGGTACATCGAACAGCTGGTGCAACGCTGCCGCCACCAGGCAGCCGAGCAGAACCAGCAGGGCCGCGAAGCCATTGAGCTTGAGGCCCGAACTGCGTAAGGAGGAGAAGAAGCCGGGACCGACCTGGATGCCTATGGTGTAGACGAACAGGATCAGGCCGAATTCCTGAATAAAATGAAGTGTTTGCTCATCCAGCTTCAACCCGGACAAGCCGGCGAAGTGGCCCACTATGATGCCGCCGAACAGCACCCCGCCAATACCCAAACCCACGCCATAGACTCGCCAGTTTCCCAGCCAGAGCCCCAGCACTGCCACCAGCGACAGCATGCTGATGGAAAGCGCGATCTCACTCATCGTTTGCATCCTTTCCAAACTGAACTGGCACTAGCTTGTCAGCAAACGAAGGGGGCAACTGTGGGGTGCCGCACGAATTCAGGCTTTCATGAGCACAAAAATACCAATTAAGGGTTAGCCATCAGATGTAGCCATAAATGGCCATGAAGTGGCACAGACTGCCCCCCAGCACAAACAGGTGCCAGATGGCGTGGTTGTAGGGAATGCGCTTGGCCACATAGAAGATCACTCCCAGGCTGTAGATGAGACCACCCAGCCCCAGCAGCAAGAGCCCGGTACCATCCAGATGTAGATAGAGCTGGTAGATGACCACCAGCGACAGCCAACCCAGCATCAGATAGGTAAATAGCGACACCTTCTTGAAGCGATTGATGAAGATCAGCTTGAACACGACCCCAGCCAGGGCCAGCCCCCAGATCACCACCATCAGTCCTTGCGCCAGCGGCGTATCGAGCGCCACCAGCAGGAAGGGGGTATAAGTGCCGGCGATCAGCAGATAGATGGCGCAGTGATCGAACAGCTTGCTCCAGCGTCTGGCCGCCACCGAGCTCACGCTGTGGTAGAGCGTCGAGGCGAGATAGAGCAATACCAGGCTGGCACCGTAGACGCCGTAGCTCAGTAGTACCCTGGGCCCCTGATCCCACCCCTTGTGCAGCAGCAAGACCAGTCCCAGTCCGCCCAGCAGCAGCCCCAGCCCATGGCTGAGGCGATTCGCCCACTCTTCCCGTGGGGAGTACCCCGTCACATCCATCATTACCTCCAACCCATTACCGGCCCACTCTAGCGGCCGACGTTTCAGGCTACAAGTGTTAGCTGAAAATAAAGGAGCGAGGAGAGGGAGGGCCAGAGATGGCTGTGCCCCCCGCCCCTTTGGTGTATGCTCTGCCGCCGACGCCGCCCATGCGGATGGCCGCGTCTGCCCGACAATCTGGTCTGGAGAACCCGATGAAGCTCACTGAACTGTTTACACAACCGGATCCTGATTTCGGCAAGGCCATGACGGCCCTGCTGGAGCATTTCCATCATTCCGACGACAGTCAGGCCCCCTATCAGCGGGGCAGCTTCACCCACCAGCTCGATCAGTCGTGCATGCCCGCCACCGGCATCTCTCCCCGGGACTATCTGGCACGGCTCGCCACCCTGGTACCCGGGGCATCGCACCTCACCTCTCCCCGCTACATGGGACACATGACGGCGCCGCTGCCAGCCTTCACCGCCGAGCTCTCCCGGCTCTTGGTGATGCTCAACCAGAACCCGATGAAGATGGAGTCCTCCCGTTTGCTGAGCTTTCTGGAGCGGGAAGTGCTGGCCAAGCTGCACCGTCTGGTCTACCGCGAGGACGACGCCTTCTATGCAGCCCAGATGCATGCCAAGGATGCAGCCCTCGGTGTCATGACCAGTGGCGGTACCATCGCCAACGTCACCGCCCTCTGGCTGGCCCGCAACCGGGCCTGTGGCGACAACCTGTTCGCCCTCGCCGAGCAGGGCTATCGCGGCGCCGTCATTCTGGGCTCGCGGCTGATGCACTACTCCTTCGACAAGGGGATGGATCTGCTGGGACTCGGGGCTCGCAGCGTCTGGCGTCTCGACACAGACGAGCACAACCGGCTCAGTCTGGCGGCGCTGGAACAGGCCCTTCAACAATGCAGGGAGCAGAAGCTCAAGGTGCTGGCGCTGGTCGGTGTGGCCGGCAGCACGGATTTTGGCTCCGTCGACCCGCTGCCGGAACTGGCCGCCATCGCCCGGCGCGAGCAAATCCACTTCCACGTGGACGCGGCCTGGGGTGGTCCGACCCTCTTCTCGCCCCGCTATCAGGGATTGCTTACGGGGATAGAGCACGCCGATACCGTCACCCTTGACGGTCACAAGCAGTTGCTGGTCCCGCTCGGTACCGGCATGCTGCTCTGCCGCCAACCGGACCTGATGATGACGGTGAAGCGCGAGGCTCCCTACGCCATCCGCGCCACCTCCTTCGATCAGGGGCGCTTCACTCTGGAGGGGACCCGTCCCGCCAACGCGCTCTATCTGGATGCCGCCTTCCAGATGCTGGGACAGCAGGGTTATGCCCAACTCATCGACGCCAACTACGACAGGGCGCGGCGAATGGCCGCGCTCATCGACGCCAGCCCCGCCTTCGAGCTGATGTCGGCACCTGTCATGAACCTGCTCTCCTACCGGTGCATTCCGCCCCACCTGCAAGGTCAGGTGCCCGATGTGGCGGCCAACGAACAGATCAATCTCTTCAACGTCGCCCTGCAAAAAGCCCAGCGCGCCGAAGGGCACAGCTTCGTCTCACGCACCCAGCGCGCAGTGTCCCGCTATGGCGAGCAACCGCTCACGCTGCTGCGCGCCGTCCTGCTCAACCCCCTCATCGAGGAAGCAGACATACGCGCATTGCTGGACGATCAGGTGCGCCTTGGCAACCAGATTGCCAGCCAGCTATTCGAGTAACCCGCCGCCCCGGGAAGGAACTGCCTGCAGAATGGACGGTCTTATTCATTTGCCGTTGTCTGACGGGCAGGTACACTGAGTGAAATTTTGAGACTAGAGCCCAGCATGAAGCAGTTTATCGAGTTCATCCCCCTGATCGTCTTCTTCGCGGTCTACAAGTTTTACGACATCTACACCGCCACTGGCGCCCTGGTGGTCGTCACCGGCCTGCAACTCCTGTACAGCTGGCTTCGCTATCGCCGGGTCGAGAAGATGCAGTTGTTCACCTTCGTGCTGGTCGGTTTCTTCGGCGGCCTCACCGTCTTCTTCCACGACGATGCCTTTATCAAGTGGAAGGTGACCGTCATCAACATGCTCTTTGCCCTCGCCCTGCTCATCGGCCGCTATGGCTTTGGCAAGAACCTCATCAAGCAGATGCTGGCCAAGGAGCTCCAAGCCCCCGACCGGGTCTGGGACAACGTCAATCTCGGCTGGGTCGGCTTCTTCACCCTGTGCGGTCTGCTCAACCTCTACGTGGCCTTCAACCTCTCCCAGGAGATGTGGGTCAACTTCAAGGTGTTCGGCCTGCTGGGCATGACCCTGGTCTTCACCCTGCTCAGCGGCGTCTATCTCTATCGCCACATGCCGGCCGAGCAGAACGCAGAACAGAAAAAATAACCGCAACCAGAAAGGGATTGTTCCATGTGGTATCTGATCTACTCCGAAGATGTCGCGGGCAGCCTGCCCCAGCGCAAGCTGGCACGCCCTGCCCACCTGGCCCGCCTGCAAGCCTTGCAGGATGAGGGCCGCCTGCTGACGGCCGGCCCGAACCCGGCCATCGATGCCGAGGATCCGGCCGATGCGGGCTTCACCGGCAGCACCGTCATCGCCGACTTTGCCAGCCAGGCCGACGCCCAGGCCTGGGCCGATGCGGACCCCTATGTCGCGGCAGGGGTCTACGCCAGGGTGACCATCAAACCGTTCAAGAAAGTCTTCTGAGCCCATCGAGGCTGACAAGAAAAAGGCCGGACACTGTCCGGCCTTTTCGTATCCGATGATGACTCATGCCCTGGCCACAAACCAGGGATTGAGGATATCAGGCTTGTTGTAGCAAAGCGGCGAACCATCGAGCTGGGTGACGCTGCCCCCCGCCCCTTCCAGTACCGCCTGAGCTGCCCCCGTATCCCACTCGCAGGTCGGAGCGAGCCGCGGGTAAAGCTCGGCCTCCCCCTCGGCAATGATGCAAAACTTGAGAGAGCTGCCCATGGAAACCAGCTCGATCTCGCCCCGCTCCAGTTCGCCAAAACGGGCCAGATACTCGAGTGTCTCCTGCGACAGGTGATTGCGACTGCCCACCACGCGCCACACTTGCCCAGCGTCATGAGGGCGGGTCTGGATGGCCTCGTGCCTGCCATCAGCCACACGCCAGGCGCCAATCCCCTTGCCCCCATACCAGAGCTTGTCCAGTACCGGGGCATAGACCAGCCCCCAGCGCGGGGTCCCCTGTTCAATCAGGGCGATATTCACCGTGAACTCGCCGTTGCGGGAGACAAACTCCTTGGTGCCATCCAAAGGATCCACCAGCCAATAGCGGGACCAGCCGAGTCGCGCAGCCATCACCTCGGGGGAGGACTCTTCCGACAACACCTGGATATCGGGAGTGAGACGGGCCAGCGCCTGAACGATCACCTCGTGGGCCCCCTTGTCCGCCGCCGTCAGCGGGCTCTCGTCCTGCTTGTACTCCACCGCAAAGGGCTGGCTGTAGATCGACATGATGGCCTCACCGGCGGCGCGGGCGATGGGCTCCAGTTCGGAAATGGCGGGTAGATACATGGAAAAGAGTTCTCGCTCAAAGGGTTGGTCAGTGTAACCGAGTGAGTATCTTCGGCTTATAGCCGTTTGCACTGACTTATACAGTGTCAAAACTGACAGACAAAAAGTGGCGCAACACAGCTAATGATAAATATGCCACTAAGGCCGATTCATAAGGATGTGAAACATGAACAAGAAGACCCTGATCGCCGCACTGCTGCTGGGCTGCCTCCCCCTGTTGAGCCAACCTCTGCTGGCCGCCGACAAGGCGGCGACCAAGCCTGTGGCCACCACCCAAGTCAAGGAAAGCGGCAAGATCAATCTCAATACCGCCAGTGCCGGCGAGCTCACTGCCCTGAAGGGCATTGGCGAGAAGAAGGCACAGGCCATCATCGACCACAGGGAGAAGCAGGGCAAGTTCACCTCCGTCGATCAACTGGCGGACGTCAGTGGCATCGGACCTGCCACGCTGGAAGCAAACCGGGACATGATTATCGTCAAGTAACCGGTTTGAATCCCTGTCATCCCAAGGGCAGCCTGTGGCTGCCCTATTTTTCTTCGGGTATCATGAGCCCACTTTGTATCTTCGGACTCACTCCATGAAAAAGACACCGCTCGTTGTTCGCAAGGCCGTTCTCCCCGTTGCCGGTCTGGGTACCCGCATGCTGCCCGCCACCAAGGCCATCCCCAAGGAGATGCTGCCCGTGGTCGACAAGCCGCTGATCCAGTATGTGGTACGCGAAGCCATCGCCGCCGGCATCAAGGAGATAGTCCTGGTGACCCATTCAAGCAAGAACTCCATCGAGAACCACTTCGACAAGAGCTTCGAGCTGGAGGCGACCCTGGAAAAGCGGGTCAAGCGCCAACTGCTGGAAGAGGTTCAGCACATCTGTCCCAAAGACGTCACCATCATGCACGTGCGTCAAGGGGAAGCAAAAGGCCTGGGTCATGCAGTACTGTGTGCCCGCCCCCTCATCGGGGATCAACCCTTCGCCGTTCTGCTGCCGGATGTGCTCATCGACGAGGTGGCCAGCGATCTGAAGCAGGACAACCTGGCGGAGATGGTGCATCTGTTCGAAGAGGAGCAGATCAGCCAGATCATGGTGGAAGCCGTCCCCGAGAGCGAAGTGGACAAATACGGCATCGCCGACATCAAGGGGGAGGCCCTGAGCGAAGGCATGTCCCTGCCGATGCAGGCCATCGTCGAGAAGCCACCCCGGGATGAAGCCCCGTCCAACCTGGCCGTGGTCGGTCGCTATGTGCTCTCGGCCAATATCTGGCCCTTGCTGGAAAAAACCCCGGCCGGTGCCGGCGACGAGATCCAGCTGACCGATGCCATCGCCATGCTGATGGAAAAGGAGCAGGTCAATGCCTACTTCATGAAGGGACGCAGCCACGATTGCGGCAGCAAGCTCGGTTATATGAAGGCCAATGTGGAATACGCCGTGCGCCATCGGGAACTCAGCAAAGATTTCACCAGCTGGCTGAAACAGTTTGCCAAAGAGCTGTAATCTCTGAATATTTACAAGATAAGCAGAATAAAAAACTGGGCATCATTCGATGCCCTTTTTCATTTTATAAACAAATATTCAACCGTTGATAGATAAAATATCGCTAAATCATAATATTGTAATTTAAAGTCGCTTGTTCTATAAGGATTAAGGCTTGTTCCTAGCCCTTGCATAAAATTTCTAAAAAAATATAAGACACAGGTGGAAGTTCCAATGAATAACCCGTCCAAAGGGACCTTTTTAGGTCACCCTAAAGGGCTTTTTTTGCTCTTTAGTACCGAACTGTGGGAGAGATTCTCCTATTACGGCATGCGTGCCGTGCTCGTCCTCTATCTGACCGACCTGACCGCCAACGGTGGCATGGGCTGGACCCAGGCCGACGCCCTCAAGCTGTACGGCATCTATACCGGTCTGGTCTACATCACCCCCATCATCGGCGGCTGGCTCGCCGATACCTTCCTGGGCCAGCGCCGTGCCATCCTGTTCGGTGCCGTGCTGATGGCCGCCGGCCAGTTTACCCTGGCACTGCCTCACGCCATGTTCCCTGACATGGTCAACACCGTCTTCTATGCCGGCCTTGGCTTGCTGATCGTGGGCAACGGCCTGTTCAAACCGAACATCTCCACCATGGTGGGTGACCTGTATAAAGAAGGGGATCACCGTCGTGACGGCGCCTTCACCATCTTCTACATGGGCATCAACCTGGGCTCCCTCCTGGCCGGCGTGATCTGCGGCGCCGCCGCCACCGCCTATGGCTGGCAAGCCGCCTTCGTCAGCGCCGGTATCGGCATGCTGCTCTCCCTGGTCGTGCAGGCCACCATGGCCCAGCGTTTCCTTGGCGACATCGGCCGTGTGCCCGCCGCCCAGCGTGCCGCTCTGCAGCGCTCCAAGGAGCAAAAAGCGCCCCTGACCAAACAGGAAGTGGATCGCATCAAGGTGATCCTGGTACTGGGCCTGTTCACCATCATCTTCTGGGCCGGCTTCGAGCAGGCCGGTGGTCTGATGAACCTGTATGCCCAGGAGTATACCAACCGCATGATCGGCAGCTTCGAAGTGCCGACCGCCTGGTTCCAGTCCCTGAACCCCTTCTTCATCATCACCCTGGCCCCTGTCGTGGCCGCCATCTGGATCAAGCTCGGCAAGAAAGAGCCGAACTCCCCGGTGAAATTCGCCATGGGCCTGCTGTTCCTGGCCGTCGGCTTCCTGTTCATGATCGGTGCCGTGCTGGAGCAAGGTGGTGATCAGGCCGTCAAGACCTCCATGTTCTGGCTGGTCGGTGCCTACCTGTTCCATACCCTGGGTGAGCTCTGCCTCTCCCCCATCGGTCTCTCCATGGTGACCAAGCTGGCTCCGCTGCGCCTGGCCTCCCTGATGATGGGTGCCTGGTTCGGTTTCGTGGCCCTGGCCAACTATGCCGCCGGCTTCATCGGTTCCTTCGTCGGCGAATCCGGTGCCATGGCCATCTTCGGTGGCATCGCACTGGCCGCCGTGATCAGCGCCCTCATCCTGCTGACCATGGCCAACCGCTTGGTCTACTGGATGCACGGTGCCGAAGGCCCGGCCAAAGAGCCCGAAGAACAAGAGCAGAAACTGCAGTCCGCGACCGTTTGACCGGTCAGGACAGCAGAGACCAAACAGGGCGCCCATGGGCGCCCTGTTTGCATGTGTTCACTTCACTGCGTCAGTGGTGACGAACCTGCATCGTCAGGGCGCTGCCGCTGTCACTGCGAAACTGCAGATCAAAGGGCTCGTGCCAGCTTCGCCTGTGCAACGTGTAGCGACTGCTGCGCATCAAGCCGAGCGGCAACCCCCCTGCACGCATCAACCAGTGAGGTGAGGTGAGCCCGGCATTTGCAAAAAGCAGCCCATCTTCCTGATCGAACAGCAGGGCCGCCATGGCAAAGGAGTGACGCAGGCCCGACTCCAGCAGTTGCAGATTGAGGTAATCCAGCAATCGGTGTGGCTGGGTCAACAGCAGGCTCTCCTGTTGCTGGTATTGGCGATAGGGGCCGTTCATCAGGGATCGCACCAAGGCACCACAGAAGGCCGCATCCACACCGAGGATGGGCAATTCCATCACCAGTACCAGCAGCTTGTCGTCCAGTTTGAAGGTATCCGGGATGAAGAGATTGCCCATGCCGGCAAAGGTGACCTGCCAGGGCCCCCACTCCTGCATGCCAGGGGGGGACAACCAGGCGAGCAGCCGGCTGCTCGCCAGATCGTGGCCACGGAAGAAGTCGATGTGCTCCATCAGCTCCAGTTGCTGGCTCTGATGCCCGAGGTTTGTCAGGCATTGCTCGATGCTGCGGCGGATCTGCTCATAGTCATTCACCGGTTTGATGAAGAAGTCCCTGGCCCCCGCCCGCAGCGCACGCTCGATCGCAGCCATCTGATCCTGACCGGAGATGACGATGACGGGCACCTGTGGATAGCGGGCGGTGAGGCAGGCAATCACCTCATGGCCATCCATGTTCGGCATGTTCAGATCACACAACACCACATCGGGATGATAGAGCGCTGCGGCAGAGAGCCCCTCAATCCCGTCTTCTGCCTGAAAGACGCAGGCCCCGTCGTGCTCGAGATAAGATACCAGTGAGTGGCGAAAAACCGCTTCGTCTTCTACCACCAAGATCCGTAGTCCGGCTTTTGACATCTTGACAAAGCTCTTATTAGTCAAATGGTTATTTGAGCATTAAGACTAGATCATGGGCGCTGGATACCGCCACACAATATTGTCGAGCAGCGAGCCAAGCTGGCCTTGGTATCTGCCAAGCGTTTGAAATGGTCCGACTATTTTGATCGCCCCCTTGCGCAGAGATGGTCGGCAACCGTCGCCCGGCAGCCGTTATCTCGCAGGTCGGCACCATGAATTGTATGAGGCACCGCCATGAGGGATAATGCCCTCCACTCCAGATCGTGAAGCAGACCATGACGCCAGCCGAATACAGCGCCCTCGCCCATCCCAGACTCTCCCATCCGGCCCGCAGCCTCTATACCCTGCAACTGCGCCGCTTGGTGCTGGAAAATCGGCTGGCCCGACTCAACTATCCCGAGCTTGGCCGGGCACTGGCTGTCGTCGATCCGGGCAATCCCGGTGGTTTCAGCTATCAGGTCAACGCTCGCCAGCTGACCGAACTGCTCGACGAGCTGATGGAGGCCGAACTGCTTCAGGTCGAGGCCCAGGCTGACAGTGAGCACTACCACCAGTGCCCTTTCCAGTTGCCGTTGCTGAGCCAGCGGGTGCGCAGCCCCCTGCCGGCACGCCCGTTCCAGATGCACCTGCAGTGGCGTCCGGACGAAGAACTGCCTGCTCTCGCACGCCTGTGCGGGGTGATCGATGCCAGCTACAGCGAAGAGGATCTCGGGGAGTTCATCGCCTACTGGCTCGGCCGCCCCGAGGTGTTCGACTCCCAGCACCAGTGGATGTTGAAATTTATTCGGGCCCTCAAGAGTCGGCGCTACGCCCGCCGCCCGGCGACCGTGGTCACCGGGTACCAGCAGGTCGGGCCAACCCCGGTAGAGGCTGGCCCGAGCCGCCGGGCGCAAGAGATGATCGATGAGGCCAAACGGCTGGCACAAGCTCAGGAGCCGGAGAATGATTGATACCAGGCGGCCACGAAGTGCACTATTGACCCCCTGCCCATCCAGCCACAGCCCTAGCAGAAGGAGAATTCCATGACAGATCCGCACGACCCGATGCGCCAGGCACTGGAAGAGATCGAGGCCAAACGCCAGAAAATCGCCAAGGCCAGACAGGAGCAACGGGCTCATGATCCCGAGCTCAAGCGTCACGTCAGCAGCCTGCAGCAACGCATTCTCCGACTGCGGGCCGCAACCGGCGGCAGCCAGTACGACTACGAGACCCTGCGCAAGGAGTACGACGCCAAGGCCAATGCCGAAGTGCGCGAGTTGCAGAAAGCCGCCCGCCAGGAGCGGATCCAGAAGCTGATCGCCCAGGCCGACCTCAATCCGGACTGGATCTTCGACAAGATGGATTCCGGTGACCCGGCCCTGCAATACCCCATCGAGACGGCCCGCTACTTCATCAGCGGTTTCGAGCACTGGGAGAAGAGCGGCGGGGGCTGCATGCTGATCTACGGCGATTACGGCACCGGCAAATCCACCCTGGCGGGCGCCGTGGCCCACGAGTTGATCGCGCGCCACCAGAAGTCGGTGATCTTCCAGCAGTGGGCCTCCATCGTGGACAGGCTCTTCTTCAACGTCATCCAGGATCAGGAGGAGCGCAACCAGTACCGCCGCGCCCTGGAAGAGGTGGACCTGCTGATCATCGACGAGGTGGCGGCCAACCGTGCCAAGATGGCCGAGAGTCAGTCCAGCTTCCTCGGCCACCTGCTGCGCCGTCGTCGCAACCTGTCCAAAAGCGTCATCATCATCACCAACCACAGCCCCCAGAGCCTGCATCAGGCCATCGGTGATTTCAGCTATGAGGCGATCAAGGCGTTCAATCCGGTGGACATCCACCTGAGCGGACCCAGCCGCCGTCCCAGCATCGGCCATTACAACGGTTGATCCCGTCGGGCCGGCGTCCCTGATGTCCGGCCCTTCATATCCTCTGCACCTCACAAATAAAAACTACTCTCATTTACAGAGAGCCATCCAGGCTCTAGGCTTGCTCTTTTGTTCGAGAGGGCCTGTCATGCCAACCACACTCATCTTCGGTGCCAGTCGCGGACTGGGCCGCGCCTTCACCGACCACGCACTGCAACTGGGCCACAGGGTTGTTGCCCTGGTGCGCCATGCCGACATGGCCAGCGAGCTGCATACCCTGGGAGTCGAGGTCGTCATCGGGGATGCCCTGGACCCCCAGGCCGTGGCCCAGGCTTGCCACTTGGCGGACAGGGATGCCCGGGTAGTCTCCACCCTCGGCAGCTTTCGCCAGAGTGCACCGGTGGATTATCAGGGCAACCGCCATGTGATCGACGAGATGGAGTGCGCCGGGCTCAGCCGCCTGCTGCTTGTCACCTCCCTCGGTTGTGGCGACAGCTGGCAATGCCTGCCCGAGCGGGCTCGCGCCGCCTTCGGACACGAGGTACGCCTCAAGAGCCTGGCGGAAAGCTGGCTGCAGACAAGCACCCTTGAGTGGACCATTTTACGCCCCGCAGGGTTGCAGGATGGGGAGCCCACGGGTCAGGCCATCCTGAGCCAGGGGCAAGAGAGGCATGGCCTGGTCAGGCGCCAGGATGTGGCGATACGGGGTTTGCAACTGCTCACCGACCAGGAGGCGTGCGGCCAGATCTATGCCATCGGCGATCCGGGTCTGAGTCAGCCATGATCCCTGTGAATGGCAACACGGTCAGCCCAGTGGCTGACCGTGTTGTTGCAAGGGGCCTAGTCGGTGGAAGACGCTGTCGCCCCATCATCCGGCCGCGTTGCAGGGCACGGTTGACGCCAGCGGAGCAACCAGCACGCCAGAGCGCCATACAGCAGCGCCAGTCCCCATAACTGCCACCAGTAGCGGGAGACCTGGGCAAAGTCGGCCCCCATCTGATTGAGGCGCAGGAATCCCTCGATGGCCGGCGTGCTCGGGGCCCACTGGGCCAGCCAGTTGAGGGGAGCCGGAATGAGCTCAATGGGCCAGATAAAGCCAGCCAGGAAGACCAGCGGCAAAGAGGAGACAAGCACCACCTGGGTCGGCAGATCACGGCGGGTGAACAAGGCGCCGAGCACGATCCCGAGCCAGGTGGTGGCCAGCAGGAACGGCAGAGTAAAGAGCCAGAGTTCGCCGGGTACAGCGGTGCGGGCAATACCGTAGTGATCGAAGCAGAAGCCGAAGAAGTAGGTCACCGGAAGGACGAAAAGAGTCCCCACCACCAGGGTACGGGCCAGCAACAAGGCCGGCACGGGGGCATGTTGCCAGTAGCCTGACTCGCCACGGCGGCTGCGCTGGTTCTGGGTCGCCCCCAGGATGCCGGTCCCCATCAGCAACACCTGATGCAGGATCAGCACGAATACCGCAGGCACCACGTAGTTCACATAGCCCATGGTGGGGTTGAATACCGGCAGCACATTGAGGGCCACCGCGTTCCAGCCCATGGCGGCCTGGGGCAGCGCCTCGCCCTGGCTCAGCAACCTGGCCACCTTCACCTGGGCGGCGAGCGTGCCTCCCGCCTGGGCCAGCCCTTCGGCAATGGTGCCATAGACCAGGAAGTAGGAGGCATCTCCGGCATAACCCAGGGTCACGCTCCTGCCCAGCATCAGATCCCGATAGAAGTGGCGGGGAATGTGCAAAATGCCGCTCGCCTTGCCGGTCAGCATCATCTGGCGGGCCTCGTCGAGCGAACCGGCACGGGCCACCAGTTTCACCTGCGCCGTGGCATCGGCCATGAACTCCAGCTGACGGGAGAGCTGGCTGCCATCCTCGTTGACCACCACCACGGGCTCTTCCCTGGGCAATTGGTGCAGGTAGGGCTGGGGGTAGAGGAAGGAGTAGAAGAAGACGCCGCCAAACAGGGTCAGCATGATGGCGCGATCCGCCAAGAGGGTGCGCAGCTCAAGGCGCACCAGATCCCAGAATCCCATCATGGCCTGGACTCCTCATGGGGCAGGGCCGCGCCCGACGGCGTCCGGTAGCGGTGTACCACCAGCAACAGGGGCAGCAGAAACAGCAGCAGAGCCCCGAGCTGGGGCAGGGCCGCCGTCAACGGTTGACCGTAGTTGGTTTGCCCGATCTGCAGCTCCACATAGTGGGAGATGGGCAGCAGGCTGCGCCAGAACTGGGCCACATCCCCCATGGCGCTGACCGGAAAGGTGACCCCCATGAAGGCAAATCCCGGCGCCGTGTAGGCGCCGGCCAGAGAGAGCGCCCGCGCCGGATCCCGGATGATGGCGTAGAAGAAGGCCCCCATGGTGACGCAAGCGGCCGACGCCAGTCCCAGCCCCGCCGTCAGCACCAGCCAACTGCCTTGCATGGGGTACCCAAGCCCCTTGAACAGCAGCAGACTCCACGCCAGACCCCACCCCCAGCCGATGAGCACGTGGGGTAGCAGGGTTCGCCAGAGGCCGAACCAGACCCCTCTGGTGGTCCAGTCCAACCCGAGGCGATCGGTGCGGGCCAGGGCGTTCAGGCCATAGAGCACCACCAGGATCTGCCACACCGCAGGCAGCAGGGCGCTCAGCAGAAACTGGGCGTAGCTGGAATTGATGTTGTAGAGCGCGGTAACCTGGCTCGCAATGGGTACGGATTGTCCCAGGGCACCGGGCAGCGTCTTGCCGTCGGCCATGGCCGAGAGCACGCCCACCTGGCCATTGAGAGTTCCCACCACCTGGGCCAGTGCGGAGTTGACCAGCTTAGCAATCAGGATGAACTGGCCATTGTTGAACACGGTCACCCTGGGTTGGGTCCCCTCGCGGGCATCCCGCTCCAGGTGATAGGGGATCACCACCAGGGCATAGATATCTCCCCCACGCAGTGCCCTGGCCCCTGCGTCGATGGCGTCAAACTGCTGCGCTATCTTGAGCCCGGCGGAGCCATCGAGAGAGAACGCCAGTTGTCGGGAGAGGGTGCTGCGATCCAGATCCACCAGACCGACCTTGAGCTCCCGCGCCAGGCCGGCTGAAAAGATCCAGCACAGGATCCCTATCAGCAGCAAGGGGACCCAGCTCGCCAGCGCCCGGCCGAACGGGTCCTGCCAGAGCAACCGCCATTCGCGTCCCATCAGAGCTCGACCAGCACGCTCATGCCGACCCGCAGCCCGTCAACCGGCTGCAAGGGGCGCGCTTCCACCTGGAAGCTTTTCATGTCGAACCCCTGGCGGGTGTCGGTGGCACGCCAGGTGGCGAAATCCCCCATCACGGCCACATGGGTCACCTTGAAGCGCACCAGCTGCTCCCCCAGGCCGGGAATACGGGCATCAAACTCGGTACCGACCGGGAACCTTGGCAGGAGGTCCTCACGGACATGGAACTGGGCCCAGGCATCCTTCATGTCGAGCAGGGTCACCACGGGGAAGCCCTGGGGAGCCAGCTCGCCGCTGCGCAGCAGCACCTGGGCAACTTCCCCCTCGTGGGGGCTGGCGATGCGGGTATCGGCCAGATAGGCTTCCACTTCCGCCACGCCGCCAGCCGCCATCTTGGCCTGCTCGCGGGCCGCTATCTTGGTCTCTTCCCGCGCTCCTTCCAGCGCCATCTGGTATTGCTGCCAGGCCATGCCCTCGCTGTACTTCGCCGCCTGCCAGGCCGTCCAGGCCTCGTCACGCTTTTGCAGCGACATCACGCCATCCCGATGCAGGCTGGCAATGCGCTCGTAGGTTTTGCCATGAAGCAGGGCAGCTGCCTTGGCCTGTTGCCACTGATCCTTGGCGGCCGCGATCTGCTGCACTCGAGCCCCCTTCTCGGCCTCTTCGGCCATGGCGCCAGCCGCGGCCTGCCCGGCCTTGGCCTGACTCAGCTTGGCCTCGATCTCCGGGCTCGCCAGAGTGAACGCCAGTTGGCCCCTGGTCAGTTGATCCCCCTTCTTCACCAGCACCTCGTCGATGCGGCCCGCCACCTTGGAAGAGACCGAATATTGCTGCGCCTCTATCTGCCCCTGCAGACGCACCGGCTCCGGCTGATAGGCCAGCCAGAAGCGCCAGCCCAGCCAGAGCACAAGCAATACCAGCGCCAGTGGCAGCAGCCAAGGCTTGCCCTGGCTCATCTTCTTCTTGATGGGGGGATGACTCATGAATTCACCTCGGCAAACGGGCGACCCTTGACGGTCGAAACGGACATGAATAACGGAGTGGAAGAGCGCGCGATCATGAGTTCACCTCGATCGCCTGGCCATGCTGATACTGGTTGAAACTGTTCATCTGACCGGAGAGTGCCAACAGGCGGGCCAGAGAGATCACGTATTGATAGGCGGCGGCGGCGCGCTGGGTCTTGACCCCGGCAAGCTGGGTCTGGGCATCGACCACATCGAGGGAAGTGGAGAGCCCCTGACCGAATGCCTTGTCACGCAACCGCACGTTCTCCTCGGCCAGCGCCTGGGTCGAGGAGAGAGAGTGATACTCCTCCAGTCCCTGGGCAGCCTCGCGCCAGGTCTTTTCGACCAGCAGCTCCAGATCCTGGCGGGTCTTGGCTTGCAGCAGGTTGACCTGGAGTTCGGCGCTCTTGGCCGCCTGGACCGTCTCGGAGCGGCCATCACGACTCACCAGCGGCATGCTGACCCCGACACCAACCAGCCAGTCCGGTGTGGTCTTGGAGACAATGGAATCATCTTCATAGAGGTTGTAGTTGCCGAACAGGAAGAGCTCGGGGGCGTACTTGCCCTTCTCCAGCTTGATCATCCCCTGGGCCTGCTCCTTCTTGGCCGTCAACAGCTTGAGACCGGGATGCACCGACAGGGTCTCCTCCACGAAGGGAGACAAGGCTGGCATCCCTTCGTTGATGAAGAGGGCGGTATTGGGCTCAGCCTGCTTGAGCTTGAGCATGTGGCCGAGCGCCAGCTGGGCGATCTCCAGGCTGCGCCTGGCCTTCTGGGTATCGATGCGTGCCCTGTCATAGGCAGACTGGGCCGACAGGCGCTCCACCTTGGCGATCTGCCCCTGGGCTTCGAGCTTCTTGGCATGATCCAGATGGTGTGCCAGTCCCTGCTCGATCTCCTGCTTGGTCTGCACCACCTGCGCCGCCAGCACCACCCCGAAGTAGGTCTGGGAGAGGCTCTCGAAGGTCGACTGCTGTTTGAGCACCAGCAACTGCTCAGCCTCGCTCACCTGGGCCTGACGAATATCCTGGGCCGCATCGATGCGCCCGCCGGTAAAGAGCGGCCATAGCATCTTGACCGAACTGGTCACCACGTTCTGCTTGGTGAGGGGGGTGACAAAATCGCTCGGGCTGAGGTTGAGCGCCTGCATCACGGGTCCCAGCACCTTGCCAAATTCCGGATGATTGGCGATGGGGTTGAGATCCAGCATGTCCAGCTCCATCGGCTGATCGAGATGGGTATAGCTGGCCCCCACATCCACCTTGGGCAGGTACATGGCCTTGGCCGCCTCCCGCAGTTGCTGGGCCCGCTCCACCCCGGCCTGCTCTGCCGCCAAGCCGTCATCCTGCTGGATGACCCGGCTCCAGGCCTCGGTAAAGCTGACCGTCTGCGCCTGGGCCGACCCCAGCACGACACCCAGCAGGCATGGGCAGAGCGATTTGATGAACTTTGCCGTCATACATCCCCGATCCGTTTGTAATAAAAATGTGTAGAGTCTTTGCTCAATTCAGGCCCGCTATCATAGCCTAAACCGGCTTGAGAGGGAGACTCACAAATCACCATCCCCCTCACTCGCGCCCTCCTGACCATGGTCACAGACAATATGTCCGATTTTCAAGCACTCCTGAATTTGCAAGCCTTGGCGCGACGTTTTTTTCAGAAAAAAATGGCTGACGCTCAAATACTAACCTTTTCTCCTGACTAAAAAATGCGTAATATACGCCGCCCTAAGCCGATGGTAACCGTGGAATGCAGATAGGTCCCCACACGCTTGAAACTCCCCTGATCGTGGCCCCCATGGCCGGTGTAACAGACCGACCATTTCGTGAACTTTGTTTACGTTTGGGAGCCGGTATGGCCGTTTCCGAGATGCTGCTGGCCAACCCGGATGTCTGGGATACCCAGAAAACCCGGATGAGAATGGATCACTCTGCTGAAGGCGGCTTGCGATCGGTCCAGATTGCCGGTGCCGACCCCGAGATGATGGCGTTTGCTGCCCGCTACAACGTGGAGCAGGGCGCTCAGATCGTCGACATCAACATGGGATGTCCGGCAAAAAAAGTGAATAAGAAGCTGGCAGGTTCCGCCCTGCTGCGTCAGCCAGACCTGGTCAGATCCATCTGCCGGGCCGTGGTGGATGCGGTGGAAGTACCTGTCACCTTGAAGATCCGCACAGGATGGGATCCGGATAACCGCAATGGCGAGGAGATCGCCCGAATCGCCGAAGATTGCGGTATCGCGGCCCTTGCCGTGCATGGTCGTACCCGTGCCTGCCTCTACAAGGGCGAAGCGGAGTACGACACTATCAGGGCGATTAAGCAGGCCGTATCGATTCCTGTTGTCGCCAATGGCGACATCGATAGCCCGGAGAAAGCCCGGTATGTCCTCGACTATACCGGTGTCGACGCCGTGATGATCGGCCGTGCTGCGCAAGGACGACCCTGGATTTTCCGGGAAATCCGCCATTTTCTTGAAACGGGCACCAAGCTGCCGCCTCCCGACAGGGAAGAGGTTCGCACCCTGATGAACGAGCATGTCACCAATCTGCACCAGTTTTACGGTGCCTATCTGGGAGCGCGCATTGCCCGTAAACACGTGGGCTGGTATCTGGATGAAGAAGAGGCGGGCCGAGAATTCCGTAAGCACTTCAATGCCCTGGATTGTGCAGACGCACAACTCGAGGCACTCGAAGCGTATTTCGATGGATTAGGTTAACGCATAACTAAAGAGCCGACCGAATATGTTCGAACAAACCCTGACTTCTGATGCATTGGTAACAACTACTCACAATCACGCTGCCGAGCCGACCCAACGCCCCCTGCGTGACTCTGTGCAACAGGCCCTGCGTAACTACCTGGCCCAGTTGAACGGTCAGGAAGTGATTGATCTGTACGATATGGTTCTCTCCGAAGTCGAAGCTCCCATGCTGGACGTGATCATGCAGTACACCCGTGGCAACCAGACTCGCGCCGCCGTGATGATGGGCATCAACCGCGGTACCCTGCGCAAGAAACTCAAGCGTTACGGCATGAACTGATCCCGGTCATTCTGCTGCAGTGCAGACGAAGGCGTATCCCAGCGATGGGATACGCCTTTTTCTATGCCCGGAGTGTACCTGCTCACTCCGCCGCCAGTTTGATACCGAGCCCCACGAACAGCCCCCCCATCACACGATTCAGCCAGGTGGCCACCCGGGCGGGCAATCGTACATTGCGGCTTGCAAACGCGGTGGAAAACGCCAGCAGATGGCACCAGATCATGCCGTTGAGATTGAAGATGCAGCCCAGCACGATGAATGCCATCGCCTTTTGCGGTGAAGCGGGATCGATGAACTGGGGCACAAAAGCGAGAAAGAACAGCGCCACCTTGGGATTGAGGACATTGGTGAGCAACCCCTGCCGAAAGATGCGCCCATAAGAGAGCGCAGGCAGCGCCACAGCCCCATCCACAGACGTTGAAGTGCCACTCCTCTGCCAGAGCATGGACACGCCGAGATAGACCAGATAGAGCGCCCCCATCAGCTTGATGACGGCAAACAGCTCGGCGGAGGCACTCAACAGGGCAGACAGCCCCAGCGCCGCCGCCAACACATGCACCATGGTACCTGTCCCGATACCCAATGCCGCCATGGACCCTGCACGCCATCCCTGGGAGCCGCTGCGCAGCATGATGAGCAGGGAGTCAGGCCCAGGCATCATGTTCAACAGCAGGCCAGAAACGACAAACAACGCCAGATCGTGGATCCCCAACATAGACAGCTCCTTGTATATGAAAGAAACAGTCTATGGATCCTGAAGTACTTGTCACTCCCGTTTCCGGCGATAGTGATTATCAAGGAAGGGAATAGCGTTTGAGCCGGAGATACTTGACGCTCAACCTGGTGAGAAAGAGAGATTGAGCCGTTTGAAAGGCAGTGATACTGGCTGAATAGCAATGTTTATCGATGTAATAAACTGGATTTTGTGCATTAGCCAGACTTATTATCTAATAAATAAATTACAGGAAATAAAAAACCCCGCTCGAGTGAGCGGGGTTTCTTGTATTGGGTGCCTGGCAGTGTCCTACTCTCGCATGGCGAATGCCACACTACCATCGGCGC
>NZ_JBFODD010000055.1:0-118603 GCF_040908115.1 Aeromonas sp. R7-1 | reverse complement strand
ATCAAAAATTGTTTTTGATGCTCGATGCTGTGAGTGCCCACACAGATTGCTTGATTCAAATTGTTAAAGAGCGTCACGCTTATCGCGTTGAGGAGGCGCATCTTACGCTCCTCACTTCGAAAGTCAAGCGGTTGTTTTCGCTTTTCTTTCGGCGCCCACTTCCTAAGGAAGCTGGCTCATCAGGTTGGCGTGGTCCGCCGTGCTGGTAGGGGCGCATTATAGGGAGCCGCGCCGTGATGACAAGAGCTTTTTGTAAAAATACGCTCATTTGCTGAAAAAGCAGGCTAAACCCCATGAAATGAGAGTTTACCCCAGTTTCATGCCGCTTTTTTGTTCATACCGTCAGTCTGGGCCTGAATGTAGTTGACCCAGCTGGTCGCCCTGTCTTGCCAGTTGTTCTGCTGTTGCAGCTCGCGAGCCAACACCAGCGCCTGAGCATATTGTTCTTTATTGAGGTGTGCCTGCACCAGCAGGGCCTTGGCTCTGTTGCCCTGCTCTCCCTTCACTGACTTGATGGCCGCGAGCTGGGTCATGGCGGCATCCGTCTTGCCCTGTTGCAGCAGCAGTTCGGCGGCACGCATGGCGGCCTTGGGGTGAGCATGTTCCCGGGCAAGCAGCTGCCAGCTGTCCACAGCCTTCGGCCACTCACGTGCCCCTTCCCACAACTGGGCCAGCAATTGGCGATTCTCGGCGCTCTGCTTCATCTGTCCCTTGGCCATGGCAGACTCCAGCAGACGCGCACCGCGATAGGGCAGCCCCTGCCAGGCATACAGGCGGATCAGCTGGTTGCGGGCGGCGGCATCATCCATCAGTTGACGGTCGATGGCGGTTTGCAGCAGTGCAAGCGCTCGATCACCACGCTTGTCGGAGAGATTGAGCGACACCGCCTGCTGCCACCACTTGCTCTCTTTCGGCTCGCGGCGGATCAACTCTTCGGCCTGATCCGCAGCCACGCCGTAACGCTGCAATGCAGTGAGGGCGGAGAGGCGGATGATGGCTGCCTGCTTCTGCCAGCTTATCTTCAACAGTTGTTCACTCTGGCTGGCTGCCTCGCCGTACTGCTTGTTGTGGTAATAGAGGCCAGCCAAGCGCAGACGCAAGGCATCGTCAGCCTTGATGGCCAATGCGGCCTTGTAGCTGGCGATGGCGCCGGACCAGTTGGATTGCTGGGCCTGGATATCCCCTCGCAGACGCAACAACTGAAGTCGTTGCTGCTCTGGCCACTCTTTATAGGCAAGAGCCTGCTCCACATAGCGACTCGCCTGTGCGGTCTGCTGCAGGTTGGCGGCCAGAGAGGCCTGTAACTGCGCCAGCCAGGCGTGCTCAGCCTCGGAACCGGGTTTGAGCACAGCCGCCTTGCTCTGGGCCTGTTGCCACTTGCCGGATTGATAGAGCTTCATCACGGGCTCCAACTGGCGGGAGAAATGAGGGCTCACCTCCATCGCCAGACAGGCTTGGCTGACCAGGGCCAGCAGACAGATCCAGATCCGCAACATGGTTATGACTCCAATTTGAATTTGAGCGTGATGACTTGCACCAGCTTGTCGGTGGCGCCCGGCCTCGGCTGATAGCGCCACTTGTTGATCGCCTGAATGGCCGCTCGCTCGAACTGACGCTTCGGCTTGGCCTCGACCACCTCCACATCCTGTACCCGCCCATCGGCATCGACGCTGAAACGCAGGGTCACCGCCCCCTCGATGCCGGCCTGCTGGGCCCGGTAGGGATAAACAGGCTCAACCCGTTGCAGTGGCATCAAGAGGTCACCGGCACCGATCCCGGCCCCCTGCTGCTGACCATGGAAATTGCCGCTCGCGACCGGAGTGGGACTGGTCGCCACGCCAGGGGCAGAGACCTGTACCGCACTCAGGGTCGAGACCAGATCCAGGCTCGGTTGTACCGAAGGCAGCGGGGCCGCCGCCGGCATGGGCATCGGTGTCGAGGCCAGCGCGGCAGGCGGCTCCGGCAGGGGTTCCGGCTCCTGGGGTACCGGCCGCTCACGCACCTGTACCTCGGTCACCTCGTTCTGCATGTTGATGACGATGGATTTCTGCTCTGTGGTCGCCTTCTCCCCTCCGGGCGGCTCCACCAGGGTGGCCATGAACAACAGGATGCCCAGACTGAGGGCGATCCCCAATCCCAGGCTCATCAACTTGTGTTTCATTTCGGTGCCACCGCCACGGCGATGTTGGCGATGCCTGCCGCCTTGGCTTCATCCATCACCCGCACCACCTTGCCGTGGGGTACCCGTTCATCGGCCTGGATCACCAGGCTTGCCTCGGGCTGCTCCGCCAACAGTCGGGCGAGGGTGGCCTGCACCCGCTCCACATCCACCTGTTTGCGGTCGAGGAAGATCTGCCCCTGAGCGCCGATCGCCAGCATGATGCTGGACGATTTCTGCGCCTTGGCCTGGCTGGCCTGGGGTCTGTGTACCTCAAGCCCGGCTTCGCGCACGAAGGAGGTGGTCACGATGAAGAAGATCAGCATGATGAAGACGATATCCAGCATGGGGGTCATGTCGATCTGCACTTCATCGCGCTGGCGTTTGGATTGCCGTCTCATTGCATTACCTTCTCTTCTCGCAGGCCGTCCCGGGTCTTGGCCAGCGCACGCTTGGCCTGACTCTCGAGCCGGCTCAGTAACAACACGCCGGAGAGGGCCACCACCATGCCTGCCATGGTGGGGATGGTGGCGCGAGAGATCCCGCCCGCCATGCTCTCCGGGTTAAAGCGGTTGGCCGCAGCCAGCGCATCGAATACGCCTATCATGCCGGTCACTGTACCCAGCAACCCCAGCATGGGGCAGAGCACCACCAGGGTGCGGATGAAGATCAGATGACGGTTGAGCGCCAGCTCCACTTCTGCCAGCCAGCGCCCGCGAATCGCGCGAGCGTGCCAGCTGTGACGCTCGCGACGCGCCTGCCAGCGGCCCAGCAGCTGGCGCTGCAACGGTGCAAACCCCAGGTTGAGGTAGAGCAGCCGCTCGATCATCAGAATCCACATCAGCACCAGCAAGGCCAGAATGACCCAGAGCACCGGGCCGCCACGGCCCATGAAGCTCTGCAACTGCTGCCAGATGTCGAGCATCATGCTACCCGCTCCACCCTGTCACCATTGCTTTCGGCCCGCTCGGCCAGGATTCCGGCCACCTGCTGTTCCAGCACGTTGGAAAGCTCGGTGAAACGGGACTGCAACAGGCTGTGGGCCAGGATCAGCGGAATGGCCGCTACCAGACCCTGCACCGTGGTGACCAGTGCCATGGAGATGCCGCCCGCCATGATCTTGGGATCGCCGGTACCGAACTGAGTGATGGCCTGGAAGGTGCCGATCATACCGGTCACTGTCCCGAGCAGACCCAGCATGGGGGCGATGGCCGCGATCACCTTGACCATGCCGATGCCGCGCTCCAGGCGAGGGGTCTCCTGCAGGATCGCCTCATCCAGACGCAGTTCGAGGGTCTCCATGCTCAGTTCTGGATGCTTGTCTGCCACCGTCAGCACCCGGCCGAGGGCGTTGTCGGCATGATATTCACCGCTCTTGAGCTGGCGACGAACCCGACCCAGTTCGCGAGAGAGGCTCCACAGCCGTACTCCAGCGATCCCCAGGCCGATAACGGCCAGCAGCACGATGATGGCGCCGACCTGGCCGCCCTGCTGGACTTGCTGCCAGAAGGTGGGCGCCTGGGCCAGCATATCGAGCAGAACACCGTGGGAGGGATCCAGCGGCAACGCTTCTCCCTCCTGACCCTGATAAGCGGCCACAGCGGAAAGCACGCTGCCTGGCAGGCCCAGCACCGGACTCAGGCCTTCGGCCTCCGGTTGCAAGAAACCCGCATCGCCCAGCAAGGCGAAGCTGCCGATCCGGGTCAACGTCTGCTCGCTGGCAACGCCCTGGGCATCGAGCACCTTGCCATTGAACCGGGCAACCCGGCCCGATTCGCGGATCTCCTGCAGCAAGGTGGCTGGCAGCAGGGCGAGGGCGGCGCGATCCGGCACCTGTTTATCCTGTGCCATGGTTTTCAGCGGGGCGAGACGATCAGGATACTGGCCCTCGACGGCGGATTCGCTCAGCAACTTGACCGCATCGCTGGCGCCCTGACGGGTGACCGCAAAGATCTCGTTCATGTCGCCGGAGGCTTGCTCCCACTGGGTATTGAGCTCCACCAGCTGCTTTTCATTGGCCGCGAACTGGCTGGCCAGCTCCTTGCTCAGGCGCTGGGCCTCGGCCAGCTTGGCACGGGCACTGCTCAGCTCCCTGGAGACAGACGCCAGATCCTGCTGAGCCTTCTGCTCACGGGCCTGTTCCTGCTGCTGCCAGGCTTCCTCGGCCACGGCGGCTGTGGTGCCCAGAGAGAGGGCGAGGGCAAGGGGTAACCACTTCATGGTGACGCTCATGACTGGGCCTCCTGACCACGGCTGACGGAAAGGGGGACATTCAACAACTGGGGAACTTTCTTGTCGGCAGCCATTTCCAACGCCTCGGCGATGGGGGAGAGCCACTGGCCGTCGAGGGCTTGCCACTGCTTGTGCTCGGCAGACCAGCGCCACGCCTGGGAGCGATCGGCGGTCATCGCCAGCAGGGAGACCCGGCCCAGTGCCAGCACATCGACCCGGCGCGGTGCGCCATCCAGCACCAGCTCGGCGGAATAATGGTCCAGCCTGCTGCCGTATTCGGCTTCAATCTGATAGGCCTGCAATAGCTGGCGGAACTTCTCCGCCTCGCTCACATCGGCTCTGGCCAGCGTCGCTTTCAAGGCAGCAACCCGCGCCAGACGATCCTCCCTGCGCAGCGGGATGTCATCCTGTACCAGCTGTTCCAGATCGGCTTGCATCTGCAGCATCAGGGGGACAAGCCCCTGTCTGGTCTCCTGTACCGCCTCCAACTGCTGGCTCAGCTTGCCCAGCTCGTTTTGCTGATCGGCCACCAGAGACTGCATGTAGCGGTTGTAGGCTTCCAGATCCCGCAGTTGCAGTTGGGCATTTTGCAGCTCAATCCTGGCGGCGACGGCTCCATCGGCGGCTTTCTCCACACGCAGCTGGGAGGCTTTCCCGTCGGCGATACTGTTCTTCAATGCTGGCGCAACCACCTCGTCGGCGGACACGACGCAATGAACGGCCATGGGTAACAAGGCCAGACCCCAAAACTTGTTCATGATATAAATCTTAACAATGATAACTATTCTCATTGTCTCAAAGAGTAGGGTCACTGGCAATCAGATGATTTTCTTGGCCTCTGGCCGAAAAAACAGGATACTTTTTAGACAAGTACGGGAATAACTGGCGTTGGTAGTCGCAACACCATTTTAAATAACTAAAAAATGTCTTTTCGATCAGCAAGATAAGTGATCGAAAAAGGAGACTTACATGTTTAACGATGCGATCTGGGAACACATAGATCGGTTCACCAAGGCGAAGAAGACCAGCGAGATCCAGCAACAACTGGAGCGCTTCAGTCATCAGATGGGGTTTGATTACTTCCGTTTGCTGATTATTTTCCCCATCAGCATGCAGAAATCCCATGTGGCCTTGTTCAACAACTGCCCCACCAGCTGGTTTGATGCCTATTCGGAACGGCACTACCTGACCCAGGATCCGGTCGTCTTCCTGGGACTGAAGCAGACCCAGCCCATCTTCTGGAACAAGCTCGATTGCGATGCCCCCTGGTTGCCCAGCGCCAGCAGGGAGGTGATGAACCTCGCCGCCGACTTCGGGGTGAGGAACGGCGTCTCCTTCCCGCTGCACACGCCGCAGGGGGAACACGGCATCCTCTCTTTCATCAGCAAGGAGAAGTCCAATTCCGATCTGATGTTTGAAAACGTTCCCCTGCTGTCATTCTGCGCCAGCTACATCTTCAACTCGGCCCTGACCCTCATCAAGGCCAGGCCAGACCTGATGAAATACCTGGCCGAGCTGTCGGATCGGGAGAAGGAGTGCCTGTTCTGGGCCAGCGAGGGCAAGACCTCCTGGGAGATCGCCACCATCCTCGGCATCAGCGAGCGAACCGTGAACTTCCACCTCAATCAGGTCACCAACAAGACGGACTCGCGCAACCGCAACCAGGCGATCGCCAAGAGCATCTCCAGCGGCATCATTGTGCCTTCCCTGGACGACGTCACCATCACCAACCTGCGGCTGTCGTAGCCTGTTTTGCCAAAACAAAAAGAGCCGCAATGCGGCTCTTTTTTCATTTCCGGCGACGGCTTATTCCACAGTCACGGATTTGGCCAGGTTGCGCGGCTGATCCACGTCGGTGCCCTTGATGAGGGCGACGTGGTAGGAGAGCAGCTGCAACGGCACGGTATAGACGATCGGCGCGATCATCTCTTCCACGTGGTTCAGGCTCATCACCCGCATGGTCTCGTCGCTCTTGAAACCGGCGTCCGCATCGGCGAACACATAGAGGATACCGCCACGGGCACGCACCTCTTCCACGTTGGACTTGAGCTTCTCCAGCAGATCGTTGTTCGGCGCCACGACGATGATGGGCATCTCGGCATCGATCAGCGCCAGCGGGCCATGCTTCAACTCACCGGCGGCATAGGCCTCGGCGTGGATGTAGGAGATCTCCTTGAGTTTGAGCGCCCCTTCCATGGCGATGGGGTACTGGCTGCCACGACCGAGGAACAGGCTGTGGTGCTTGTCGGCAAACTCTTCGGCCAGAGTCTCGATCTGCTTGGCCAAGGCCAGGCTCTCCTTGATGCGTACAGGCAGGGCTTGCAGCGCCTTGACCAGTTCGGCCTCGGCGGCGGCGCTCAGGTTGCCACGGCAGTGACCGACGGAGGCCACCAGCATCAGCAGACCGGCCAGCTGGGTGGTGAACGCCTTGGTGGACGCCACCCCGATTTCTGCCCCCGCACGGGTCATGAAGGCCAGGTCGGATTCACGCACCAGGGAGGAGCCCGGTACGTTGCAGATGGCCAGGGAGCTCATGTAACCGGACTCCTTGGCCAGACGCAGGGCTGCCAGGGTATCGGCGGTTTCTCCGCTCTGGGAAAGAGTCACCAGCAGGCTGTTGGGGCGTACCACCGACTTGCGGTAGCGGAACTCGGAGGCGATCTCCACGTCGCAGGAGACGCCGGCGATCTCTTCGAACCAGTAGCGCGCCACCATGCCGGAGTTGTAGGAGGTGCCGCAGGCGACGATCTGGACGTGCTCGACCTTGTCGAAGATGGCACGGGCGCCGTTGCCGAAGGACTCGACCACCACGTGATCGCTGCCCAGGCGGCCTTCCAGGGTGTTGGTGATGGCCTTTGGCTGCTCGTAGATCTCCTTGAGCATGTAGTGGCGGTATTCACCCTTGTCACCGGCATCGTGGGAGAGCTCGGACTCCAGCTCCTCGCGCACCACGGCCTCGCCGTCGGTATCGAAGATATGCACGTCGCGGCGGGTCACTTCGGCCACATCGCCCTCTTCCAAGAAGATGAAGCGGCGGGTCACCGGCAGCAGGGCCATCTGGTCGGAGGCGATGAAGTTCTCGCCGATGCCGCGACCGATCACCAGGGGGGAGCCGGAACGGGCCACCACCACGCGACTGTCGTCACGGCTGTCCATCACGACTGTGCCGTAGGCGCCGCGCAGCTGCTTCACCGCGACCTGCATGGCCACCAGCAGGCTGGGGGCGGATTTCAGCTCGTGGTGCACCAGGTGGGCAATCACCTCGGTGTCGGTGTCGGAGCTGAACACATAGCCCAGCGCCTTGAGCTCTTCGCGCAGCTCTTCGTGGTTCTCGATGATGCCGTTGTGCACCACTACGATATGCTCGGAGACATGGGGGTGAGCATTGCGCTCGGACGGCTCGCCATGGGTAGCCCAGCGGGTGTGGGCAATGCCGGTACCACCGTGGACGGACTGCTCCTCCAGTGCCTTGGCCAGCTCGGCCACCTTGCCGAGGCGACGCACCCGCTGCAGCGGCTGGTTGGCGCTGAACACGGCGACACCGGCCGAATCGTAGCCACGGTATTCCAGACGGCGCAGGCCCTCTACCAGGATTTCAGCCACATCACGTTGGGCGACGGCCCCGACGATGCCACACATAGACTTCTCCTTGAAACGTAAGACGTTAATTCGGTTGGATAATGGTTTGTTCAGGTCACACAGCCACGGGGGCGCAAATCAGCGTGATCCCCCTGGCCTGAATCTGTTCTCTGGCCGCATTGCTCAGCCCCTCGTCGGTCACCAGGGTATGGATGCCGGACCAGGGCAGCTCGAGATTGGGGATTTTTCGGCCGATCTTCTCCGACTCCACCATGACGATGACTTCCCGCGACACCTCGGCCATGACCCGGGAGAGGCCCACCAGCTCGTTGAAGGTGGTGGTGCCCCGCTCCGGGTCGATGCCATCGGCACCGATGAAGAGCTGGTCGAAGTCATAGGAGCGCAGCACCTGCTCCGCCACCTGCCCCTGGAAAGATTCGGAATGGGGATCCCAGGTCCCGCCTGTCATCAGCAGGGTGGGCTCGTTTTCCAGCTCGCGCAGGGCACCGGCCACATTGAGGGAGTTGGTCATGACAATGAGGCCGCGCTTGTTGCCCAGCATGGGGATCATGGCGCTGGTGGTGCTGCCGCTGTCGATGATGACGCGGTTGTGATCGCGGATCCGCTCGGCGGCGGCGCGGGCAATGGCCAGCTTTCGATTCGAAACTTGTTCCGGGTTGCTGTCCACCACCATCTCGCTGGGGAGGGGAACGGCACCGCCGTAGCGACGCAGCAACAGGCCACCGGTCTCCAGCACCGCCAGATCTTTGCGGATGGTCACCTCGGAAGTGGCGAAGTGTTTGGCCAGGGCATCGACGCTGACTTCCCCCTGCTCCTGCACCAGACTCACTATGGTGTGACGGCGCTGCTGTGTGTTGCGTTTGGTCATTTATAAGTTTCGATTCGAAAGAATGGCGAAATATTAATGCCTTTTCGGGAAAAATCAAACGGCAAATAGGATCCGATTTGGTTCGATGCCAGAATGAGGAACCGATTTGCGACGAGGACGCCATGCAAAAACGACTCATCTGGCTGGTGGAAGATGAAGCCAGCATTGCCGATACCCTGCTCTATGCCCTGCAGACCGATGGTTTCGAGGTGGAGTGGTTTCCCCTCGGTCAGCCGTTGCTGGCGCGACTGGAACAGACGCGACCGGATTTTTTGATCCTGGATGTGGGGCTGCCGGACATCAGCGGTTTCGAACTGTGCAAGCGGGTGCGGGCACTGACCGATATTCCCCTGATGTTTCTCACCGCCCGCAGCGAGGAGATAGACAGGCTGATCGGGCTGGAGATAGGGGCAGACGACTATGTGGCCAAACCTTTCTCGCCCCGTGAGGTATGCGCCCGGGTGCGGGTCATCCTGCGCCGCAGCCAGCCCGCCCCCTCCCAGCCGATACAGCCACTCGCCCTGGACGAGGAGCGGGCACGAATCTGCTTCCTGGGCCAGCCCCTGACGCTCACCCGCTATGAGTACCTGCTGCTCAAGACCCTGATGCTGGCGCCGGGTCGGGTCTACTCCCGCCAGCAGCTGATGGATCTGGTGTGGCAGGATGCGGAAGAGAGTCTGGATCGCACCGTCGACACCCACATCAAGACCCTGAGAGCCAAGCTGCGGGAGCGGGACCCTGACGCCAACCTGATCCTGACCCACCGCGGGCTGGGCTACAGTCTGGAGCTGGCATGAACTCAGGGTGGCCGGGCATCGGCAGGGGGATGAGATGAGAATCGGATTGCAACTGCTGTGCGGCCTGGTGCTGATCTTCGCCCTGGCCGCCTGGTTCGTGCTGGAGATCTTCGTCGAGGAGATCAAGCCCGGGGTACGCAGCGCCACTGAAGATACCCTGGTAGACATGGCGCAGATGCTGGCCCCCCTGGCCCTGGACGACATGCAGGAAGGAAAGATGGCGAATGGTCGGCTGGCCAGCGCCTTCGCCCGCCTGAACCAGAGTCCCATCAATGCCCTCATCGATGGCCACCTCAAGCAGCAGGCGGAGTACCGCATCTATGTGACCGACGCAAAAGGCAGGGTGGTCTACGACTCGGACGGGGTGGATCTGGGCAAGGACTATTCCCGCTGGAACGACGTCTACCTGACCCTGCGTGGCGAATATGGCGCCCGCAGCACCCGCAGCGACCCCGACGATCCCGCCAGCTCGGTGATGCACGTGGCCGCCCCGCTGCGGGAAGGGGATGGCATCCTCGGCTCCCTCACCGTCGCCAAGCCCAACAGCACCCTGCAGCCCATGATAGAGCGCAGCGAACACCAGTTGCTGAAAGGGGCGGCCCTGCTGCTGTTCATCTCGCTGCTCATCGGCGCCTTGCTGGTGTGGTGGCTCAACCGCGCCATCGGCAAGCTGGTGCACTATGCGGATGCAATCAGCCAGGGTCAGCCCGCCAGCCTGCCGCGCCTCTACAGCCCCGAACTGGACAGGCTCGGCCACTCCCTGGAGACCATGCGCCGCCAACTGGACGGCAAGGCCTATATCGAGGCCTATGTCCACAGCCTGACCCACGAGCTCAAAAGCCCGCTGGCGGCCATTCGCGGGGCGGGGGAGATTCTTGCCGAGGCGCCGCCGCCGGACATCGCAAAGCGCTTTATCGGCAACATCAATCTGGAGACGGCCCGCATGCAGCAGCTGATCGAGCGCATGCTGCAACTCGCCCGCCTCGAATCAGGGCAGGGGCTGGACAGACAATCCGTCGAGCCGGCCCGGCTGGGCAGACGGGTGCTCGACGCCCGCCAGATCCAGGCCCAGCGCCGCCAGATCGCCCTGCACGCCGAGCTGGGGGAAGGTCAGAAGCAGAAATGGGATCCCCTGCTGGTGGAGCAGGCCCTTGGCAACCTGCTGGACAACGCCCTCGATTTCGCCCCCGTCGGCAGTACCCTGGTGCTGAGCGGCGCCATGGAGGAAGGGGGGTATTGCTTCCGGGTGCGAGATCAGGGGCCAGGCATTCCCGACTTTGCGCTGCCCAGGATTTTCGAGCGTTTCTACTCCCTGCCAAGGCCAGACAAGGGAAAAAGCAGCGGCCTCGGGCTCAGTTTTGCCATGGAGGTGGCACGCCAGCATGGCGGCCATCTTGCTCTTGCCAATCAGCCGGGCGGGGGGGTGCTGGCCACACTGTGGCTGCCCGGCAACTGAGGACACTTCACACCAAGCACACAGAGCCGGGCTAAGCTGCACCTCCTCGATGACGACCGTCCCCGTCGATGCGCATTCATATTAATCAAGGAGATAGATATGCCCCGTATGCTGTTGTCCGGTCTGCTTGCCGCCGGCCTCTTCTGTGCACTGCCTGCCAGCGCCGCTTCTGGCTGCATGCTGTTTGCCGATGGCACCGGCAAACCCGTCAGCACCCAGGGGGACTGTGCCGCCCAGTTGACCCCGGCCTCCACCTTCAAGATCCCGCTGGCACTGATGGGCTATGACAGCGGCTTTCTGGTGGATGAACAACTGCCGGCCCTGCCGTTCAAGGCCGGTGACCCTGATTTCCTGCCGGAGTGGAAACAGACCACCACCCCGAGCAGCTGGATGCAATTCTCGGTCATCTGGTACTCGCAGCGCCTCACCGAGTGGCTGGGAGAAGCTCGCTTCCAGCACTACGTGGACAGCTTCGACTACGGCAACCGGGATCTTGAAGGCAACCCGGGCAAGCACGACGGTCTGACCCAGGCCTGGCTCAGCGCCAGCCTCGCCATCAGCCCCCAGGAGCAAGCCCGCTTCCTCGGCAAGATGGTGAGCGGCAAGCTGCCGGTCTCCGCCCAGACCCTGCGCCATACCGCCAACCTGATGCGTCAGCCCGACATCGACGGTTGGCAGATCCACGGCAAGACCGGCATGGGCTACCCCAAGCTGCTGGATGGCAGCCTGGACAGGGAGCAGCAGATCGGCTGGTTCGTCGGCTGGGCCAGCAAACAGGACAAGACGCTCATCTTCGTCCACACCGTTATCCAGAAGCCGGGCAAGCAGTTCGCTTCCCTCAGGGCCAGGGAGGAGGTGTTCGCCGCCCTGCCGGCCCGGTTGAAGACACTCTGATGCCAGCAACACCGGCGCCTGGCGCCGGTTTTTTTATCCCCCTTCACCACCACTTCACACTGCCCCATCCTCCCTTCACGCGACCCCGGCACACTCCCGTTCAACAACAAGGAGACGTGTCATGGTCAAACAGATTTTCACCCACAAGATCGCCCTGCTGCTGCTGCTCTGCCTGCTGATGATGATCCCGGTTCACGCCATCATGGAGCTGAATCGGGAGCGCCAGGCCTATCGCAGTCAGGCCATTCACAGCATCATGGCCAGCCACAGCGGGCCCCAGCGCCTGATGGGGCCCGTACTGGTACAGCCCTATACCCGGACCCACCGTCGAGCAGGATGGCAAACATTTCGTTCGCAAGGAGCAGGTCTATCGCTACCTGCTGCCCCAGAGGCTGGACGTGCGGGCCAGCATGGAGGTGACCCCGCGCAAGCTCGGTATCTATCAGGCCCAGATTTATCACAGTCGCCTCTCCCTCTCCGGCCTGATGCCCACCAGCCTGGCTGACAAGGGGCTGGTGGCCGGCAACCCGAACCTGAGCTTCGACCCGGCGGATCCCGCCCTGGTGCCAGGCAAACCCTATCTCAGCCTGATCCTCTCCGATGCCCGGGGCATCAGCCGCGTACCCGAACTGCAATGGGGAGAGCAACGCATCCCGTTTGCCCCTGGCGCCCAGCTGGGGGACGGGCGAGTGGGGATCCATGCCCCGCTCGACGCCTTGCCAGACGAAGATGGCCGCTTTCACATCGAGCTGGATCTGCAAGGCATGAATGCGCTGGAAGTGGTGCCGCTCGGACAGGACAGCCGGTTTCACCTAAGCGGCAACTGGCCCCATCCCAATTTTCTCGGCGACTTTCTGCCCGGTGAACGCACCCTTGCGGATCAAGGGTTCGAGGCAAGCTGGCAGACCAGCTGGTTCGCCACCGACATGGAGAGCCGCTTCAACCGCATGATGAAGGGAGCCGGTACCAAACTGCCGTCATTCAGCGTCAGCCTGGTGCAACCGGTGGATCACTATCAGCTGAACGAGCGGGCCGCCAAATATGCCCTGCTGTTCATCGGCCTCACCTTCATCAGCTTCTTCATGTTCGAGCTGCTCAAGGGGCTGCGGGTACACCCCATCCAGTACGCGCTGGTGGGCATGGGGCTGGCCATCTTCTATCTGGTGCTGCTGGCGCTGACCGAGCATCTCGGCTTTGCCTGGGCCTATCTCATTGCCGCCCTGGCCAGTGTGGCCCTCAACGGCTTCTACCTGAGCCATGTGCTGGGCGGCCCGAAACAGGGCATGGGATTCGCCACCCTGCTGGGGCTGGTCTACGCCATCCTGTTCGGGCTGCTGCAGGCCGAGGAGACAGCCCTGTTGCTCGGCGCCCTGCTGCTGTTCGCCACCCTGGCGCTGGTCATGGGGCTGACTCGCAAGCTCGACTGGTATCAGGTGATGGAGAACAGTCCCTCCGCCACCGCATGGGCGACCCCCCAGCCATCGACCAGTGACACCAGACATCAGCCATAAGCAAAAAAACCGGCGCCCTCGGGCGCCGGTTTGCATTTCATTGATCGGGCATCACTTCTTCTTGACCGGGCGAGCCCAGTTCGGAATGTGGCGCTGGGGCACCCGGGTGATCACCAGCTCGTTTTCCGCCACATCCTTGGTGATGGTGGAACCCGCCCCCAGGGTCGCCCCCTTGCCGATCCGCACCGGCGCCACCAGCTGGGTATCGGAGCCGACGAAGACATCGTCCTCGATGATGGTCTGGAACTTGTTAACCCCATCGTAATTGCAGGTGATGGTGCCGGCACCGATATTCACCCCGGCTCCGATCTCGGCATCACCCAGATAGGTCAGATGACCGCACTTCGAGCCCACCCCCAGCCGAGCCTTCTTCATCTCGACGAAGTTGCCGACATGGGCATCCTGCTCCAGCACGGCACCCGGGCGCAGGCGGGTAAAGGGCCCGACCGAGCACTGGTCGGCAATTTGCGCACCTTCGATGACGGAGTAGGGTTTCACCTCGGTGTGGTCGCCGATCACGCAATCCTTCAATACGCTGCCGGCACCGATGCGCACGTGATTGCCCAGCACCACCTTGCCTTCGATGATGACGTTGACGTCGATCACCACCTCCTCCCCGATTTCCAGGGTGCCGCGCAGATCGAAACGGGCCGGATCGATCAGGGTGGCGCCAGCGATCATCAGCTTCTCGGCCTGCATCTGCTGGTAGCTGCGCTCAAGCTGGGCCAACTGCACCCGGTTGTTGGCCCCTTCCACTTCCATGGTGCTGTCAGGGTGGACGGCGGCGATGGCACAACCATCCCCATGGGCCATGGCGATGACGTCAGTCAGATAGAACTCGCCCTGGGCGTTCTTGTTGTCCAGGCGCGACAGCCAGCCGCGCAGCTGGGCACCGTTCGCCACCAGCACGCCGGTGTTCACTTCGCGGATGGCAAGTTGCTCGGCGTTGGCATCCTTCTGCTCGACAATGCCGACCACCTGACCATGTTCCCGCACGATGCGGCCATAGCCGGTCGGGTTGTCCAGTACCACGGTCAGCAGCGCCATGCCATCGTCGGCCTTGGCGGCCAGCAAGCGTTGCAGGGTCTCGGGCTGGATCAGCGGGGTATCGCCGTAGAGCACCAGCACGTCGTCTTCGTCATGCCAGAACGGAATGGCCTGGGCGACGGCATGGCCGGTCCCCAGTTGCTGGGCCTGCAGCACCCAGTTCAGGTCGGATGCCTGAATCCGCTCCTTCAGCAGTTCGGCGCCGTGGCCATAGACCAGGTGCAGCTGTTCGGCACCGATCTGGCGGGCGGTCTCGATCACATGGGAGACCATGGGCTTGCTGGCAACGGGGTGCAGCACCTTGGGCAGGGAGGAACGCATGCGGGTGCCTTTGCCCGCAGCCAGGATCACGACGTTGAGAGACATAGCTAGCCTTTGAAACAGGTGGAAATGCTGGGCGGAGTCTATCCAACGGGCAAAAAAAAAGCGACCCGAAGGTCGCTTTTTGCATCACCGTGATTAGCGGTAATTCTTTTTGACGATATCGATAACCCGCAGCTGGGCCATCGCTTTGGCCAGCTCGGCAGACGCCTGAGCATAGTCGATATCACCATGGGAGCTGTTGATCCGCTCTTCGGCACGACGCTTGGCTTCCTGGGCTTTCGCCTCATCCAGATCGTCTGCGCGAATGGCGGTATCGGCCAGCACGGTCACGGCTTCGGGTTGTACTTCCAGCATGCCGCCGGAGATGTACAGCACCTCTTCGCTACCATTTTGCTTGATCAAGCGGACCAGGCCCGGCTTGATGGCAGTCAGCAACGGAGCATGACCGTGGCGGAGACCCAGCTCACCTTCGGAGCCTGATACCTGGGCGGATTGCACGCGACCGGAAAACAGTTTTCCTTCGGCGCTCACCACATCCAGGTGAAAGGAGATCATCTCAGCCATGGGCCCTCCTATCGAGGCTTACAGTTTCTTGGACTTCTCGACGACTTCGTCGATGCCGCCAACCATGTAGAACGCCTGCTCCGGCAGATCGTCATACTCGCCCTTCAGGATGCCCTGGAAGCCACGGATGGTTTCCTTCAGAGGCACGTATTTGCCCGGAGAACCGGTAAATACTTCGGCCACGAAGAACGGCTGGGACAGGAAACGCTCGATCTTACGGGCACGGGCTACGGTCAGTTTGTCTTCTTCTGACAGTTCATCCATACCCAGGATGGCGATGATGTCCTTCAGCTCCTTGTAGCGCTGCAGTACGGTCTGAACGCCACGAGCGGTCTCGTAGTGCTCCTTGCCAACCACCAGCGGATCCAGCTGACGGGAGGTGGAGTCCAGCGGGTCAACGGCCGGGTAGATACCCAGTGCCGCGATCTGACGGGACAGTACGACAGTCGCATCCAGGTGGGCGAAGGTGGTCGCCGGAGACGGGTCGGTCAAGTCATCCGCAGGCACGTAAACGGCCTGTACGGAGGTGATGGAACCAGTCTTGGTGGAGGTGATGCGCTCTTGCAGAACACCCATCTCCTCGGCCAGGGTCGGCTGGTAACCTACTGCGGAGGGCATACGGCCCAGCAGTGCGGATACTTCGGTACCGGCCAGGGTGTAACGGTAGATGTTGTCCACGAAGAACAGCACGTCACGACCTTCGTCACGGAACTTCTCGGCCATGGTCAGGCCGGTCAGCGCCACGCGCAGACGGTTTCCGGGCGGCTCGTTCATCTGACCGTAAACCAGAGATACTTTGTCCAGTACGTTGGACTCCATCATCTCGTGGTAGAAGTCGTTACCCTCACGGGTACGCTCACCTACACCGGCGAACACGGAGTAACCGCTGTGCTCGATCGCGATGTTACGGATCAGCTCCATCATGTTGACGGTCTTGCCTACGCCGGCGCCGCCGAACAGACCAACCTTACCACCCTTGGCGAACGGACATACCAGGTCGATAACCTTGATGCCGGTCTCCAGCAGCTCGGTGCTGTTGGACTGATCTTCGTAGCTGGGGGCTTCGCGGTGGATGGACCAACGCTCTTCTTCGCCGATCGGACCCTTCTCGTCAATGGGGTCGCCCAATACGTTCATGATACGGCCCAGGGTCGAGGTACCGACCGGTACCTGGATGGCCTTGCCGCTGTTAACTACTTCCAACCCACGACGCAGACCGTCGGAGGAACCCATGGTGATGCAACGCACGACGCCGCCGCCGATCTGTTGCTGAACTTCCAGTACCAGACCCTGGCCTTGGCCTTCGCTGACAACCTTCAGTGCATCGTACACCTGGGGCACGGCATTCTGCGGGAACTCGATGTCCACCACAGCGCCGATGATTTGGACGATGAAACCGTTACTCATGTCAAATCCTCTAAACCTTTGATAACCCTTGCCTTACACCGCAGCAGCACCGGAAACGATCTCTGTGAGCTCCTGGGTAATACTGGCCTGACGGGCCTTGTTGTATACCAGTTGCAGATCGTTAATCAGGTTGCCGGCGTTGTCAGTCGCGGCTTGCATGGCAACCATTCGGGCTGCCTGTTCACTTGCCAAGTTTTCTACCACACCCTGGTAGACCTGGGATTCGACGTAGCGAATCAGCAGGGTATCCAGCAGTTGCTTGGGATCCGGCTCATAGAGGTAGTCCCAGTGGTGCTTCTTGGCGAGCTTGCTGTCTTCTGTTACGGGCAAAGGCAGCAGTTGATCGACTTTTGGTTGCTGAACCATGGTGTTGACGAACTTGTTGTACACCAGGTACAGCCTGTCAATCTCACCGTTGTCGTAAGCCTTCAGCATGACCTTCACTGAACCGATCAGGTCATTGACGCTCGGGTTGTCACCCAGTCCGGAGACGTGGGCTTTCACCTTGGCGCCGTGCCGTTCAAAGAAGTTGGAGGCCTTGTTACCGATCAATGCCAGGTCAACCTTGGCACCTTTCGCGCTCCATTGCTTCATATCATTGAGGGCAGCCTTGAACAGGTTGATGTTCAGACCACCACACAGGCCACGGTCGGTGGAGACGACGATGTAACCCACTCGCTTCACCTCACGTTCGATGAGGTAGGGGTGCTTGTATTCCAAGTTCCCCTGAGCGATATGGCCGATCACCTTGCGCATGGTTTCAGCGTACGGACGGCTGGCAGACATGCGTTCCTGCGCACGGCGCATCTTGCTCGCTGCCACCATTTCCATAGCGCTGGTGATCTTCTGAGTGTTCTTCACACTCCCGATCTTGTTACGTATCTCTTTTGCGCCGGCCATCTCTTCTCTCCATCAGGTGGCAGCTTGCGCTGCCACACACGCTTACCAGGTCTGGGTTGCCTTGAAGTCATCCAGCAACGCAGTCAGCTTGCCAACGATCGCGTCGTTGTAGTCGGCCTTGGCATTGATTTCAGCCATCAGCTCGGCATGCTGGGTATTGGCGTAAGAGAGCAGAGCGGCTTCGAAGTCGACGATCTTGCTCAGTTCGACATCGGCGAGATAACCCTTCTCGGCGGCGAACAGCACCAGGGATTGCTGGGCCACGCTCATCGGAGAGTACTGCTTCTGCTTCATCAGCTCGGTGACTTTCTGACCGTGATCCAGCTGCTTGCGAGTGGCATCGTCCAGGTCGGAAGAGAACTGGGCAAATGCCGCCAGTTCGCGGTACTGGGCCAGCGCGGTACGGATACCACCGGACAGCTTCTTGACGATCTTGGTCTGAGCAGCACCGCCCACACGGGATACGGAGATACCCGGGTCAACCGCCGGACGAATACCGGAGTTGAACAGCTGGGAGGTCAGGAAGATCTGGCCGTCGGTGATGGAGATCACGTTGGTCGGAACGAACGCGGAGACGTCACCGGCCTGGGTTTCGATGATCGGCAGGGCGGTCAGGGAACCGGTCTGGCCTTTCACGGCACCATTGGTGAACTTCTCTACGTACTCGGCGTTGACGCGAGCAGCACGCTCCAGCAGACGGGAGTGCAGATAGAAGACGTCACCCGGGTAAGCTTCACGTCCAGGCGGACGGCGCAGCAGCAGGGAGATCTGGCGATAGGCAACGGCCTGCTTGGACAGGTCATCATAGATGATCAGTGCGTCTTCGCCGCGGTCACGGAAGTACTCGCCCATGGAGCAACCGGCGTAGGGAGCCAGGTACTGCAGAGCAGCCGCTTCGGAGGCAGAAGCCACGACCACGATGGTGTTGGCCAGGGCGCCGTGCTCTTCCAGCTTGCGCACCACGTTGGCGATGGTGGAGGCCTTCTGGCCGATCGCAACGTAGACGCACTTAATGCCGGAATCTTTCTGGTTGATGATGGTGTCGATGGCGATGGCGGTCTTACCAACCTGGCGGTCACCGATGATCAGCTCACGCTGGCCACGACCGATAGGGATCATGGCATCGATGGCTTTCAGACCGGTCTGGACTGGCTGGTCAACAGACTTACGCTCGATAACGCCCGGGGCGATCACTTCGATCGGCGAGAAGCCGTCGTTGTCTACCGGACCCTTACCGTCGATCGGCTGACCCAGGGTGTTGACCACCCGGCCCAACAGACCACGACCGACCGGCACTTCCAGAATGCGGCCGGTACCCTTTACCTTCATCCCTTCGGCCAGATCGGCATAGGGACCCATTACTACGGCACCAACGGAGTCACGCTCCAGGTTCAATGCCAGAGCGAAGCGGTTGCCCGGCAGCTCGATCATCTCACCCTGCATGGCATCGGCCAGACCGTGGATACGAATGATACCGTCGCTTACAGAAACGATGGTACCTTCGTTACGCGCTTCGCTTTTGACATCAAACTGCGCAATGCGCTGCTTGATCAGCTCGGCGATTTCAGTGGAATTCAGTTGCATGCTCTAATACCCCAATCAAGATTGCAGCGCATCGGCCATGCGATCCAGCTTACCGCGGACCGTGCCGTCGATAACGAGATCACCGGCCTTGATGAGCACCCCGGCCATCAAGGACGCATCTGTGCTGCAATTCAGCTTCACTTTGCGCGCGAGACGTTGTTCCAGAGAAGCCTGAATATTGGCTTTCTGCTGGTCGGTCAGTTCGATCGCCGAAATCACGTCAGCCTGAACTTCTTTGTCCAGTTCAGCCTTGAGCGCGACGAATTCGGCAACGACCGCCGGCAGCACACCCAAGCGACCATTCTCGGCCATCACCCGGATCAGGTTCTGACCGTGCTCGTTGAGCTGCTCACCGCAGACACCGACAAACAGCTTTGCCAGTTCTTCGGCAGCAACGGAACCGTTTACCAGACTGTGCATGGTCTCGTTTTCTGCCACCTGAGCGGCGAAATCGAGCATCTCCAGCCATTGGTCAACCGCCTTGTGCTCAACGGCAAACTCGAAAGCAGCCTTGGCGTAGGGGCGAGCGATTGTAGTCAGTTCAGACATAGCCCCGTTCCCGTTACAGTTCTGCTACCAGTTTGTCGACGATGTCGCTGTTGGCAGCCTGGTCGATTTGGCGTGCCAGGATCTTCTCTGCACCCGCGATGGCAAGAGCAGCAACCTGCTTGCGCAGTTCTTCTTTGGCACGATGACGTTCAGCTTCGATCTCTGCACGGCCCTGAGCCAGGATTTTCTCCCGCTCAGCTTGGGCTCCGACAGCGGCCTCATCAATGATCTGGGCCTTGCGTTTGTTGGCCTGATCGATGATTTCAGCAGCCTGAAGCTTGGCTTCTTTCAGCTGATCGGTGGCGTTGGCCTTGGCCAGCTCCAGATCTTTCTTGGCACGCTCTGCAGAAGAGAGGCCGTCAGCGATTTCTTTCTGACGGGCTTCGATGGCAGCCATCAGCGGCGGCCATACGTACTTCATGCAAAACACTACGAAGATGAAAAAAGCAACTGCTTGGCCGAGGAGGGTGGCGTTGATATTCACAGCCGATGTCCTCTTTAGTTAGTTAATGGGTTCTGCGTGAGTCGTAATGACTTAGGCAACCGCAAACATCACATACAGACCCAGACCAACGGCGATCATCGGGATCGCATCCACCAGACCCATCACGATGAAGAACTGGGTACGCAGAACAGGGATCAGGTCAGGTTGACGAGCTGCACCTTCCAGGAACTTGCCACCCAGGATACCGATACCGATGGAGGCGCCGATAGCCGCCAGACCCATCATCATTGCAGCAGCGATGTACAGCAGGTCCATGTTCAAGTTTTCCATGAGGATCTCCATTTATTTAGATGTAATTGATTGTATAAAAAGGATTATTTGAGTTGCATCAACCATGGTCTTCCTGCGCCATCGACAGATAGACGATGGTCAGAACCATGAAGATAAACGCCTGCAAAGTGATGATCAGGATGTGGAAGATTGCCCAAGGCACGGACAGGATCCACTGTGACCACCAGGGTAACAAACCCGCAATCAGGATGAAGATCAGTTCGCCAGCATACATGTTGCCGAACAGTCGCAGACCCAATGAAACAGGCTTGGAAATCAACGTGACGGTTTCAAGGATGAAGTTAACCGGGATGGCAGCAGGGTGGTTGAAAGGCTGAAGCGTCAGCTCCTTCACGAACCCGCTGATACCCTTGACCTTGATGCTGTAGTACAGGATCAAGAAGAACACGCCCAAAGCCATGGACATGGTGATGTTAACGTCAGCAGAGGGAACCACACGCAGATAGGGAACACCCATCAACTGTGCAGCGTGAGGGATAAAGTCAACGGGGATCAGGTCCATGAAGTTCATCAGGAAGATCCACACGAACACCGTCAGGGCCAAAGGTGCGATGACCTTGTTGCGACCATGAAAGATGTCCTTGACGTTACCATTCACAAACTCGACCAGCATCTCCACAAAGCACTGCAGCTTACCGGGCACACCGCTGGTGGCCTTGACGGCAACCTTGCGGAACAACCAGATAAACAGGGCGCCTAGCACGACGGAAAATATCATGGAATCGATATTCACCGTCCAGAACCCGGACCCTACCTGCAGGTGGGTCAGGTGGTGGGAGATATATCCCTGAGGAGTCAGGACTTCTCCGGTTGCAGACATGAGTTTTCCTAATAGTGGTTGTTAAGCGTGAATGAAACTATCCACTGTACAACGAGGGCGAGGATATAAGTGGCGAAGAACGAGGCGGTGTCGACCTCAATCCCGGCGCCAAACAGCAGGGCGAAAAGTCCTGTTGTAGTAATGAGCTTAATCCCTGCCCCACCATAAAAGTCCCGCAAAACCAGGCCTACGCTCTCTTTCGTCACCTTGCGGCGCAGAACCCAGAGCGTGAACAGGGCTTGAGGAACCCAGTACATCCCCCCTCCGTAGAGAGAGGATTGTCCGGCGAACTTTCCCGCCTGATAAAACCAGACGGTGGCGATCGCCAGGATCAGGACCAGCTGACAAACGAGCATAGCCAAGGCCAGCGTCAAACCTTCCAAGGCTATTTTCTGCTTCACCAACCTACCCCTGAACATTACAGAACTGTAAAAAATCGGGATCCGAAGACCCCAGGTTCACAGCTCGAAAAGCCGGTCAAATTATACCCGTGAAGACGGCTATTGCAACATGGCAAAAATCCTTAATTTTTGCGGCTTTCCGCGCGAAATTAAGGTTATGTTCATATCGAAAGTAATGGATGTTTTATTACTACAAAAAGCGTAAAAATCACGATTCTGACAGGCCAAAATAGCCCAATACCCGGTCCAAATCTGCCAAGTTATCGTAACTTATTACTAACTTGCCGCTATCTTTCTTGCCCGGCTGAAGTTGCACCTGATTGCCAATTTTTTCAGAAATCTGGCGCTCGAGATAACCAAACTGCGGATCGCGGACGGGTTCAACCCTGGTTTTTGCCGGTTCCAGTGCTTTTTGCACCAGCTTCTCGGTATCTCGCACTGTCAGCCCCTTCTGGGCCACCAGTTTGGCCAGCTCTGACTGGGCCTGGCCGCTCAGGGCCAGCAGGGCACGGGCATGCCCCATGTCGAGGTCGCCGTGTTCCACGAAGCGCTTCACGTCCTCGTTGAGCTGGTTGAGACGCAGCAGGTTGGTGACCGTGGTGCGGGACTTGCCCACCGCCTCGGCAACCTGCTGGTGGGTCAGTTCGAACTCCGTCAGCAGGCGCTGGAGGGCGACGGCCTCCTCGATGGCGTTGAGATCTTCACGCTGGATGTTCTCGATGAGTGCGATGGCGACGGCCGCCTCGTCGGCGACATCCTTGACCAGGCAGGGCACCACTTCGAGACGGGCCAGCTGGGAGGCGCGCCAGCGGCGTTCACCAGCAATGATTTCGAAACGGTTTTCACCGATGGAGCGAACCACTATGGGCTGGATCACCCCTTGTGCACGGATGGAGTTGGCCAGCTCCTCCAGCGCATCCTGGGACATGTCCTTGCGCGGCTGGTATTTGCCGGACTGCAACCACTCCACCGGCAGCTTGCGCAATTCCCCCTGATTGGTCGGGGCCATGGCCTGTTCGGTGCGCTGGTCGCTCATCACCTGTTTCTGGCGGGCGGCCGTGCTGGTGCTGAGCAGGGCGTCCAGCCCCTTGCCCAGCCCACGTTTCTTCGGCGTCATATGCTCTCTCGATCTGCGGTGAACGGCTGGGACTCCTGTTCCTGGCGGCGCAGGATCTCGCCAGCCAGGGCCAGATAGGCCTTGGCCCCCACCGATGATTTGTCATAGTGCATGGCTGGCGCGCCAAAGCTCGGCGCCTCCGCCAGTCTTACGTTGCGGGGAATGATGGTGCGATAGACCTTGTCCCCGAAATGCTGTTTCAGCTGATCGGACACATCATTGGCCAGCCGGTTGCGATGATCGAACATGGTGCGCAGCACCCCTTCGATCTTCAGCTCCGGATTGACCACGGCTGCCAGCTTGCTGATGGTGTCCACCAGGGCGGTCAGCCCTTCCAGCGCATAGTATTCGCACTGCATGGGCACCAGCACGGAGTCAGCGGCGGCCATGGCGTTCACCGTCAGCATGTTGAGAGAAGGCGGGCAGTCGATGAAGACGTAGTCGTACTTGTCCCTGACCGAGGCCAGGGCGTTGCGCAGGCGGATCTCGCGGGCAAAAAACTCCATCAGGCGGATTTCTGCCGCGGTCACGTCGGCATTGGCGGCAATCAGGTGATAGCCTCCCGAGGTTTCGGGGATGATCACCTCGCCGATGGGGGCATCTTCGATCAGCAGTTCATAGGCAGTGCGTTCGACATCGTACTTGTCGACGCCACTGCCCATGGTGGCATTGCCCTGCGGATCCAGATCGATCACCAGCACCTTGCGCCGGGTAGCGGCCATGGAGGCGGCCAGATTCACACAGGTGGTGGTTTTACCCACTCCACCCTTCTGGTTGGCTATGGCAATGACTTTTCCCACACTGTCCCCTAAATGAATGCGGCGGCCCTATTCGGGCTGGATGGCTTTAAACTCCAGCAGATGGCGTTCGCCTTCCAGTTCCGGCACCACCAGCTTGTGGGTGGCAACCAGACGAATGCTGTCAGGCAACTGTGCCAGCTCCTGCTCGGGGTATTGTCCCTTGAGCGCCAGGAAGCTGCCCTCGGGTGACGGCAGATGATGACACCAGCTCAGCATGTCCTCCAGGGAGGCGAAAGCCCGGCTCAGTACACCATCAAATCCGGTCTCGGGTTGATACTCCTCCACCCGGGATTTGACGGGGGTCACATTGGTCAACCCCAGCTCCAGGATCACCTGGCGGATGAAGTTGATCCGCTTGCCCAGGCTGTCGAGCAGCACGAACTGTTTGTCCGGATTGATGATGGCCAGCGGCAGTCCGGGCAGACCCGGGCCGGTCCCCACATCGATGAAGCGTTCACCGTGCAGGTGAGGGCTCACCACCAGGCTGTCGAGGATATGCTTGACCAGCATGGCGTCCGGATCTCGCACCGAGGTGAGATTGTAAGCCTTGTTCCACTTGTGCAGCAACTCGACCAACTGCACCAACTGGGTCTTCTGGGTTTCGGTGATAACAATTCCGGCCTGCATGAGCAGGCCGTTCAATCTTTCCAACATGTTGTCCAACGGGGAATTCCTCAGGCGGTTTTACGCAGCAGGCCGTGTTTCTTCAGGTGCACCAGCAAGATGGAGATGGCGGCAGGGGTGATGCCGGAGATGCGGGACGCCTGACCAATGGTCTCTGGCTTGGCATCGTTGAGCTTGGCGATCACCTCGTTGGAGAGACCGTTCACGTCGCGGTAGTTCATATCCAGCGGCAGCAGGGTGTTTTCGTTGCGCAGCTGTTTCTCCACCTCGTCGTGCTGACGCTCGATGTAACCGGCGTACTTGATCTGGATCTCCACCTGATCCGCGGCAGCCGCATCGGTCAATGCAGGCCCCACCCCCTTGATGGCCATCAGGGCATCGTAGGTCACCTCGGGGCGACGCAGCAGCTCTTCCAGGCTCTGCTCCCGGGTCAGGGGAGTGTTGACCAGGGCGTTGACGGCCTCCAGAGACGGATGCTGCGGGTGGATCCAGGTCGAGCGCATGCGCTGACGTTCCTGCTCCACCTGTTCCACCTTGGCATTGAACAGGCTCCAGCGATGATCATCCACCAGACCCAGCTCGCGGCCGATGGCGGTCAGGCGCAGATCCGCGTTGTCTTCCCGCAGCAGCAGGCGATATTCGGCACGACTGGTGAACATGCGATAGGGCTCGCGGGTTCCCAGGGTGGAGAGATCGTCCATCATCACGCCCATGTAGGCCTGATCCCGGCGTGGGTGCCAGGCTTCCTTGCCCTGGGCGCGCAAGCCCGCGTTCAGACCGGCCATCAGGCCCTGGGCAGCGGCCTCTTCATAGCCGGTGGTGCCGTTGATCTGGCCGGCGAAGAAGAGGTTCTCGATGCACTTGCTCTCCATATTGGCCTTGAGATCCCGCGGATCGAAGAAATCGTACTCGATGGCGTAGCCAGGGCGGGTGATATGGGCATTCTCGAAGCCACGGATCGACCGGACGATCTGCACCTGCACGTCGAACGGCAGGCTGGTGGAGATCCCGTTCGGGTAGAGCTCGTGGGTGGTCAGGCCTTCCGGTTCCACAAAGATCTGGTGCGCCGTCTTGTCGGCAAAGCGGGTGATCTTGTCTTCGATCGACGGGCAGTAGCGCGGGCCTATCCCCTCGATCACCCCGGCGTACATGGGGCTGCGATCCAGGTTGTTGCGGATCACCTCGTGGGTCTGCTCATTGGTATGGGTCACGTAGCAAGGCATCTGGCGCGGATGTTGGCTGGCGTTGCCAATGAAGGAGAAGACCGGGCGAGGATCGTCACCATGTTGCTGCTGCATCACGGAAAAATCGACGGTGCGTGCATCGATGCGTGGTGGCGTGCCCGTTTTGAGGCGATCGATGCGCAGCGGCATTTCACGCAGGCGCTGGGCGAGGGCAATTGAGGGAGGATCCCCGGCGCGGCCCCCTTTGTAGTTCTCCATGCCGATGTGGATCAGACCATTGAGGAAGGTGCCAACGGTCAGTACGACCGTCTTGCCGCTGATGCGGATCCCGCTCTGGGTAACGACCCCGGCGACGCGATCCCCGTCCATGACCAGATCGTCGCAGGCCTGCTGGAAGATCTTCAGGTTCGGGTAGTTCTCCAGGGTCTGACGCACCACAGCCTTGTACAGCAGGCGATCCGCCTGGGCACGAGTAGCCCGCACCGCAGGGCCCTTGGAAGAGTTGAGCGTGCGGAACTGGATCCCGCCGAGATCGATGGCCTGCGCCATGATCCCGCCAAGGGCGTCGACTTCCTTGACCAGGTGTCCCTTGCCGATCCCGCCGATCGCCGGATTGCAGGACATATGCCCCAGCGTATCTATGTTGTGGGTGAGCAACAGGGTATTGAGACCCATGCGGGCTGCCGCTGTTGCTGCTTCGGTTCCTGCATGACCGCCACCGACGACGATCACATCAAATTGTTCATGGTATTGCATTGGGGATCACCTTGATCTGCACGCCTGAAGATCTTTGTTTGCCTGGTCTGAAGGGCGGATCATTCTATCTGTTTAGCATCCGGAGGGGAACGTCTACTTCAGGATCAGTATGGATCAGGGATCGGTTAAATAGATCTTAAGGATCTTTAGATCGATCTTTTATTGGATCTTTTATTAGGATCCACGACTTCTGTTGATAAGGCATTTTTGATCATAAAGATCATTCGGTTAAGGTCGATCGCTGCTTGTGGAAAAGCTTGGATCCGGAGGAGGCGAACGGGGGGATAACATGGGTTTTTATACACAGATACATGGTTGGCAAGATCTAATACATGAATAACTATAGGTTTTACAGAGCTTAGCACCTAAGTTATACACAATTATCCGAGCTCATGTGGGGAGCTCTCGGGAAAAACTTATCCGGATCCCCCTGTTAATAACCTGGTGGATAGGGATCTGGGGATAACCAGGGAGATCGGGGGTCGTGACCGGATCTCCCTGGCCCTGATCAGCCGATCAAGGTCATCCAGTCGTGGATCCAGGTTTCTGCGGCATCTTCCGGGATCTCGTGCTGGGTGACGTCTATCTCCAGACGCTCCCCGATCCGGTTTGCCCCGCACTCTGCCAGCAGCCGATCCAGCGTCTTGCCGCCCTGGCAGAAGGTGTCATAGCTGCGATCCCCCAGGGCGATCACTCCGTACTTGAAGGCGGCGAGATCCGGCTGCTGTTCGGCAAGATCCTGGGCAAAGGGCTGCAGATTGTCGGGTACATCCCCCGCACCATGGGTGGAAGTGACCACCAGCACGATGGCTCCTGGCTCGGTCAGGATCCTGGCCAGGCTGGCGGGGTTGTGGATCTCCGCCTGGTGGCCCGCCTGTTCAAGCAGGCCGACCACATGATCTGCGACATATTCGGAGGCCCCCAGCATGGAGCCGACGACGAGGTTGAGTTTGGCCATGGAATGGATCCTGATGTCATCGAAAAAGTGAAGAGCGGGGATCTTACCGCCAAAGTATGTGGATAAATATGGATAAAGCTTGGGGATAAGGATCCTGCCCACTTTTTTGTTGCCAAAACCGGTCTCGTGGCCGTCATGCTGCCTTCTTTCCGCCTGTTGTGACCTCATCGCACCTTTCGTTGTCAAACGACACTTCAAAACATCAATTAACAATGCAGATGCAAATGATTAGCAATTATTGAATCGATTCGATCACGGCACCTGTAGTAGCATGGCGCTGCTTTATTCGCCTGAGGCGCCGGGCTGACCGGTCCAATTGGGCACCCATAATAAGAAATCAAACATAACTTATTGATATTTGAGACACTTATATGATTGCGCAAAAAAATACCCCGAATGCCGTGATGCGAAAGAGAGGCGCACAGCTGCTGCCGCTCTCCTGTCTGCTGGCGTCCCTGCCCGTGTTGGCGGCGGAACAGACGGATAAAGAGTTGCCCAAGGCGGGTGAAACCATGGTCGTGACCGGGACCGCCATGAAGGTCGAGGTCCCCATGGCAGAGACCCCCCGTGCCGTCTCCGTGGTCAATCGCGAAGAGCTGGACCAGCACGCCGTACTCAAGCTCGACGAGTCCCTGCGCTATCGCTCCGGCGTCCTGTCCCAGTCCTATGGTTCGGACACGGATGCTGACTGGTTCAAGGTGCGCGGCTTCGATGCGGCTTCTTACCTGGATGGCAACCGCCTGTTCAGCACCGGTTACTATGTCTGGACCCCGGAACCCTTCGGCCTTGAGAGCGTGGAAGTGCTCAAAGGCCCGGCCTCCATTCTGTATGGCGAAGCCCCTCCCGGAGGCGTCATCAACGCCATCAGCAAGCGTCCGACAGCGACCCCGCAGGGTCTGGTGAACCTGCAACTGGGCAACCGGGATCTGCGCCAGGTCGGGGTGGATGTCTCCGACACCCTTACCGACAACAGCCGTTATCGTCTGGTGGCCCTCTACAACGAGCGGGACGGCGTGCTGGATGGCACCTACAACGAGCGCGCCTATCTGGCGCCGAGTGTGACCCTGGATATTTCTGATCGCACCACGCTGACGCTGCTTTCCAGCTTCAAGCACGATGAAGGGGTGCCGACCAACGGCTTCTTCCCGGTTTACGGCACCCTGAATACCTCCGGCGGCCAGATCGATCCCTCCACCAACCTGAGCCAGCCGGATTACGATCGCAATCGCAATACCCAGATCTCCGCCGGGTACGAGCTGGCCCACCAGCTCAACCAGACCTGGGAGTTCAAGCAGAACGTTCGCTTCAACTACAACGATCTGCTGCTGCGCCAGACCTATATCTTCCCGACCTATGAAGGCACCACCGCCTACCGCGGCCTGGTCTACCGGGATGGGGATACCAAGAGCGCCACCATGGACAACCAGATGGTGGGCTACTGGAACACCGACAGCACGGAGCAGACCCTGCTGCTGGGGGTGGATCTGCAGCGCCATGTGAATGAAGGCCAGGAAGCCGACAACTATGGCATGGGCGCCATCAACACCATGAACCCGGATTACAGCGGTTTCCCCGGTTTTGATGAATCCACTGCGACCCATCAGAAGAGCACCAAGGGTCAGAGCGGCCTCTATGCCCAGCACCAGATCCGCTGGGATGATCGCTGGCTGCTGACCGCGGGCGGTCGTTTCGATTACGTGGAAACCCACAACATCAGCGAAGCCAAGAGCAAGAACGAGAAACAGTACGACGACAACCTCTCTCTCTCCGGCAGCCTGATGTACCTGGCCGACAACGGTCTCTCCCCTTACTTCGCCTATGCGGAATCCTTCGAAGTGCTGCCGGGGATAGACCCCAACACCGGCAACTCCTACAAGCCGCTGGAAGGCAAGCTCTACGAGACCGGGGTCAAGTACGCACCCAGCTTCCTCGATGGCTACATCAACCTGGCGCTGTTCGATCTGGAGCAGACCAACTCCCTGGTCTCTACCGGCTCCGGCCAGCAGACCCAGGCCGGTGAAGTGACCTCCCAGGGGGTCGAGCTGGAAGGGAGCGTGCAGGCCACCGAGGCGTTGCGCCTGACCGCTGCCTATACCTATACCGATGCCAAGACCAACGACACCGGCAACGGCGATCGTCGTGCGAGCCTGATCCCGCGCCACCAGGCCTCCTTCTGGGGCAACTACAAGGTGCAGCAGGGCCCGGTATCCGGTCTTGAGCTGGGTTCCGGCGTGCGCTATGTGGGTTCCAGCGTCGGCATCGGCGCGGTGAATGCGGACTACTCCCCCATCTATGGTTCCGCCCAGGTACCGGCACACACCGTATGGGATGCGATGATCGGGTATGACTTTGCCAAGAACTGGCGTGCCCAGATCAACGTCAACAACCTGCTGAACGACACCTATGTGGCGAGCTGCGACTACTACTGCTACTACGGCGAGCCGCGCAGCATAGTCGGCACCGTCAACTACCGCTGGTAAGCGACAGGCCGGGCGGGGGCGAAGGCTCCCGCCCTCCTTCCATTCATCTACAGGCCTGTCATGGAACTCTTGTCACTGGTTTATCGCCAATACCGTTGGCCCTTCATCGCCATTACCCTGCTCAGCCTGCTGAGTGCTGTCAGCGGGATAGGCGTCATTGCCTTCATCAATCAATCGCTTATCGAATCAGTCGGGGATCCGCTGCCGATCCTGGGTCAGCTTGTCGGCCTTGTCTTGCTGCTGCTGGTGATCACGCTCGGATCCCAGCTGGCCCTGACCACCCTGGGTCACCATTTCGTCTACCGGTTGCGTGGCCGCCTGCTCAAGCAACTGCTGGATACCGACGTCGCCCGTCTGCGTCAAATAGGGCAGGGGCCGCTCCTGGCCTCCCTTTCCAGCGACATCGGTCAGATCACCATCGCCTTCGTGCGCCTGCCGGAGCTGGTACAGGGCCTGGTGCTCACCCTGGGCTCCATCATCTACCTTGGCCTGCTCTCTCCCGCCTTGCTCGGTGTTACCGCCCTCTGGGTCACCGTGACCATGGTGGTGGGCTGGCTGCTGGTGAACCGGGTCTATCGCCACCTGGCGCACATGCGCCAGGCCGAAGACAGGCTCTACCAGAACTACCAGTCCATCATCGCCGGGAGCAAGGAGCTGGCGCTCAACCGCGAGCGTGCCTACTTCGTCTATCACCAGCTCTATGAGCAGAATGCCCGGGACTACCGGGAGCAGATCATCCGCGCCGATACCTACCACCTGAGCGCGGTGAACTGGTCGAACATCATGATGCTGGGTGCCATCGGCCTGGTCTTCTTCCTGGCCAACGGGCTGGGCTGGGCCAACACCAATGTGGCCGCCACCTTCGCCCTGACCCTGTTGTTCCTGCGCACTCCCTTGCTGCAAGGTATCGGAGCCTTGCCGACCCTGATCGCCGCCCAGGTGGCGTTCGACAAGATAGCTGCCCTCAATCTGGCAGAGCCGGACGAAGCGTTCCCGTTGCCGCCTGCGCCTCGCTCCTGGCAGCGCATCGAGCTGGAGCAGGTGAGCTTTCACTATCAGGGGGAGGGCGGTTTCTCCGTGGGCCCCATCAATCTGGTGATCGAGCGGGGGGAGCAGATATTCCTCATCGGTGGCAACGGCTCCGGCAAGTCGACCCTGGCCATGCTGCTGACCGGGCTCTATCAACCGGTCTCTGGCCGGATCCTGCTGGATGGGGAGCCGGTCACCGATCGCAACGGCTATCTGGGGCTCTTCTCCGCCATCTTCACCGACTACCACCTGTTCCAGCATTTGCTGGGGCCCGAGCCGAAAGAGGCGTTGGTCGCCGAGTGGCTTGAGCGGTTGCAGATGGGCAGCAAGCTTGCCATCGAGGATGGCTTCATCGCCGATATCGACCTCTCCCAGGGCCAGCGCAAGCGGGTCGCCCTGCTGCTGGCCCTGGCAGAGCAGCGGGAGGTGATGCTGTTCGACGAGTGGGCCGCGGATCAGGATCCCCAGTTCCGCCGCATCTTCTATCAGGTGCTGTTGCCGCGTCTCAAGGAGATGGGCAAGACGGTGATCGCCATCAGCCACGACGATCACTACTTTTCTCTGGCCGATCGCCTGCTGGAGATGCGCCAGGGCCGCCTCACCGAACTGACCGGCGAGCAGCGCGAGCAGGTGAGCCGGGATGCGGTCGCCCATCTGGATGGCAAGGTGCCGGCCTGATGCTGGCATCGATGAGACTGGCAGCAAGCCAGCACAGGAATTGCTTATGTTCGAGATGAAATCCGCCAGCTTCGCGGTCAATGACCGCACGCTGCTGCACCCCACCAGCCTTCGCTTCGAGCAAGGTCGGGTCTATGGCCTCATCGGCCACAACGGGTCGGGCAAATCGACCCTGATCAAGCTGCTGGCGCGCCAGCAACCCCACAGCGGCGGGGAGATCCTGTTCGATGACCAGCCGTTGTCTGCCTGGGGCAACCGGGAGTTTGCCCGTCAGGTGGCCTATCTGCCCCAGCACCTGCCGAGTGCCGAAAACCTGCTCGGCCGCGAACTGGTGGAGATGGGGCGCTACCCCTGGCGCGGCCTGCTGGGCCGGATGGGAGCGGAAGATCACCGTCAGGTGGAGCGGGCCATCGCCCTGACCCACACCGAACGCTTTGCCGATCGGCTGGTGGATACCCTCTCCGGCGGTGAGCGGGGACGAGTCTGGCTCGCCATGCTGCTGGCCCAGGAGAGCCGTTTCATCCTGTTGGACGAGCCGCTGGCCGCCCTGGACGTGGCCCATCAGGTGGAGGTGCTCACGCTCGTCAAGCAGCTCAGCCGCCAGCTCAACCTCGGGGTCATCATCGTCATTCACGACATCAACATGGCCTCCCGTTTCTGCGATCGGCTGGTGGCGCTGCACTCCGGCCGTCTGCTGACCCACGGCGAGCCCGAACAGATCATGACAGGGGAGACCCTGAACGCCATCTATGGCATCCCCATGGAAGTCATTCGCCATCCGGCCCATGACCACGCCATCGCCATCGTCTGACCGGGGGCCGCTCTTGAACCGTTTATTGAAGATGGCGCCCTGTCTGCTCAGTCTGCTGCTGCCCCTGGCAGGGGAGGCCGGGCAGCTTGTCACCGCCACCGACGCCACCAGCGCCACGCCCCGCATCGCCACCGTGGACTGGACCATAGCCGAGACCCTGCTGGCCCTGGGGGTCACCCCGATGGCGGTGGGGGATGTGGCCCCCTATCGCGCCTGGGTCGGTGAACCCCAGCTTCCTGCCGGGGTGATCGATATCGGGCTGCGTGCCCAACCCAACCGGGAACTGCTGGCGGAGCTCAAACCGGATCTTATTCTCATCTCGCCGCTGGCGGCCCCCCTGGCGCCGACCCTCTCCCGCATCGCGCCGGTGCACTCCATCGCTCTGTATGAACCGGGCACCGATCTGTGGCAGCGACTGCGGGAAGCGACCCTGACCATCGCCGCCCTGGTCAACAAAGAGGCGGAGGCCGAACGCCAGCTCGCCGCGCTGGAGCTGGATCTGGCACAGATGCAGGCGGCGCAGCCCGCCGATATGCCCCCCTTGCTGGTGGTGCAATTCATCGATGAGCGCCATGTGCGGGTGTTTGGCCGTGGCAGCCTGTTCGAGGCAGTGATGCAGCGCCTCGGCCTTCGCAACGCCTGGCAGGGAGAGACCAATGCCTGGGGATTCTCGGTCGCGAGCCTGGAGCAGTTTCTCGGGATGCCGGAGGCCAGGCTGGTGGTGGTGGACCCCGTGCCCGTAGGAGTTGGTGAAAAACTTCAGGAGCCTGGATTGTGGCAGCATCTCCCGCTGGTACAGAACAATCCGGTGATCCATCTGCCTGCGACATGGAGTTTTGGTGGCATATTGGCGGCCCGCCGCTTCGCCACCCTGCTGGACGGTGCCTTGCGGGAGCAGGCTGTCCACAGAGCAACCGGGGGATCAAATCAATGAGCTCTTCTCTTTCTTCGCCCCTGCTGCGTCCGGGTCTCTGCCTGTTGGTGCTGACACTGGGGCTGGCTTGCGCCGAGCTGGCGCGTCAACTGCCGGGGGCGCTCTGGTGGCAGGCCCTGTTCTCCCCCGAGCTGGACGATGCCCGTCAGGCGGTGGTCCATTTCAGCTGGCTGCCGCGCCTTGCCATCTGCCTGCTGGCCGGTGCCGCCCTCGGGCTCGCCGGTACCCTGATGCAGCAGGTGCTGCGCAATCCCCTGGCCTCGCCCACCACCCTGGGGGTGGCCTCCGGCGCCCAGCTGGCGCTGATGATGGTGACCCTGCTCGCCCCCTCCTGGCTGCTGATCGGGCGGGAGTGGATCGCCATGGCCGGGGGAAGCCTGGCCATGGGGCTGGTCTTCGCCCTGGCCTGGCGCCGTCAGCTCAATCCCGTGGTCATCGTCTTTGCAGGGCTGGTGATCAACCTCTATCTGGCCGCCATCAGCATGGGATTGCTGCTGTTCTTCCAGGAGGAGCTCAAAGGGTTGCTGGTGTGGGGGAGCGGATCTCTGGCCCAGAACAGCTGGAGCGGCGTCGGCTATCTGCTGCCACGGTTGCTGCTGGCCGCGATGCTGGCGGTGGTGCTGGTGCGCCCGCTGGCTGTGCTGGAGCTGGACGATGCCAGCGCTCGCAGCCTGGGGGTCTCCCTCAAGCATCTACGCCTGGCTGGTCTGGGTCTCGCCGTGTTCGTCACCGCCTGCGTGGTGAGCGTGGTGGGGCTGATCGGTTTTATCGGGCTGGCGGCGCCCGCCATGGTGCGGCTGCTGGGGGTCAGAAAACTGGCCCAGCGGCTGCTGTGGGCGCCCATCCTCGGCGCCCTGTTGCTGGCGGCCACCGATCTGCTGCTGCAGACCCTGAGCCGGTTCTGGCCTGTGCTGATCCCGACCGGCGCCATGACGGCCCTGTTGGGGGCGCCGCTGCTGCTCTGGCTGATCCCGCGTCTTGGTATCAAGCAGAGTGCGCCTAAGGCGAACTCCTCCCTGCAGTTGGCCCGCCATCCGGCGCCAACTCGCCTTGTCGGCCTGATGGTGTTGGGGCTGGCTGCGGCGGTGATCGCCTCCCTGTTGTTTGGGCAGGGAATGGGCGGCTGGGGCTGGCCGAGCTGGCTGCGGTGGCAGGTCCAGCTGGAGTGGCGCTTGCCGCGCACGCTGGCAGCGGGTGCCGCAGGCGTGTTGCTGGCGCTGGCAGGCACCCTGTTGCAGCGAGTCAGCAACAACCCTATGGCGAGCCCCGAACTGCTGGGGGTGAGCGGTGGCACCTTCATGGGGGTGATTGCGGCGGCCCTGTTGCTGCCCGCCTTGCCGCTGCCCATGATGCTGCTGGGGGGGCTGGTGGGCGCCTTCGCCTGCCTGTTGCTGCTGGTGCTTATCAACCGGCGCAACGGCTTCCAGCCGGAGCGGATACTGCTGTCTGGCATCGCCATCACGGCGCTGTTCGAGCCGTTGCAGGCCATCGCCCTGGCCAACGGCGACCTGCGGGTGCAGCAACTGCTCTCCTGGATGTCCGGTTCCACCTATTACGTCACCCAGCCGGTGGCCCTTGCCCTGGTGGTGTTGGCGCTGCTGATGCTGGCAGCCTGCCTGCTGGTGAGCCGCTGGCTCGATCTCATGCCCATGGGGCCGGCGGTAGCGACGGCTCTGGGGATCCATCTCGGCCGTGCCCAGCTCACCATCCTGCTGCTGGTGGCCGTGCTCACCGCCAGTGCCACCATGGTGATAGGCCCGCTCTCCTTTGCCGGTCTGCTGGCGCCGCACCTGGCCAGATTGATGGGGCTGGTGAGGGCGCGCTGGCACCTGCTCGGCGCCGCAGGCTGTGGCGCTTTGCTGATGGTGTCGGCGGACTGGATCGGCCAGCAGATCCTCTTTCCCCAGGAGGTGCCCGTCGGTCTGGTCTCCACCCTGTTAGGGGGTGCTTACTTCATGTGGTGCCTGCGCCGCCTCTAGGTTGATGGATGAAAAGCGCACAAAAAAAAGCCCGGGATGAACCCGGGCTTTTTATTGCCTACCGTGCGGCGCTATTTGCCGATGCAGAAACTGGAGAAGATGCGGCCCAGCAGATCGTCGGAGCTGAACTCGCCGGTGATCTCGGACAGGGACTCCTGGGCCAGGCGCAGCTCCTCGGCTACCAGTTCGCCAGCCACATAGACCTCAAGCTGCTCCCTGGCTACCAGCAGCCGTTCGGCGGCACGCTCCAGTGCGTCCAGGTGGCGGCGGCGGGCCATGAAGCCCCCTTCGGTGTTGCCTTGGAATCCCATGCAGGCCTTGAGGTGCTCGCGCAGTGCGGGCAGCCCCAGCTCGGTCTTGGCGGAGATGCGATAGACGGCGTGGCCCTGCTCCTGGCTCGGTGCCAGGTCCTCGCCGGTCAGGTCCGCCTTGTTGCGCACCACGGTGAGGCCGATGTTTTTTGGCAACCGATCAACGAATTCCGGCCAGATGTCGTGGGGATCGACGGCATCCGTGGTGGTGCCGTCCACCATGAACAGCACCCGGTCGGCCTGTTCGATCTCGGCCCAGGCACGCTCGATGCCGATCTGTTCCACCTTGTCCTGGGTATCGCGCAGGCCCGCGGTGTCGATGATGTGCAGCGGCATGCCATCCAGATGAATGTGCTCGCGCAGCACGTCGCGGGTGGTACCGGCGATCTCGGTGACGATGGCGGACTCGCGGCCTGCGAGGGCGTTGAGCAGGCTCGATTTGCCGGCGTTGGGACGACCGGCGATCACCACCTTCATCCCCTCTCGCAGCAGGGCACCCTGCTTGGCCTCGCTGCGTACGTCGTCCAGCTCGGACATGATGGCGTAGAGGTCACCCGCCACCTTGCCGTCGGAGAGAAAGTCGATCTCTTCATCCGGGAAGTCGATGGCCGCTTCCACATAGATGCGCAGCCGGGTGAGACTCTCCACCAACTGCTGAACCTTGCCGGAGAACTGCCCCTGGAGGGAGTGCATGGCGCTGCGGGCGGCCTGCTCGCTGGAGGCTTCGATGAGATCGGCGATGGCCTCGGCCTGGGCCAGATCCAGCTTGTCGTTGAGGAAGGCGCGCTCGCTGAACTCGCCCGGGCGGGCGGGGCGGATGCCATCGATCTGCAGGATGCGGCGCACCAGCATGTCCAGGATGACGGGGCCGCCATGGCCCTGCAGCTCCAGCACGTCTTCGCCGGTGAAGCTGTTGGGGGCCTTGAACAGCAGGGCGATGCCCTGATCCAGCGCCTGGCCCTGCTCGTCCCTGAACGGCAGATATTCGGCATAACGCACCCTGGGGAGCTTGCCGAGCACTATCTCGGCGACCCGCTCGGCGGCAGGGCCGGAGACGCGGACTATGCCGACGCCGCCACGGCCGGGGGCGGTGGCCTGGGCCACGATGGTATCTGTTGTCATCTTGCTTGACTCGCTGGTTGGCTGAATGAGTAAGAGGGTGGGGGACATTGTAATAAAAAAGGCGGCCCGAAGGCCGCCTCTTTTGTCATCAGGAAAGATGGGCTGCGCATCAGTTGCGTGAGTGCAGGCCTTTCTTCTCCAGCTGACGATAGATGATGGTCTGCTGGATGATGGAGATGACGTTGCTCACCAGCCAGTACAGAGTCAGACCTGCCGGGAACCAGAGGAACATGAAGGTGAAGATGATCGGCATGAACTGCATCACCTTCTGCTGCATCGGGTCCGTGATGGTGGTCGGGCTCATCTTCTGCAGATACCACATGGAGGCACCCATGAGGATTGGCAGCACGAAGAAGGGGTCCTTCACCGACAGGTCGGTGATCCACAGGGCGAACGGCGCGTGGCGCAGCTCGACAGACTCCATCAGTGCCCAGTAGAGGGCGATGAAGATGGGCATCTGTACCAGGATGGGCAGGCAGCCGCCCAGCGGGTTGACCTTCTCCTTCTTGTACAGCTCCATCATGCCCTGGGACATCTTCTGGCGATCGTCACCGAAGCGTTCCTTGAGCGCAGCCAGCTTGGGCTGGAGCATGCGCATCTTGGCCATGGAGGTGTACTGGGCCTTGGTCAGCGGGAACATGATGCCGCGCACCAGCAGGGTCAGCATGATGATGGCCAGACCCCAGTTCTGGACGAAACCGTGGAACACGGTCAGCAGCCAGTGCAGCGGTTGGGCGATGAACCAGAGCCAGCCGTAGTCGACGGTCAGATCCAGGTGGTTTGCCACCTTGGCCATTTGATCCTGCAGCTTGGGACCGATCCACAGCTTGCCGCTCACTTCGGCCTGCTGGCCGGCAGCGACGTCAACCAGCGGCGCCTTGTAGCCGATGATGGCCTGGTCCTTGCCCGGGATCACGCGGCTGTAGAAGCTGTTGGTGTCGTTGGCATTCGGGGCCCAGGCAGAGACGAAGTAGTGCTGCAGCATGGCGACCCAACCACCCTGGGTGGTCTTGTTCAGGTCGGCATCCTTCATCTCGTCGAAGGTGTACTTCTTGTAGCGGGAGTCTTCGCTGGAGAAGGCACCACCACGGTAGGCACTGGCCACCATGGCATGACCTTCCTGATCCTTCGGCGTGGTCATGGTCTGCTTCAGCTGACCGTAGAACTGTACCTGGACCGGCTCGGCAGACTTGTTGTCGATCTTGTAGTCGACGCCCACGGCGTAATCACCGCGCTTGAGCACGAACTCCTTGGTGAAGACCACACCCTTGCTGTCGGTCCAGGTCATCGGAACGACGACTTGATCCTGACCATCGGCCAGCTGATAGCTGGTCTGGGCGGCTTCATAGGTGGGACGACCCTGGGCCTGGCTGTCCGGACCATTGCGACCGACCAGACCGCTCTGGGCCACATAGAGGTGGGCAGGCTGGCTGGTCAGCAGGGTGAACGGCTGTTCCTTGCCTTCTTCCAGCTTGTGGGCCAGCAGCTCGGCAGAGACGATGTCACCGCCCTGGGTGTCCAGGGTCAATTTGAGCACGTCGGAGGAGACGGTGATCAGCTTGCGCGCGGCGTTACCATTTGCTTGCTCGGAAACCTGAGGAATATCACCGGTCTGACCGGCTTCAGGTACGAAATGTTCGGTTTGGGCCACGGTAGTCGGGGCCGGCTTCGGAGCCTTGTCGGACTCCCACTGTTGCCAGAGCAAGAAGCTCACGAACAGCAAACCGATCAGGAGTAAATTGCGTTGTGATTCCATAGTCTTCAGTTTCTTCGCTTTGGTTGCGGAACCGGGTCATAACCACCCTCGGATAAGGGATGGCATTTTAATAGACGTTTGCTGGCTAACCAAACGCCTTTTATGAAACCGTGAAGTCGGATTGCTTCTATCGCAAATTGGGAACAAGTCGGGGTGAAACGGCAGCGCGGCCCGAGCAGGGGACTAATGATTAGCTGATACAGGCGTATCAGTTTGATTGCTACCCATTGCAACGGCGTGACAGAGTGCGCCATAGCTTTTCCAGTAACTTGAACAGCGCTTCGTTGTCCATCTCCTTCACGCCACCCTTGGCGATCACGACGATGTCGATAGCGGGCAGATTGGCTTGATTGAGGCGAAAACTTTCCCGAACCACTCGTTTTACACGGTTGCGCCAGACGGCACGCTTGAGCGCCTTTTTGGGCACGGCGAGGCCAAGACGGGGGTGTTCGAGGGAGTTGGGGCAAGCAAGAAGCGTAATTTGCGGAGAAGCGGCCCGGACAGGCTCGGCGAAAACGCGTTTGAAGTGTTCGGGAGTTAACAGACGTAACTCCCGAGAGAAGGTGTGCTGGGTAGGCATTAGACTACCAGGCGGGCACGACCCTTGGCACGACGAGCGGCCAGAACTTTGCGGCCGTTGGCAGTAGCCATGCGAGCGCGGAAACCGTGAGAGCGCTTGCGCTTCAGGTTGGACGGTTGAAAAGTACGTTTCATGATTCGATTCCGTATTTCTGTACAGTTTTGATTGTCACACTTAGCCGACGCGCCAGCTATAGCGTGTGACGACTAGCAAAAGAGGCCGAATTCTAAACAGAGTTCAGCTTCTCGTCAATCCGCGGTTCCTTTCCATCTCGCCCCGTTCGTCGACCGAGCGGGATAATCTGGCAGGATCCGGAGGATCAAGGGCCCCGAATTATACTGGCAACCCGGGGTTAAACAAGGATCCCTCAAGAAAAAAGGCGGCCAGGCCGCCAAAGAGAGAGCTATTTAAGTACTTTGCGCAGGAACTCCCGGGTACGGGGATCCTGCGGATCGACCAATATCTGATCCGGCGGGCCCTGCTCCACGATCCGGCCTCCTTCCATGAAGATCACCCGATCGGCGACATCACGGGCAAACTCGATCTCGTGGGTCACCACTACCATGGTCTGGTGCTGGCGGGCGAGCTGCTTCATCAGGCCCAGCACCTCGTCGACCCACTCGGGATCGAGGGCGGAGGTGGGCTCGTCAAACAGGATCACCTTGGAGTGGGCCGCCATGGCCCGGCCGATGCCGACGCGCTGTTGCTGGCCGCCGGAGAGGGAGGCCGGGTAGGCATCCTGTTTCTCGGCGAGGCCGATGTCCTTGAGGATGCCCAGGGCAGTGGCACGAGCCTCCGCCTTCGGCTGCTTCCAGACGGTGATCAGCCCCTCGGCGATGTTGTCCAGCGCCGTCTTGTTGGCGAACAGGGCGTAGTTCTGGAACACGAAAGAGGCGCGTTTGCGCAGTTCGATGGCCTGCTGGTCGCTGGCCTTGGCCAGATCCACGGCGAGGTCATCGATGACGAGCCGCCCTGCATCCGGGGTTTCCAGCAGGTTGAGGCAGCGCAGCAGAGTCGACTTACCGGTACCGGAGGGGCCGATGATGACGACAATCTCCCCCTTCTTTACCTCAAGATCGATGCCGTTGAGCACCTGATTTCCGTCATAGGCCTTGGAGAGACCCGTTAGGTTGATCATGACAGGCCTCCTTTAATAAGCACGGTTCAGCCGCACTTCCAGCAGATGCTGCAAGCGGGTGAAGAAGATGACCACCACCCAGTAGATCAGCGCCACCGCCATGAAGCTCTCGAAGAACTTGAAGGAGGAGGCCGCTTCCATCTGGGCCTTGCCCATGATCTCCGCCACACCCAGGGTAAACGCCAGGGAAGTGCTCTTGATCATGTCGATGAAGTAGTTCATCAGCGATGGTGTCGCGATGCGGGCCGCCTGGGGCAGGATGATCCGCTGCATCGCCTGCAGCCGGCTCATGCCGATGCTGAGGGCGGCTTCCATCTGGCTCTTGTGGATGCCGAGAATGGCTGCCCGGATCGACTCGGCCATGTAGGCGGCGAAGTGCAGGGTCAGGCCGATGATGGCGGCGGTAAAGGCATCCATCCCCACGAAGATGGGGAAGAGCTGCGGCAGCCCGTAATAGAGCAGGAACAGCTGGACGAGCAGCGGTGTACCCCGGAAGAACGAGATATACAGCATCGCCAGCCAGTGAAGTGCGGGAACGCGAAACACCCGTACTATCGCCAGGATCAGCGACAGTACGAGTGCCAATACGAATCCCCACAGGGCCATTTCCATCGTGGTGCCCAGGTATTTGAGCAGGATGGGAAACAGCCCCAGCGTGTACTCGAGGTCAAATTCCATCATTTATTTGCTGGTGATGTCCGCTGCGAACCATTTTTCGGAGATTTTGGTCAGGGTGCCGTCTTTGCGCATGGCGGTGAGGGCATCGTCAACCTTCTTCAGCACGGCCTGCTTTTCCGGGGTCTTCAGGAAGGGCAGGGCGTTTTCGATGGTTTCGAACGGTGCACCGGCCTGTTGCAGCGGCAGCTTGGATTCCTTGATCAGCTGGGCGGTGGAGACGCGGTCCATCACGAAGGCGTCGATGCGGCCCAGGGCGACATCCTGCTCGAAGGCGGAGTCATAGGTACGGATATCGATCTTCTTGTTGGGGTCGTTCTTGCGCAGCAGCTCTTCGAAGTTGGAGCCCAGGTTGACGGCGACCTTCTTGCCTTCCAGGTCCTTGATGCCGTGGATGGTGTTGTTGCCTTTGCGGACCACGATCTGGGCACCGTCATAGACATAGGGCTGGGAGAAGGCGTACTTGGCCTTGCGCTCGTCGGTGATGGTGATCTGGTTGGAGATGGTGTCGACGCGGCCGGTTTCCAGCATGCCGAACAGGCCGGAGAAGCTGGCGGTCACGAACTCGACCTTGTAGCCGGTGCGCTCACCGATCTGGTTCCACATGTCCACTTCGAAGCCCTGCAGCTTGTCCTGCTTGACGAAGGTGAACGGGAAATATTTGCCGGACATGCCGACCTTGATGGTTTCCTGGGCGATGGCCTGGCCGGACAGGCTGGCCAGCAGAATGGCGGCGCCGGAAATCAGCTTGATGGTAGTTTTCATGGGGATTCCTCTCTCTGTAGTGCTGTATTTTTAGTTGTAATCACGGGTTGGCGCTGATGTTATTGGAATAAAATATAAAAAATAAATGATATTTGGTTATATAAAATAACTATGGTCGCAGCGCGCCATTCTGTCCACATTGCCGATATCCGGCTGTGGGTAACTTTGGGGATGAAATGGGATCCTGGGGCGTTGGATCCTTGAAAGTCAAGGATCTTATTTGCTGGATCCGTGCGGCTGCAACTGGAGATCCGGCCACTAAAAACGTAGAATAGCCGGTCTTTACTTAATCAATTGACGGGAGTCTAGAGTGACTGCTTCGCTATGGCAGCAGTGCCTTAACCGGCTGCAAGATGAGTTGCCCTCGGCAGAATTCAGCATGTGGATCCGGCCGCTTCAAGCGGAGTTGAGTGACAATACTCTGACCCTGTATGCACCGAACCGCTTTGTTCTGGACTGGGTACGCGACAAGTACCTGCTCCGGGTCAACGGCATCATCAACGAGCTGTGCGGAGCCGACGCTCCCACCCTGCGTTTTGATATCGGCAATCGCCCTCATCCCGTCGCGGTCGCCAGGGCGCCGGCCCGTGGTGTCGATCCTGTGAATAACTCTCCCAAGAGCTGGGAAAACAAGGCCGAAAACAAGCCCGAGCCAAACCACAAGAGCAACACCAACGTGAACTATACCTTCGAGAATTTCGTCGAGGGTAAGTCCAACCAGCTGGCCCGTGCGGCCGCCCGTCAGGTGGCCGACAATCCGGGTGGTGCCTACAACCCGCTGTTCCTCTATGGCGGAACCGGCCTTGGCAAGACTCACCTGCTGCACGCCGTTGGCAATGCCATCAAGGATCGCAAGAAAGACGCCAAAGTCATCTACATGCACTCCGAACGGTTCGTGCAGGACATGGTGAAGGCGCTGCAGAATAACGCCATTGAAGAGTTCAAGCGTTATTACCGTAGCGTCGATGCCCTGCTCATCGATGACATCCAGTTCTTCGCCAACAAGGAGCGCTCCCAGGAGGAGTTCTTCCACACCTTCAATGCCCTGCTTGAAGGAAACCAGCAGATCATTCTGACCTCGGACCGCTATCCGAAAGAGATCAACGGGGTGGAAGATCGTCTCAAGTCCCGCTTCGGCTGGGGACTCACTGTGGCGATCGAGCCGCCGGAGCTGGAGACCCGGGTTGCCATCCTGATGCGCAAGGCGGACGAGAACCAGATCCACCTGCCGGACGAAGTGGCCTTCTTCATCGCCAAACGGCTGCGCTCCAACGTCCGTGAACTGGAAGGCGCCCTCAACCGGGTGATCGCCAACGCCAACTTCACCGGCCGCGCCATCAACATCGACTTCGTGCGCGAGGCGCTGCGCGATCTGCTGGCCTTGCAGGAGAAGCTGGTCACCATCGACAACATCCAGAAGACGGTGGCGGAGTACTACAAGATCAAGCTGGCGGATCTGCTCTCCAAGCGTCGCTCCCGTTCCGTTGCCCGCCCGCGCCAGCTGGCTATGGCGCTGGCCAAGGAGCTGACCAACCACAGCTTGCCTGAGATAGGGGATGCCTTTGGTGGCCGTGACCACACCACGGTTCTTCATGCCTGCCGCAAGATCGAGCAGCTGAAGGAAGAGAGTCACGACATCAAGGAAGACTATTCCAACCTGATCCGTACCCTTTCTTCCTGATAACGGAACGGAGTGCACAGATGCAGATTGCATGTTCCAGCCTGATCCGAATCCTTTCCTCCCAATAACAACGGAGAGCACAGATGCAGCTCGAAATTAGCCGTGAGGCCCTGTTACGTCCCCTGCAACTGGTGTCCGGTGCCCTGGGTGGCCGGCCGACCCTGCCCATCCTCGGCAACGTCCTGCTCGATGTCAGCAATGGCCTGCTGTCGCTGACCGGGACCGATCTCGAGGTGGAGATGATCGGACAGGTCTATCTCAACAGCGACAGCCAGGATGGCCGCACCACAGTGCCGGCGCGCAAGCTGCTGGACATCTGTCGCGGTCTGCCGGAGGGGGCGGAGATCCGCCTCAGCACCGAGGGAGAGCGCCTCATCATCCGTTCCGGCCGCTCCCGCTTCAACCTGTCGACCCTGCCGGCCACCGAATACCCGAACATCGAGGATTGGGAATCTGTACTCGAGTTCGACATCAGCCAGCTGGAGCTGAAAAAACTCATCGACGCGACCCAGTTCTCCATGGCGAGCCAGGACGTGCGCTACTACCTGAACGGCATGCTGTTCGAGAGCGAAGGCCACGGCCTGCGTACCGTGGCGACGGACGGTCACCGGCTGGCCACCTGCCGCCGCGAGGTGGTGGGGGAATCGTTGCCCGATCATCAGGTCATCCTGCCGCGCAAAGGGGTGCTGGAGCTGGTGCGCCTGCTGGAAGCGGAAGACAAGCCGGTACGGCTGCAAGTGGGTCGCAGCAACCTGCGCGCCGCTCTGGATGGCTTCATCTTCACCTCCAAGCTGGTGGATGGCCGTTTCCCGGACTGGCGCCGCGTCATCCCGAGAGGGAGCGACAAGGCCCTGATCGCCGGTCGCGAGGATCTGCGCCAGGCCTTTGCCCGTGCCGCCATCCTCTCCAACGAGAAATTCCGTGGGGTGCGTCTCAATCTGCAGGAAAACCTGCTGCGCATCACCGCCAACAACCCGGAACAGGAAGAAGCCGAAGAGCTGCTTGACGTACAATACGCCGCTGGCGAGATGGAGATCGGCTTCAACGTCTCCTATGTGCTGGACGTGTTGAATACGTTAAAATGTGACCAAATCCGGATCAGCCTGAGCGATTCCATCAGCAGCGCCATTATTGAGGATTTTGAGAACCAAGATGCCCAGTACGTGGTGATGCCGATGCGGATCTAGTCGTGTCCCTGGTCAAACTCCAGCTCAGCGACTTTCGCAACATTCAGCACGCCAGTCTCGCGCTGTCTCCCGGCCTCAATATCCTGGTCGGGAGCAACGGTAGCGGCAAGACCAGCGTGCTGGAAGCCATTCATTACCTTGGTCTCGGCCGCTCGTTTCGTACCCATTTGACCGGGCGGGTCATCCGCCAGGGCGAGCGGGCCTTTACCCTGTTTGCCCAGTGCGAGCTGGAGGGGCGTCAGGTGCCCATCGGGCTTGCCAAGGACAAGGGGGGCGAAACCCAGCTCAAGATCGCCGGTGCCCAGGCCCAGCGCCTGGCCGATCTGGCGGAGCTGTTGCCGGTACAGTTGATCCACCCCGATGGTTTCAGCCTGCTGACCGGTGGGCCTCAGGCTCGCCGGGCCTGGCTGGACTGGGGTGTTTTCCATCAGGAGCCGACCTTCTTCTCCCTCTGGGGGCGGGTGCGTCGGCTGTTGAAGCAGCGCAATGCCTTGCTGCGCCAGAGCACCCAGTATCGTCAACTGGCATTCTGGGATCAGGAGCTGGTGCGACTGGGTGGCGAGCTGGCGGGGTTTCGCGCCAGTTATTGTCAGGCCATTACGCCCCTGATCAAGGAGATGACGGCAGATTTTCTGCCGGAGTTCGATATCAGTCTTGGATTCTATCGAGGCTGGGAAAAAGACACTCCCCTCGATGCATTGCTGGAGGCGGGGTTCGAACGGGATCGTTCGCTGGGGTACACTGGGGTCGGTCCGCAGAAGGCGGACGTGCGGCTCAAGGCGAACGGCGTGCCCGCGCAGGATATTTTGTCCAGGGGTCAGCTGAAGTTGCTGGTCTGTGCCATGCGGCTGGCCCAAGGGCTCTATTTGAATCAACATAGCAGCCGCGGCTGTATTTTTTTAATTGATGATTTTGCCTCTGAACTGGATGTCGACAAACGTCGTCTGCTGGCCGCAAGGCTGAAGCAGTGCGCGTCCCAGGTGTTCATCACCGCCATCGATACCGGTCAGCTCGCAGACATGATGGATGCGAGTGACTGCAAGCTGTTCCACGTGGAACAAGGCAAGATCTCCGAAACGTTAGAGAAGGCAGAGAGTAAGCTATGAGTGAAAATACTTACGACTCCTCGAATATCAAGGTGCTCAAGGGCCTGGATGCGGTCCGCAAGCGCCCGGGGATGTATATCGGCGATACGGACGATGGATCGGGCCTGCACCACATGGTGTTCGAGGTCGTCGACAACTCCATCGACGAGGCTCTGGCTGGCTACTGCTCCGATATCCAGGTCAAGATCCATTCCGACGGCTCCGTCTCCGTGCGCGACAACGGTCGCGGTATTCCGGTGGACATCCACCCGGAAGAGGGCCGTTCGGCCGCTGAAGTCATCATGACCGTGCTGCACGCCGGCGGCAAATTCGATGACAACTCCTACAAGGTGTCCGGCGGTCTGCACGGTGTGGGCGTCTCTGTGGTGAACGCGCTTTCCGACAAGCTGCTGCTGACCATCCGCCGCAACGGTCATGTCTACGAGCAGACCTATCACCTGGGCGAGCCGCAGGCACCCCTCAAGCAGATTGGTGACAGCACTGGCACCGGGACCGAAGTCCGCTTCTGGCCGAGCCCGACCATCTTCAGCGACACCCTGTTCCACTACGAGATCCTGGCCAAGCGTCTGCGCGAGCTCTCCTTCCTCAACTCCGGCGTCTCCATCCGTCTGATGGACGAGCGTGATGGCCGCGAGGCACACTTCTGCTACGAAGGGGGCATCAAGGCCTTCGTCGAGTACCTGAACCAGAACAAGACCCCGATCCATCCCAAGGTGTTCCACTTCACCACAGAGCAGGACGGCATCGGTGTTGAAGTCGCCATGCAGTGGAACGACGCCTATCAGGAAGGGGTCTACTGCTTCACCAACAATATTCCGCAGCGGGATGGCGGTACCCACCTGGTGGGCTTCCGTACCGCGCTGACCCGGACGCTGAACAACTACATGGACAAGGAGGACTACAGCAAGAAGGCCAAGTCCGCCGCCAGTGGTGACGACGTCCGTGAAGGTCTGATTGCCGTTATCTCCGTCAAGGTGCCTGACCCTAAGTTCTCCTCCCAGACCAAGGACAAGCTGGTCTCGTCCGAAGTGAAGACCGCCGTGGAACAGGCGATGGGTGAGAAGCTGGCCGACTTCCTGCTGGAAAACCCGGGCGACGCCAAGATCGTGGTCAACAAGATCATCGATGCGGCCCGTGCCCGTGAAGCGGCCCGCAAGGCCCGCGAACTGACCCGCCGCAAGGGCGCGCTGGATATCGCCGGTCTGCCCGGCAAGCTGGCGGACTGTCAGGAGAAAGACCCGGCGCTCTCCGAACTCTACATCGTGGAAGGGGACTCTGCTGGCGGCTCCGCCAAGCAGGGTCGCAACCGGAAGAACCAGGCCATCCTGCCCCTCAAGGGCAAGATCCTGAACGTGGAGAAGGCCCGTTTCGACAAGATGATCTCCTCCCAGGAGGTGGGTACCCTGATCACCGCCCTGGGCTGTGGCATCGGTCGCGACGAGTACAACCCGGACAAGCTGCGCTATCACAACATCATCATCATGACGGATGCGGACGTCGATGGTGCGCACATCCGTACCCTGCTGCTGACCTTCTTCTATCGTCAGATGCCGGAAATCATCGAGCGTGGCTATGTCTTCATCGCCCAGCCGCCGCTCTACAAGGTGAAGAAGGGCAAGCAGGAGCAGTACCTGAAAGACGAAGACGCATTGTTGCAGTACCAGACCGCCATGGCGCTGGACGGTGCGACCCTGCACGTCAACGAATCTGCCCCGGCCATCGGTGGCGAGGCGCTGGAGCGTCTGGTCAACCAGCATCGCTCCGTGACTCACCTCATCACCCGCATGTCCCGCCGCGCCCCGGAAGCCGTGCTGACCCAGCTGATCTATCAGCCTGAGTTGAACGAAACCCTGCTGGCCAGCGAGAGCGATCTGCAGGCCTGGTGCCAGAGCATGGAAGCCGTGCTCAACGAGAGCAACCACGGTATCCAGTACCAGATGCAGGTACGCCGCGACGAGGAGCGCAGCCTGTTCGTGCCCCACGCCGTGGTACGCCAGCACGGGGTCGACCGTGAATATCCGCTGAGCTATGACTTCCTGCAATCCTCCGAGTACCGTCAGCTGGTCTCCCTGGGCAAGGAGATCGCCAACCTGATCGAGGAAGGCGGTTACATCAAGCGTGGCGAGAAGGTGAAGCCGGTCGCCAGCTTCGTTGAAGCGGTCGAGTGGCTGATGGGCGAAGGCAAGCGTGGCATCTACATCCAGCGCTATAAAGGGCTGGGGGAGATGAACCCGGAGCAGTTGTGGGAAACCACCATGGATCCGGAAGCCCGTCGCATGCTGCGCGTCACCATCGACGACGCGGTCGGCGCCGACCAGCTCTTCTCCACCCTGATGGGGGATGCCGTAGAGCCCCGTCGCGACTTTATCGAGACCAACGCCCTGCGGGTTGCCAACCTCGACGTCTAATCAGACGGTCCGACAACCATCAAAAGCCGCTCCTCGTGAGCGGCTTTTTGTTTTCTGGATGGAAGGGAGAGGGCGCGTTCCACGTGAAACATGAGGGACCTAGACTCTGTCACCGCGAAAGGTGCGGCGCCACTCCCGCGGCGACACTCCGAAGCGGGCGCGAAAGTGCTTGCGCAATATGGTGGCAGATCCGAGCCCCACCAGTTCGGCGATGCGTTCCACGGTGTGGGAGCTGGACTCCAGCAGCGTCTGGCTGCGGCGCAGACGCTCCGCCATCAGCCACTCCCCGAGGGAGAGACCGGTGGCGAGCTGGAAGCGGCGGCTAAAGGTGCGTCGGCTCATCATGCAATGTTCCGCCAGGCTGTCCAGGGTGTGGGGCGCGGCCAGGTGCAGGCGCAGGTGATCGAACAGCTGGTTGATCCTGGCATCCCGGGTGGAGGCGGGTACCGGCTGCTCGATGAACTGGGCCTGGCCACCCTCCCGGTGGGGAGGCACCACCAGCCGCCTGGCCAGCTTGTTGGCAATCTGGCTGCCGTGATGCTGGCGAACCAGATAGAGGCAGCAGTCCAGGCTGGCGGCGGTGCCAGCCGAGGTGATGAGCCCGTCGTCGTCGACGTAGAGGGCATTGGTATCGAGCCGCACCCGGGGGAAGCGCTGGACGAACTCCTGTTCAAATTCCCAGTGGGTGGCTGCACCGCGCCCGTCCAGCAGGCCGGCGTAGGCCAGCACATAGGTACCGAGACAGAGCCCCACGATCTGGGCTCCCCTGATCCGGGCGGCAACCAGGGCATCGAGCAGGGGTTGGGCGGGGCGCTCGGCCGGATCGCGCCAGAAGGGGATGATGATGATATCCGCCTCCAGCAGACCCTCCAGGCCATAGTCGGCCTCCATGCGAAAGCCCTGGGAGGAGGCGGGTTGCCGCGTGTCATCCCCGGCGCAGAGTCTCAGCTCGAACAACGACTGGCCCGGCATCATCTTGTCGCCAAAGATGAGGCAGGGCACCGAGCAGTGAAAGGGGCTGAAGCGATCGAAGGTGATGACGGCGACGATGAGGGGACGGGGCATGGTGGCAAACTCCTTTGCACTCGGATCCCCATCATACGGGGCAGCAACAGAAAGCCGAAGAGCCATGTGGTGCCCGGCCCCTCGCTCAGAGCACCATGGTGTCGCCATCCTCGGGCACCCTTACCCGGGCGGCCATCCCCTGGCTGTCCAGGTAGTCGCGCAGCTCCCGCCGGGACAGCAGGGCATGATTGACCGCCTCCATGTGGCTGGCGATCAGGGTGGCCTGCGGGGCGGCCTGATAGACGGCGGCCACATCCTCCTTGCCCATGATGATGGCGCCCAGACCCGTCACCTGGGCATCACCGCAGTTGAGGACGACAACCTCGGGTTGGTGCCGGTGCAGCGCTTGTTCAACCTGGGCATTCCAGACGGTGTCGCCGGCCAGATAGAGGGTCTTTTCGGCGGGATGGGAGAAGACCACTCCGCTGACCTCGCCAAGGCGATCCCCCAGCAGGGCCATGATGGTATCGCTGCCGTGTCGGCCTTCCGTCTGTTGCAGGCGGATGCCGGCGAACTCGCCGACCTCGCCCAGCAGGCGCACATCCTCGAAGCCGCATCCCCTCATGGTGTCGGCATCTTTTTGATGCTGCACGAACAGGGGAAGGTGCTTGGGGATCTTCGCTTTCGCGACATCGTCCCAGTGATCCAGATGGTCATGGGTGACAATCACCGCATCCACCTCCAGCAGGGTCGCCATGGGCAGCGGCAGATCGACCAGGGGGTTGCGAAGATGGCTGTTGGCCATGCCTTCGAAGCCGGGGTAGCTCCCCTTGGGGGCCAGCATGGGGTCGATGAGGAAGCGGGTTCCTGCGTAGTGGATGAGCAGGGTGGCGTTGCGAACCTGGGTAATCTTCATGGCGTGCTCCGGTTTCTCGTTGGGGACACGGCCAGTATGGAGGGATGAGGGACGGATCATGAGTGGCCCGCAGGCCTATTATCGATCTAATCGGGCCATTCTTGATGGCCTGCATTTCTTTTGTTTTTACCCCTTGAAAGCCAAATGCTGGCCCCTATATAGATAACAAGGCCGGAACGCTCGACAGAGGTTTCGACCAGGCGCCCGTCCATCAGGAGGGCAAACAATCCGTTATCGCTCACAAGAGGGTAATACTATGCGTTCTATCGACTTTTCTCCGCTCTATCGTTCTGCCATCGGTTTCGATCGTCTGGCCACTCTCATCGAATCTGCGGCCAGCAATGGCAATGCCGGCTATCCCCCCTACAACATCGAGCAGCTGGGTGACAGCGACTACCGTATCAGCATGGCGGTGGCGGGCTTTACCCAGGAAGAGCTGGAGCTGAGCTTCCAGGAAAATCTGCTGACGGTGAAGGGCAGCAAGCAGGCCGACACCGAGCGCAACTACCTCTACCAAGGCATTGCTGAACGCGGCTTCGAGCGTCGCTTCCAGCTGGCCGACTATGTGCGGGTGAAGGGGGCCGACCTGAAGAACGGTCTGCTGCACATCGACCTGGTGCGCGAAGTGCCCGAGGCGATGAAGCCCCGCAAGATCGAGATCAACGGCTGACAGCCTGACCTCGTTGCATTGCTGATGTTTCCCGGGTGCCGATGGCGGGCCCGTGGAGAGTAAACCCTGTTGCTTTATAGAAGGATAGGATCATGCGTAACCTCGATTTTTCTCATCTCTATTCCAATGCCGTCGGCTTCGAGCGGATGGCCCGCGAGCTGGAAGGCCTGTTCGATCAGAAGACCTCGGCCTACCCCCCGTACAACATCGAAAAGCGGGATCACGACAGCTACCTCATCACGGTTGCCGTGGCTGGTTTCGAGCGCAATGAGCTGGAGCTGGAGACCGAAAACGGCACCCTCAAGGTGAAGGGGCGCAAGGTCGCCTCCATGGGCGAGCGCCAGTTCCTCCATCAGGGGATCGCCGAGCGGGACTTCGAGCTCGCCTTCAAGCTGAGCCAGCATGTAGAGGTGCAGGGCGCCAAGCTGGAGCATGGCCTGCTGACCATAGAGCTGGCCCGGGAGCTGCCGGAGGCGCTCAAGCCCCGCGCCATCCCCATCGGCAAACCCGAGCAGCTGGCGCTGCCCGGCTAAACAGTATCGCTGACCAGCTGATAGAAGAGAGGCCTGCATTGCAGGCCTCTCTGTTTTTGTTCGCCTGACTGGCTTAGCCGGCGTAGAGGGCGTTGATCTCGTCGGCCAGGATGGCGATGCCGCGGCGCACCAGCTCCTCGCTCTGGGAGTAGTTGAGGCGGATGCACTCCTGGCTGTGACGCCACTCCGGGTCATCGATGCCAGGGAAGAAGTAGTGGCCCGGCACGATCAGCAGGTTCTTCGCCTTCAGTCGCTCGTACAGCTCCTGACAGTGGATCGGCAACCCTTCGAACCAGAGCCAGAGGAAGAGGGCACCTTCCGGCTTGTGGATGTGAAAGCGCGGGTCGGGGATGGCTTCGCGCAGCAGTTGCACCGCCAGCTCCGCCTTCTGCCGATAGAAGGGTTTCACCACCTGCTCGCTGAGGGCGATGATCTCGCCGCTCTCGATCATCGGAATGGTGATGGCGGGGCCCAGACTGCCCGGTGCCAGATTGATGATGCCGCTCAGGTTGGTGATGGCCTGAATGATCTTCTCGTCGGCGATGACGATGCCGCAGCGGGTGCCCGGCAACCCCAGCTTGGAGAGGCTCATGCAGAGGATGGTGTTGGCGTTCCAGAACGGCTTGGCCTCGCTGAAGATGATGCCAGGGAAGGGGACGCCGTAGGCGTTGTCGATCAGCAGAGGAATACCCTTGTCGCGGGCGATCTGATCGAGGTGCTCGATCTCTTCGTCGGTGAGCACGTTGCCGGTCGGGTTGGTCGGCCGGGAGACGCAGATCACCCCGATGTCGTCACCCACCTGCAGGCTCTCGAAGTCCACGTGGTACTTGAACTGGCCATCGGCCAGCTTCTCGATGGTGGGTTTGTAGGCCACGAAGTAGTCGTCCGCCAGTGCCGAGTCGGCATAACCGATGTACTCGGGGGCGAGCGGGAACAGTACCTTCTTCTTGCGGCCATCGGCAAATTCGCCCGCCAGCAGGTTGAATAGATAGAAGAAGGCGTTCTGGCTGCCGTTGGTCAGGGCGATGTTGCGGGCGGAGATCTCCCAACCCAGCTCCTTGCTGAGCAGGGCCGCCAGCGCCTTGGTGAACCTGTCCTTGCCCTGGGGGCCATCGTAGTTGGCCATGGCCTTGAGCAGTTCGCCGTTGTCGAGCAGGGTATTGGCCTCGGCCTGAAAGCGTTCCAGCATGGCGGGGATGGGGGCCGGATTGCCGCCTCCCAGCATGATGGCGTCGGGATTCAGCAGCCCTTGATTGAGGTCGTCCATGAGTTGGGTAATACCGGCGTGGCGAGTGAACTTCTCGCCGAACAAGGAGAATTCCATTCGGTGGCAAATCCAGAGTCAGTTAAGGGGGAAGCTAGCACCATAGCTCACTTCAAAAGCGGGTGTCGATCAAAAAAACGGGGCGTTTCACGTGGAACAGGGTTGCCATGATGGAGGTGGTAAAAAAAACCATTTATAGGTTTTAAAATAACCAATATTCGATTCAGGAAGGGGGGTGGCAGCATCAAAAAATCATTTATATCAATAAAATCATGTTGTTATAAATCTGGCACAACTATTGGAATAGTTATGTGGTCATCTCAACCACACCGGAGCACGCCAGATGAAGATCCTGATCGCTACCCTGATTGCCAGCAGCCTGAGCCTGAATGCCGTGGCCGCCGAGAACCCCAGACCCGAGCTGGACAGCGCCGCCCTGCAGCAGGAGATGCTGGCCTTGCAGCAGCAGGCCTCCCATGACGTGGTGGCAGAGGCCATCCACAACCTCAAGCCGCTGGCCCTGGAGACCCTGGTGGTGGAGGCGAGCTCGGCCGATGCGACTCATCCCGAGAGTTGAGGTAGCGCAAGGGGGTCTGCCCCGTGTGCTGCCTGAAGAAGGCGATGAAGGCGCTGTCGCTGGCGAACTCCAGGGCAGCGGCCACCCGGCTGATGGGCTCGGCTTCGGCCAGCAGCTCCATGGCCCGCAGCAGTCGCCACTGCTGGCGCCAGGCCTGGTAGCTCATGCCGGTCTCCCGCATGAAGATGCGGCCTATGGTCTTGTCACTGGCACCCACCCGTTCGGCCAGCCGGTTGAGCCGATCGGGCAGGGTGTCACCCCGCTTTATCTCCTGCAGCCAGCCGGTCAGACGCCCGTCTGACGGCAGCGGCAACTGCCAGGATTCCCGCGGCGCTTGCGCCAGCTCTTCTTTCAATAATGCCAGTGTGCAGGTTTGTTCTGCTTCCGGCTTGTCCCACGGCCAGAGCGCCATCCGCTCGATGATCTCCCGCAGCAGCGGGTTGACGGCCAGCACCGCCATCTCGTTTGGCAACGCGGGCTCCGGCTGGAAGTAGAGGGAGCGATACGCCACTACCCCGCGCATCAGCACCCGGTGGGGCAGGCCTGCTGGCAACCAGGCCGCTCGCGTCGGCGGCAGCAGGCAGACCTGATCGTCCAGCTCTATGGTCATGCAGCCTGCCTGGGCGAACAGCAGCTGGTGGCGCTGGTGCTGATGGCGGCCGGAGTCGTGCCAGCCGAGGGCGGCGGCAATACCGATGGCGCTGCCGTCGTGCTGGTCCGGATCAAAGGGGTGATCGGGAAGAATAAAGGCCATGTGTCCGATTCTTGCTGTTTATAGTCCGCCTTATTGTAATCGGACATGTTATCCCTCTCTAGAATGGCGACCTCTTGTGAAGGAGGTGTGTCATGAACAACAGGTTGCCACCGCGCTGGCTGATGGTCGGATTGATGATGTTTCCCCAGATAGTGGAGACCATCTACAGCCCGGTGCTGACCCATATCGCCACTGAGTTTCGGGTGAGCGAGGGGCAGGCGTCCCAGACCCTGTCGGTCTATTTTCTGGCGTTTGCGGCGGGCGTGGTCTGCTGGGGCCGAGTGTGCGATCTCATCGGGCGGCGTCCCGCCATGCTGGCGGGGCTGCTGACCTATGGCGCCGGCACCCTGCTGGCGTTGCTGGCCACTCAATTTGAAACCCTGCTGCTGGCCCGGGTCATCGCGGCCTTCGGCGCCGCCGTGGGTTCCGTGGTGACCCAGACCATGATGCGCGACAGCTATCAGGGCAGCGATCTGGCGCGGGTCTTTTCGGTGATGGGCATCGCACTCTCCCTCAGTCCGGTACTGGGGCTGGTGAGCGGAGGCCTGCTTGCTGATGGCTTGGGTTATCTCGGGGTATTCGGCGCCCTGCTGGTGTTGGCTGCCGGATTGTTGCTGGTCACTTGCTGGCAACTGCCGGAAACCCGCCCGGCCACCACCCAAAGGGTCGCACTCTGGCCGCTGGCACAACGGATGTTGCGTGATACCGGCTTGTGGCGCAGCGCCGCTCTGGTCGCCCTGTTCAACACCATGCTGTTCGGCTACTACAGCCTGGCGCCGTTTCTGTTTGCCGGTCAGGGGCTGAGCGCGGGCGAGTTTGGTTACTCCGGCATCGTGCTGGCGCTGGCGACCCTGGGAGGCAGCCTGCTCAACAAGTGCCTGCTGGGCCGTGGCTGGACGCCAGCCTCGTTAATACGGCTCGCCGCCGTGCTGGCGTCGGGTTCGGGTTGGCTGGTGTGGGCCAGTCAGGCATCGCTCTGGTTTCTGCTGCCCATGACGGGAGTGGTGATCGCGTTCGGGCTGGCTATCCCCAATGTGCTGAGTCAGGCACTGCTGGCCTATCGGGAGGTGGCGGGCAGTGCCGGGGCCCTGTTCGGGCTCGGTTACTACCTGCTGCTCAGCCTGGGGTTGGCGGTTGCAGCCAGCTTGCAGGATCTCGGGCTGCTGCTCGGTGGTTGCGGTCTGCTGGCACTCTGTTGTTGCTGGCGTCGTTCCACGTGAAACATCAGCTGCCGATAAAACGGTAGCCGATGCCGGCTTCAGTTTCGATCAGGGTGGGTTGCTGGGAATGTTGCCGCCCAGCTTCTTGCTGCAACATCAGCTGCCGATAAAGCGGTAGCCGATGCCGGATTCGGTCTCGATCAGGGTGGGTTGCTGGGGGTTATCTCCCAGCTTCTTGCGCAGGCTGGCGATGACGATGCGCAGGTAGTGGGTATCTTCCTTGTGGCTCGGTCCCCAGATGTCGATGAGCAGCTGGGTCTGTTGCACCAGCTTGCCGGGGTGGCACACCAGCGCCTGCAACAGGGCGAACTCCTTGCGGGAGAGGGGGATCTCCTCGCCCTGCAGGGTGACTTTGTGGCTGCTGCTGTCCAGGGTCAGGCCACAGTGGGGGAAGTGGCGGCATTCGCCGCTGGTGGCACCGACGCGCTGGCGCAGCAGCACCCGGATACGGGCCATCATCTCCCCGACGCCGAACGGCTTGCTCATGTAGTCGTTGGCCCCCGCATCCAGCAGCCGCACCTTCTCCTGCTCGGAGTCCCGCGCCGAGAGCACCAGCACGGGATTGGCGTGGTGCTCGCGGATGGCGTGCAGGATTTGGATGCCATCACCGTCCGGCAGGCCCAGATCCAGGATCACCAGGTCGGGGTTGAGGTGGCGATACTGCGCCATCCCCTCGGTGACGCCGACCGCCTCACTCACCTGATGTCCTTCGGCGATCAGGCTGATCCGCAAAAAACGGCGGATGGCCGCCTCGTCGTCGATGACCAGTATGTGAGCCATTCAGCCTCCCGTTTGCTGATTGAAAAGGGCGGCGACCATCAGGCCGCCGGTGCGTTGAGGGCCAGCGGCAGGGAGATGCGCATGCAGGTGCCGTTGCCGTTGGGGCCGGCGAATGCCCAGATGCGGCCGCCGTGGACCTCTATCATAGCGCGGGAAATGGCGAGGCCAAGCCCGGTGCCGCGGCTGCCGCAGTCGCCGACCGGCTGGGTGTAGAACAGATTGAAGATCTTGTCCCGATCCGACTCGGCGATGCCGACCCCGATATCGATGATGTCGATGATGAGGTCTGGGTCCGCCAGCATCACCTTGAACTCGATGGGGGTGCCGGCCGGCGAGTAGCGGGAGGCGTTGTCGAGGATGTTGACCAGCACCTGCTCGATCAGGGCGCCGTGCACATAGAGCCGGGGGATCTGCTGATCGAAGTGCACCAGCAGCTTGTGCTGGCGCCAGGAGGAGTCGAGCCGGCGGCGGGCGCTCTCCACCAGGTCCGCCAGGTCGACCCAGTCCCGTTTCAGCTGGAAATCCGGTGAACCGATGCGGGTCATGTCCAGCAGGTTTTGCACATAGCCGTGCAGGCGGCGCGCCTCGTCCTGCACCGAGTGCAGCAGTTCGATGCGGTCCTCCGCACTTATCCGGTCCCCGTATTCCAGCAGGGTGCTGCCGGCCCCCATGATGGTGGCCAGCGGCGTCTTCAGGTCGTGGGAGACCGAGGAGAGCAGGGCGGCGCGCATCCGGTCGGTCTCCGCCTGCAACTGGCTGTCGGCCAGCCGCTCGTTGAGATCGATCCGCGCCAGGGCGGCGCGGATATCGGTGAGCAGGGCCTGTAGCTGGTGCTCGGCGGCGGAGGTGAGCGGGTTGGCCAGCCGGATGCCCAGCACCAGGTCATCGCCGAGGTGATGGTACTGGGCCTCGGCGGCGTTGAGGGTGGCGGTATGGGCACCGGCGCTCTGCTTCTGGGCCAGGCACCAGTCAATGGCGGCCTTGTCGGTCTGGCCCGGCCCGGTCTGGGTGTCACCGGCCCGGTACTGGTAATCCCCATCGAGCGCGAACACGGGCTGCCCAAGGGCGAGGGCGATGGCCTGGGTTCCCTGTCTCAGCACGTCCACCGGGCTGCTGGCGGTGGCCAGCCCCTGGCTCAGGGAGAGCAGGGCGTTGCCCAGTTGCTGGGTCTCGCGCAGGCTGACCAGTTGCTGACGCTGGCGGGAGGCGAGCCGCCCGGCCGCGATGCCGACGATGAGCAGCACGAACAGGGTGAGCAGGTCGCTGTGGCTGGCCACGCTCAGGGAGAAGTAGGGGAAGGTGAACAGCAGATTGTGGCCGACGAAGCCCAGCACCGCAGCCAGGATGGCGGGGACCAGGCTGGTGGTGAGCGCGGTGGCCAGTACCCCCAGCACGAACAGCATGGGCAGGGAGGCGGGGGGCAGCCAGTGGGAGAGGGCCCAGACCACGGCCGAGGTCCCCCCCATGATGGCCACCGCGAGCAGGCTCTGGCGAAGCTCACCCGGGCCTGCCGTAGGTAGGGTCAGGCCGGGCTTGCGCTTCTCGGTATCCACCAGCGTGATCTCGAATCCCTGCGCCTGTTTGAGCAGGTGCTGTACCAGGGATCGACGCCAGGGCGGGTTGCGGGATTTGCCGAGCAGCAATTGGGAGACCTGCTGCTGTTCGGCGGTTTCCAGCAGGGCATCGGCCACGGCCGGGCTGGAGAGGGTCAGCACCCTGGCCCCCAGTTGGGAGGCGAGGGCCAGCGCCTGCTCCAGCTCGGGGGAGCGTTGCCCCTTGCTGTCGATGTGCACCACCAGCCAGGGCAGTTGCCTGCGCTGGGCGAAGCGGTGGCCGTAACGCACCAGGGCGGCGCCGTGCTCATCCCCGATGCAGACCATCAGCTTGCCCCGCAGCGGCAGTGTGGTCTTGCCGGCGGCCTGCCACTGCAACTGCAGATCCCCCTCCACGTGGCTGGCGGCGGTCTGCATCGCCAGCTCCCGCAGGGCGGTCAGGTTGTTGAGGGAGAAGAAGGATTGCAGGGCGGCCTTGGCCTGGTGGGGCACATAGACCTTGCCCTCCTTGAGGCGGCCGAGCAGCTCCTTGGGGGGGAGGTCGATCAGCACCAGGCTGTCGGCCTCCAGCAGCACCTGATCCGGCAGGGTCTCCTTGACCCTGACCCCGGTCAGCTGCCACACCAGATCGTTGAGGCTCTCCAGATGCTGCACGTTGAGGGTGGTGTAGACGTCGATGCCGGCGCCCAGCAGCTCCTCTACATCCTGCCAGCGCTTCTCGTGGCGGCTGCCGGGGGCGTTGCTGTGGGCCAGCTCGTCCACCACGGCGATGGCGGGCTTGCGCGCCAGCAGACCGTCCAGATCCATCTCCTCCAGCCGCTGCTGGCGGTGCAGGTGCAGTGTGCGCGGCAGGATGGCGAGCTTGTCGAGCAGGGCCAGGGTCTCCTGGCGGCCGTGGGTTTCCACCACCCCGATCAGGATGTCGACTCCCTCCCTGGCCTGCTCCCGCACCGCCTGCAGCATGGCGTAGGTCTTGCCGACGCCGGGGGCCGCGCCGAGAAACACCTTCAGCTTGCCCCTGTGCTCCTGCTCCAGGCTCGCCAGCAGGGCGTCTGCCCTCACCTCATCACGCATCCCCGTGCTCCCGTTGCATCGGCCGAACTGCGGCCGTGACCTCATTGCTCATGCTTGTCCCCGTTGTCGAAAGGGAGCCTTCCCGAACGGCAAGGAGCGCCCTCAGGCGCCCTTTTGATGATCGAGTTGCAGGTTCAACTGGAGAATGTTGACCACCTGCGGGCCAAGGATACCAGCTTGTGCCGCCGACTTGACCTGCTCCGTCAACTGAACGGGATCCAGCCCCCGTTGCCCGGCGACCCTATCCACCTGGGCCAGCGCTGCATCGAGGGGCAGATGGGGATCGAGGCCGGAGGCGGAGCGGGTCAGCAGGGCGGGGACCCTGGCTTCCGGCTGCGCCCTGGCCGCAGCTGCGGCAAACTCGACCCGTAGCGGCGAGCTCATCCCCAGGTTGCTTCCGCCGCCACCTATGGTGGCGAAATCGCTGGCGGAGGGGCGGGAGTGGAAGTAGTCGGCCCGCTCGAATTTCTGGGCCAGCAGGGCGCTGCCCACCACCTGTTGCTTGGCGTTGGTGAGCAGGCTGCCGTTGGCCTGCCAGGGGAAGAGCAGCTGGGCCAGCCCGGTGACGGCCAGCGGATATGCCACCCCCAGCAGCAGGGTCAGGGTCAGCAGGGTTCTGATTGCGATCATGATGTGTTTGCTCCAAATGTGTTGGGTGGATGCGGGCCTGCCCCGCATCCGGTGATGCCGTTACACCAGCCCCAGGCCGGTGATGACCAGGTCGATCAACTTGATGCCGATGAAAGGCACTATCAGGCCGCCGACGCCGTAGATCAGCAGGTTGCGGCGTAGCAGGCTGGCCGCCGTTCCCTTCAGGCTGACCCCGCGCAGAGCCAGCGGCACCAGCGCGACGATGATCAGGGCGTTGAAGATGATGGCCGACAGGATGGCGCTCTCTGGGCTGCCCAGCTGCATCAGGTTCAGCGCCCCCAGCTGTGGATAGGCGGCGATGAACAGGGCCGGCAGGATGGCGAAGTACTTGGCCACGTCGTTGGCGATGGAGAAGGTGGTCAGGGCGCCACGGGTCACCAGCAGCTGCTTGCCCACCAGCACCACGTCCAGCAGCTTGGTGGGGTTGGAGTCGAGATCCACCAGGTTGCCCGCCTCCTTGGCGGCCTGGGTCCCCTCGTTCATGGCCAGGCCCACGTCGGCCTGGGCCAGCGCCGGGGCGTCGTTGGCGCCGTCCCCGCACATGGCGACCAGCCGGCCGTCGGCCTGCTCCTGACGGATGTAGGCCAGCTTCTTCTCCGGCGTCGCCTCGGCGATGAAGTCATCTACCCCGGCTTCGGCTGCGATGGCGGCGGCGGTCAGCGGGTTGTCACCGGTGATCATCACGGTGCGGATCCCCATGTGGCGCAGGATCTGGAAGCGTGCCTTGATGCCCGGCTTGATGATGTCCTTGAGGTACACCACCCCCAGCAGCTTCTCGTGGGTGCAGACCAGCAGCGGGGTACCGCCCTGGCGGGCAATGTTGTCCACCGATTTGAGAATGAGCTCGGGCACCGCCTTGCGATCGAGGGAGAGGTAGCGCAGCACAGCGTCCACCGCCCCCTTGCGATAGTGATGGCCGTTGCGATCCAGCCCGCTCAGCCGGGTCTCGGCGCTGAAGGGGATGAGGATGTCGCTCTCCAGCTGGCTCGGTCTGGTGTGGCTCTTGCCCGCCAGGGTCAGGATGGATTTGCCCTCCGGCGTGTTGTCACCGAGCGAGGCCAGCATGGCGGCCTGGGCCAGCAGGGAGGGGTCCACGCCGGGGGCCGGGATCAGCTCGTCCGCCATCCGGTTGCCGAAGGTGATGGTGCCGGTCTTGTCCAGCAGCAGGGTGCGCACGTCGCCGGCGGCTTCCACCGCCCGGCCCGACTTGGCGATCACGTTGAGCTTCACCAGCCGGTCCATGCCGGCGATGCCGATGGCGGAGAGCAGGCCGCCGATGGTGGTCGGGATCAGGGTGATGAACAGCGCCAGCAGATAGAGCCGGGGCACCTGGGTGCCGTTGTAGTCGAGGAACCAGGGCAGGGTGGCCACCACCAGCAGGAAGATCAGGGTCAGCCCCACCAGCAGGGCGTCCAGCGCCATCTCGTTGGGGGTCTTCTGCCGCTTGGCCCCTTCCACCAGGGCAATCATGCGATCCAGCGTGCTTTCGCCCGGGTTGTTGGTGATGCGCACCCAGATCTCGTCGGAAACGACAGTGGTGTTGCCGGTCACGCCGCTGCGGTCGGTGCCGGACTCGCGGATGACGGGGGCGGATTCGCCGGTGATGGCCGCCTCGTTAACCGAGGCGATGCCGGCGACCACTTCGCCGTCGGCGGGGATCATCTCGCCGCTGCGCACCAGCACCAGATCGCCCTTGAGCAGGCTGGTGGCCGGTACCCACTCGCCCTTATCATCCTGTGGGCTGGTGACCCGACGAGCCTTGAGCTGGCTCATGCCGGCCTTCAGGCTGTCGGCCCGCGCCTTGCCGCGCCCCTCGGCCAGGGTCTCGGCGAAGTTGGCAAACCAGAGGGTGAGCCAGAGCCAGGCGGTCAGCTGCCAGGCCAGAGAAGGAGCGACGCCGGAGAGCGGTTGCCCCAGCAGCGACTCCAGGGTCGCCATCACGGCCGCCAGCCAGAGGGTGAACAGGATGGGGCTGCCAAACAGCGCCCTGGGATTGAAGCGATAGAGGGCTTCCACCATGGCCTGCAGGATCTGTGATTTCTGTTTCTTGCCCTTCACCTGAATGGTGTCGGTGCTCATTGAAGCGGATTTGCTCATTGGAAAGCTCCCTGCATCGAATAGTTGGTCACGCAGATCAGTCGGAGGTGCAGCATCAGAAGGCTCCTCCCAGCAGGCTCAGGTGTTCCGCCACCGGGCCCAGCGCCAGCACCGGCAGGAAGGAGAGACCCCCCATCAGCAGCACGGTGACGATCAGCAGAGTGATGAAGAGCGGGCCGCTGACGGGGAAGTCCCCCTCGCTTCGCTCCTGACGCGGGGCACGGGCCAGCTGGCCGGCGATGGCCAGCACCGGAATGATGTAGCCGAAGCGGCCGAGCAGCATGGCCAGCCCGATGGCGATGCACTGCCAGCTGTCGGCGGCGGCAAAGCCGGCGAAGGCGGAGCCGTTGTTGCCGGCGGCCGAGGCGTAGGCATAGATCAGTCGTGACAGGCCATGGGGGCCATCGTGACCGATGACGGTGGCGGAGTTCGGCATCAGCAGGGTAATGCCGCCGATCACCAATACCCCGACCGGCATCACCAGCATGCTGGCGACCACCCACTTCATCTCGGTGATGCCGAGCCGTTTGCCCAGATAGGTGGGGGTGCGCCCCACCATCAGGCCGCACAGGAACACGGTCAGCAGCACGAACAGCATCATGCCGTAGATGCCGGCACCGACGCCGCCGAACACCACTTCACCCAGCAGCATGTTGATCATGCCGACCATGCCGCCGAGGGGGGTGAAGCTGTCGTGCATGGCGTTGACTGAGCCGTTGGAGGCGGCGGTGGTGGCCACTTCCCAGATGCTGGACAGCACGGGGCCGAAGCGACTCTCCTTGCCTTCCCAGTTGCCGGCTTCGCTGGTGAGGTGGGCGAGGGCGGGATCCGGCTTCAGCTCCTGGCCGATGGCGAGGCAGAGCCCCAGCACCAGCATGATGGTCATGGCGATGAGGATGGCGCGGCTGTGGGCCAGATCCTTCACGTAACGACCCAGGGTGCAGACCATAGCGGCGGCCAGGGTCAGCAGGGCGACCATTTCCAGCCAGTTGGAGAGGGCGGTCGGGTTCTCGAACGGATGGGCCGAGTTGATGCCGAAGAAGCCGCCGCCGTTGGAGCCGAGCTGCTTGATGGCGATCTGGGAGGCGGCCGGGCCGAGCGGCAGCAGCTGCTCCTGACCTTCCAGGGCGTGGAACGGCAGGTAGGCCGACAGGCTCTGGGGCACCCCCTGCCATACCAGCAGCAGCGCCAGGATCAGCGCCATCGGCAGCAGCACGTAGAGGCAGAAGCGCACCAGATCCTGCCAGAAGTTGCCAAGGTGGGTGGTCTGCTGGCGGGCGATGCCGCGAAACAGGGCGATGGCGACCGCGGCGCCTGTGGCGGCGGAGACGAAGTTCTGGGTGGTGAGCCCCACCATCTGGCTGAAGTAGGAGAGGCTGGCTTCGCCGGAGTAGGCCTGCCAGTTGGTGTTGGTCATGAAGCTGACCGCGGTGTTGAAGGCGAGTTGCCAGTTCAGCCCGGGCAGTTGCTGCGGGTTGAGGGGCAGCAGCCCCTGCGCCATCAGGATCAGGAACAGCAGGCCGAAACCGGCGCCGTTGAAAGCCAGCAGGCTGAGGGCGTAGGACTTCCAGTCCTGCTCGCGCCCGTCCGTGCCGCAGCAGGCCAGGGTGGCGCGCTCAAGCGGGGCCAGCCAGCGACTCTTGCCTTCAAACACCCGATACAGGTAGTTGCCAAGCAGAGGCGCCGGCAGCAGCACCAGCAGCACGAACGCGACGGGATAGATGATCTCTTGCCACATATCCGGTTCCTCACTCATGAGTGCGCGCGAGGGCGCGCAGCAGATAGCCCGCGAGGGCGAGGACCAGCAGCAGATATAGCCAATTCATAACGACTCCGTTGAGGTAATTAGCGTCAGGGATCGATGCATATCCGTGTCGATCCCATGGGTCTCATTGACGCTCAAAGGGTATGTAAAACGGGCGTAAAGGCGCCATAAAGCCCAATTTGGCTGGCGTAAAATCGGCGTAAAGAAGGCAGGTTTTGTTGGCTGGTGGACAGGCAAGGCACAAAAAACCCAGCCTGAGCCGGGTTTTGGTAGCAAGTGGTGGAAGCTGACCCGATGGTGATGAGGTCAGCTTCAACCCCGCTTATCGCATGGTCACAAACTCTTCCGCGCTGGTCGGATGGATGGCAACGCAGTTGTCGAAGTCCGCCTTGGTGGCGCCCATCTTCATGGCGACGCCGAAGCCTTGCAGGATCTCGTCCATGGCGAAGCCGATTCCATGCAGGCCGACCACCTTCTCTTCCGGCCCGACGCAGACCAGTTTCATCCGGGTGGGCTGGCGATGCTGGGTCAGTGCCGAATACATGGCGGTGAACTGGCTGCGGTAGACCTTCACCTGATCTTCACCGTATTCGGCGAGGGCTTCCGGCTCGGTCAGGCCGATGGTGCCGATGGGCGGGTGGCTGAACACCACGGTCGGCACCAGATCGTAGTTGAGGTGCTCGCCCGGCTTGTTGTTGAACAGCCGCTCCGAGAGGCGGCGGCCTGCCGCGACAGCCACCGGGGTGAGCTGGATGCGGCCGGTGTTGTCACCGACGGCATAGAGGTTGGCGACGGCGGTGTTCTGGAACTTGTCGGTGGGGATGAAGCCCTTCTCGTCCAGGGTGATGCCGGTGGCAGCCAGATTGAGGTTGTCGGTGGCGGGCACGCGACCGATGGCCCAGATGAGGCAGTCCACGGTGAGGTGGCGACCATCTTCCAGTTGCAGGGTCAGGCTGTCGTCGGCGTTCTTGATGACGGCCTTGGGAATGGCGTGGGTGTGCAGCTTGGGCCCTTCCTGCGCCATGATCTCCACCAGGGTCTCGTGGATCATGGGGTCGAAGTTGCGCAGCGGCGCATGCTTGCGCACCACCAGATGGGTCTCGGAGCCAAGTGCCTGCATCACGCCTGCGATCTCCACGGCGATATAGCCGGCACCTACCACGGCAACCCGTTTGGGCTGGCTTTGCAGGTCGAAAAAGCCGTCGGAGTCGATACCCAGTTCGGCGCCCGGAATGGTCGGGACCTCGGGGCGGCCGCCGGTGGCAATCAGGATGTGATCGGCGCTGTAGTGCTCGCCGTTCACCTCGACGGTATGGCTGTCGACGAAGCGGGCGAAGCCCTTGATGACAGTGATCTGGTTCTTGCCCAGCACGTTCTGGTAGGACTGGTGAATGCGCCCGATATAGGCCTGACGGGATTCGACCAGCTTGGCCCAGCTGAAGTGGTTGAGCGTGGTGTCGAAGCCGTAGTCGGCGCCATATTTCAGGGCATCGGCGATCTGGCCTGCATACCACATGGCCTTCTTCGGTACGCAGCCGACGTTGACGCAGGTGCCACCCAGCTCTTTGGCTTCGATCAGGGCGACTTTCTTGCCGTACATGGCTGCCCGGTTGGCCGAGGCGATGCCGCCGCTGCCGCCACCGATGGCGATGTAGTCAAAATGCTGTGCCATTGCGAGGTTCTCCGCTCGTTAAGAATGCAGTCACAGCATGATGGGGACAAAGCGGCCGGCCCACAAGAGCCGGTGCTCAGTTCTGCTGGATGGGCAGGCGAATGTGGAACTGGGCGCCCTGGCCCGGTTCGCTGGCGCAGTGGATGCGGCCGCGCAGCAGCTGGACCACCAGGTTGTAGATGATATGGGTGCCGAGCCCGCTGCCACCCTGGCCCCGCTTGGAGGTGACGAAGGGATCGAAGATGCGCGGCAGTATCTCCGGGGGGATGCCGCGGCCGTTGTCACTGTAGTCGATGACCAGCTCGTCTCCCTGCTGCGCCACCTGGATGGTGATCTTTCTAGGCCTGTCCCAGCCATCGAAACCGTGATGGATGGAGTTGAGGATCAGGTTGGAATAGATCTGGGTGAAGCTGCCCGGGAAGGAGTAGATGCTCAGCTTGGGATCGCACTGGATGTCCACCTCGCACTGGGCCTTCTTGAGCTTGTAACCGAGGGAGACCACCACCTGATGCAGGTTGTCGGCGAGGCTGAAGTTGTATCGGGCCTCGGAGGACTGATCCACTGCCACCTGCTTGAAGCTGGCGATGAGCTCTGAGGCGCGTCTCAGGTTGCCTTGCAGCAGTTGCATCGACTCGTCGAGATTCTGGGTGAATTCGTTGAGGTAGGTGCGGGAGAGCTGCTTGGCCTCGATATGCTGCTTGAAGTCGGCCACCCGCTCCTGCAGGTAGGAGGAGGCGGTGACGCTGATGCCGATGGGGGTGTTGATCTCGTGGGCCACGCCGGCAACAAGGGAACCGAGGGAGGCCATCTTTTCCGACTCCACCAGGGTCTGCTGGGCCTGCTTGAGATCGTCATAGGCCTTGCCCAGCTGGTCGTTGGCATCGCTCAGGCTGCGGGTGCGTTCAGCCACCTTGCCTTCCAGCTGCTCGTTGAACAGGGTGATCTCCCGCTCGACCTTTTTGAGGGGGGTGATGTCATAGCCAAAGCCAATCAGGTACTTGAGGTTAGGCCCCTCGTAGAAGGGAGCGAAGGTCCACTGCAGTACCAGCTCGTTGCCCTGCTGGTCGTGCATGGTGATCTCCCTGTCCTCCAGAGCGCCCTGATCGGCCAGGGTGGCGGCCAGCTCGTCACGCTGCTCCTTGCTGACGAAGAGATCCAGCCAGTTGTGCTGCAACAGCTCCTGGTGGTGATAGCCGGTGAGCAGGATGGCCGCCGGGTTGATGCTGGCGATGTTGAGATCCGGCTCCATGCAGCAGATGACCATGTTGGCGGAGTTGATCAGGGTGGCGGAGAAGTCCCGCTCCTGCTGGAGCTGATCGGCGGCCTGATGGCGGGCCGTGAACTCGTCGTTCAGCCGGGTGCGCATCTGGTTGAGGGTGGCGGCCAGGGTATCGAATTCATCAGGGGACTTGCGGGGCAGGGGGCGACCTTCCAGGGTCAGCTCCACCGCGAGGCGATCCAGGCTCAGTTTCTGGGCATAGCTGACGATGCGGTTGATATGACGGATCACCAGATAGTAGATGATGACCAGGATGCAGAACGAGACGACCAGGGTCTTGATGGTCTGGCTGACCAGGATCAGCACGGATTTCTCGATGAGGCGCTGGTAGACCTGCTCCAGGGAGGCGGCGACGAACAGCTTGCCGACCACTTCCCCCTGATAGCTCAGGGTGAACTCGCGGGAGATGTCGTATTGGGGCTGCTCCACCCCCTGGGTGAGCAGGGGCACTTCCGAATTGCCCAGCATCTCCTTGACCATGACGAACTGCATGTTGGGCAGGTTCATGATGCCCTCGATCTGCACCTTCACCTGCTCTTCATCCAGATTCCAGAGACTGGCCGAGATGGGTTGCAGGAAGGAGGCCTCGATCTGGCCGATGCTGGCCTCGATGACGGTCACATCCTTGTTGTAGTCCCAGGCGAGCTGAAGCACGGTGATGAGCAGTGCCAGCACCGTACTGCAGATCAGAATGTAGGAAAGCAGACGATAAGAGAGTCCGTTAAGGCCGACGGCCTTGGAGAAGATTCCTGACATGGCGTCCTTGCGGTCTGGATTGAGTGCGGTTTAGTTTAACTGCTTCATGGACTTATGTCGTGTGTCATCCAATGGATAAAAATAAGGCCCCTTTCGGGGCCTTTTTTGTGTGGGCTGGGATCAGTGACCACCCTTGGCTTTTGCCGGGATGGATTCGTCGAATTCCGGCAGCGGCTTGTGTTCGGATGCCAGGAAGGTGTAGATGACCGGCAGCACGAACAGGGTGAACAGGGTGCCGATGGCCAGACCCGCCACGATGACGATGCCGATGCTGAAGCGCTGTGCCGCCCCCGCACCCGAGGCATAGAGCAGCGGGATGAGGCCTGCGATCATCGCCGCCGTGGTCATCAGGATGGGGCGCAGACGGACCTTGGCAGCCTGCATTACGGCTTGCATTCGGTTCAGACCATGGAGCAGCTGCTCCTCCTTCGCCACCTCGCAGATCAGAATACCGTGCTTGGTAATCAGACCGACGAGGGTGATGAGACCGACCTGGGAGTAGATGTTCATGGTGGCCATGCCCCACGCCAGGGCGATCAGCGCGCCACTGATGGCCAGCGGCACCGACACCATGATGACCAGCGGGTCACGCACGGATTCGAACTGGATCGCCAGCACCAGGAAGATGATGGCCAGGGCCAGGGCGAAGGTGGCGTAGAGCGCATTCCCTTCGGTCACGAACTGGCGGGCTTCCCCCATGAAGTCGTAACGATAGCCTTGGGGCAGCTTCTCTTCCGCGGTCGCCTTGAACCAGTTGATCGCATCCCCCATGGCCACGCCCGGTGCCGGCACGGCGCCGATGGTGGCGGAGTTCAGCTGGTTGAAGTGGGGCAGGGCACGGGGCTCTCCCTTCACTTCAATCTTGATCAGGCTGCCCAGCGGGATCGACTTGCCGTCGGCGGCACGCACGTAGTAGCCCTTGATGGACTCGGGGTTGAGACGGAACTTGCGCTCCACCTGCGGGATCACCTCGTAGGAGCGGCCATCCAGGTCGATACGGTTGACGTAACCGTCCGCCATCATGGTGCCCATGGTGATGCCGATGTCCTGCATGGTGATGCCGTAGGCACCCGCCTTGTCCTTGTCGATGCTGATCTTCATGGTGGCCGAGTCGTAGTTCAGATCGAGATCCGAATAGACGAACTGGCCGTTGGCCTGGGTTGCCGCCAGCATCTCACCCGCGATCAGGAACAGGCTCTCGAAGCTGTTCGGGGTGGTGATGACGAACTGGATGGGCAGACCGCTCGAGGCCCCCGGCAGTTCCGGGAACTGGAAGGTGGTGATGGCCATCCCGGGGATGTCCTTCACCAGACCGGCAACCCGATCCAGCACCTCTTTCTGGCTCGCTTCACGCTGGCTCCAGGGCACCATGGAGGCGATACCGAACGCCTGATTGGAGTTGAACACCCCTGAGAAGACCTGGGAGTAAGCGATCTCCGGCTGGTCGTCCAGGACTTTGTTCACGTCCGCCATGGTGTTTTCGATGTAGTCCAGGTTGGCGTTGGAAGGTGCCGTCCCCAGCACCGCCATGACGCCTTTGTCCTCGGACGGGGCCAGCTCGCTCGGAATGAACTTGAACAGCAGCGGCAGGCTGGCGAACACGATGACGGCAAACAGGATGACCACGATGCGCTTTTGCATCACCGCATGGAGCATGGCGTCGTAGCGGGCCGTCATCCGGTCCAGCAGATCGTGCACGGTACGCTCGAACTTGCCGGGCTCCTCGTTGGCCCTGAGCATCTTGGCGCACATCATGGGCGACAGGGTCAGGGCGATGATGCCCGAGACGAACACGGCGCCCGCCAGGGTCAGCGCGAACTCCTTGAACAGGGAGCCGGTGATGCCCCCCATCAGGGCGATGGGCGCATACACCGCCGCCAGGGTGACCGTCATGGCGATGACGGGCACGGCGATCTCCCGGGTACCTATGATGGCGGCCCGGAACGGCTCTTCCCCTTCCTTGATGTGACGGTCGACGTTCTCCAGCACCACGATGGCGTCATCCACCACCAGACCGATGGCCAGCACCATCGCCAGCAGGGTCATGAGGTTTATGGAGAAGCCGAACATGTCCATCATCATCACCACGCCGATGAGGCTCAGGGGAATGGTGATGATGGGGATGATGACCGCCCGGAACGAACCGAGGAACAGGGTGATCACCACCAGTACGATGGCGGCCGCCTCCAGTATGGTCTTGATGACCTCGTGGATGGATTCGTTGATGGCGATGGTGGAGTCATACAGGACGTTCACCTGCATGGTGCTCGGCATGTTGCGCTTCAGGCTCGGCAGCAGCTCCAGCACATCGTGGGCGATGTTGATGGGGTTGGCTGTCGGGGCTGCGTTGATGGCCAGAACTACGGCCTCGCGGCCGTTGGCGCTGGCGCGATAGATGTCGTGGCTCTTCTCCAGGGAGACCTTGGCGATGTCGGAGAGACGGATCACCTTGCTGTCGCGGGTGGCGACCACCAGACGCTTGAGCTCTTCGATGTTGCCGACCTGGGTCTCGGCGTTGCCGTTGAACAGGGTGAAATAGCCGGTGGCCTGGCCGGTCGCGGACTGATAGTTGTTGCTGTTGAGCACCGTCATCACGTCGCTTGAGGTCAGGTCAAAGGCGGCCATCTTGGCCGGATCCAGCCACACCCGCAGGGCGAATTCGACCCCGCCATACAGATCCACCTTGGAGACCCCGCCCACGGTAAACAGCTGGGGCTTGATGACCCGCTCCAGGTAGTCGGTGATCTGGCTGGAGTTGAGCTCCGGGCTGGTGAAGCCCATGTAGAGCACCGCCGTGGTGGAGCCGGTGGAGGAGGTGACCGAAGGGTCTTCCGCCTCTTTGGGCAACTGGGAACGCACCGAGTTGACCTTGGCCAGGATGTCGGACAGTGCGGCGTTCGGATCGGTGTTGAGCTTCATGTACGCCGTCACCGTGGAACTGCCCAGCTGGCTCGAGGAGGTCATGAAGTCGATGTTGTCGGCCTGGGCGACCGCCTGCTCCAGGGGCTGGGTGATGAAGCCCTGGATCAGGTCCGCACTGGCGCCATAGTAGCTGGTGTTGACCGTGATGACGGTGTTGATCACCTCGGGGTATTCACGCACCTGCATCTTGAAGATGGCCTGGAAGCCCAGCAGGGCTATCAGGAAGCTGAGCGAGATCGCCAGCACAGGCCGTTTTATGAATATGTCAGTAAATCGCATCGCAGCTCTCCGCGCTTACAGCATCGGGGTTTGTGCCGGAACGGCAAGGGCATCGTTCTCGACCACGTGCACCTTGGTATCGTTGCTCAGGCGAACCTGACCCGACAGCACGATTTGATCGCCAGCCTTGATGCCGGACAGCACATGGACATCGTTGCCGCGACGCTCACCTGCCTTGACCACCACCTGCTTGGCGCGTTTCACGCCGTCAGCCTCGTGAATGACGTAGACGTTCTCGCCATAGAGGGTGAAGGAGATGGCGGACTGCGGGATCACGATCTGGTCTTTCACCGTGGGCAGTATGATGCTGGCGCGGGCGAACATGCCGGAACGGAGCTGGCCGTCGTTGTTCGGAATGTCTGCCTGCACCTGGATCAGGCCGCTCTGATAGTTGACCGCGGGCTCGATGGCCGTGATCTGGCCGTCAAACTGGGTCTGGGGATAGGCATCCACGTTGATTTTGATGGTCTGTCCCAGGGTGATTTTGGAGATGTCGGTCTGGGGCACGGTGAAGCGCAGGCGCATCACGCTGGTGTCTTCGAGGCGCACAATCTGGGTACCCGGTTCCAGATACTGGCCGAGGAAGACGTTGCGCAGGCCCACGGCGCCGCTGAAGGGGGCTCGCACCTCACGACGGGCGATGGTGGCCTTCAGACTGTCGATGTCCGCCTCCAGGGAGCGGTAGCTTGCCTCGGCATCATCCAGCTGGTCCCGGGAGATGGAGTTCTTCTGATAGAGGTTCTTGTAGCGCTCGAACTTGGCCCTGGCTGCCGGCAGCCTGGCCTGGGAGGAGTTCAGATTGGCTTTTTCCACACTGGAGTCCAGGCTCAGCAGCAGTTGATCCGCTTTGACATGTGCCCCCGATTCGAACCGGATGCTGTCGATGGTGCCTGACAGCTCGCTGGAGAGGGTGACCCCCTGGTTCGGCTCGATGAAGCCGATGGCTTCAATGGTGGGGACCCAGTCCTGCGCCTTGGTGACCATGGCGGTGACCGGGAACTCGGGCTCGGGCCGATTGGCCATGAACTCTGCAATCTTCTTCTGCTTGAACATATTGAAGCCGATGACACTGCCAAACAGGGCGAGTGCTATCAGCAACATGATGGCCATCCACTTTTTCATGAACAGGCTCCTGTGATGGAAACATTAGGGTTTAAAATGGCATTCCAGCTGGCCCGGATGACCGTCTCCAGCTGTTCCTGCGTCAATTCGAAATCGTGAACCCGGCGCTGCTGTGCCAGGTTGGCCACGCAATCCAGACTCAATGCTTGCAACACCAGAATGGGGAGATCGATGAAGAGTCCCTGTTGGCGTCCTTGCTCAAAGAAGCGCTCAAGTGGCGCCCACGTCGCCATTATGACCGGATCCCGCTCCAATTCAGCCCCCAATGGAGAACTTTCGTACTGCAATTTGCACTTGAGTGCATTGGGGTAGCTGGTGAAGATGGCATCGATGTTGAGCCAGAGGCGCCGATACTGCTCATAGGACACCTCTTCTATCTGCACACCTTCCATGACCAGGGGATGAAACTTGAGGATAGTGTGCTGATAGAGCTGGCGGATCAGGTCATCCTTGTCGCTGAAATAGCGATAGATGGTGCCTGCCGCCACCTTGGCTTTCTTGGCGACCACGGCAATGGAAAGGCCGTAGAAGCCCTGCTCGCCGAGGATCTCGTGAGCTGCTTCGAAAATGCGTTCTTTCTTATCCATGGTTATCAGAGGTCAACGACTGAATGAACGTTCATTCATTCTAGGTGGGCGCAAAGGCAAGTCAAGCATTGCCCATCATCTTTGACCCTATGGGGTGAGGGATTCAAAAAGTAGTGGGGAATTGCTGGATCCAGCCTGAACAAAACAAAAATAGTTGAAAAGGGTCGGAAGTGATTGAAAAACAGGCACTTGATTCTTTGTGTCAAAAAAAGAGTAGACAAGGTCGGCATCATCATCAATAATGCGCCCCGTTCGACAGCGTAGCGCCCGTAGCTCAGCTGGATAGAGCGCTGCCCTCCGGAGGCAGAGGTCACAGGTTCGAATCCTGTCGGGCGCACCATCAAAAGTGCGCCGGTTAAACGGGCGTGTTGAAGAACGAAAACAGCTGTGGTGGCTGTAGCTCAGTTGGTAGAGTCCCGGATTGTGATTCCGGTTGTCGTGGGTTCGAGCCCCATCAGCCACCCCATTTTACAGCTTGTCAGGTACGCGAAGGTGGCGGAATTGGTAGACGCGCTAGCTTCAGGTGTTAGTGCCCCCCGGGTGTGAGGGTTCGAGTCCCTCTCTTCGCACCATACTTGCTGTATGACGAGGATGACCAGATGGTCATCTTTGTGTTTTTGGAATACCCCCTCGGTGATTAGCGCAGCCCGGTAGCGCATCTGGTTTGGGACCAGAGGGTCAAAGGTTCGAATCCTTTATCACCGACCACATTTGAAAACCCCGCTCAGGCGGGGTTTTTGCTTTTTGGCGTTTCTCTTCCGCTTTTTCCTGTCACGTCTTTTTACACTTCTTCAGGCGCCTGTTCGCCACGAGTTCGCTATGCTGGGGCCCGGAGCCGCGAGACAGGGGACGCTCGGGCACGGACCAGATACAAGGCCTATGCATCACCATATCACTTCTCTTCAACTCTCCGTGCTGGCCATGGCCGCACTGCTGCTGGGTGGCTGCGCCCTGCAGCCAAAACCGGAAGATCTTCTGATGGGCGCCGCCCCCAAGCCAAAGGCCGAACTCGAGGCCACCTTGGTGACCAGTGGTGGCTTCTGCGTGACCCTGAGCGAGCAGGGCCGTCTGCTGACTCAGCCCTGCGATCAGCAATCGAACCAGTCATTCAGCTGGGATGTCGGTGCCCTGCAACTGGCCGGGGATTGCCTGGTCGCCAAAGGGGAGGATGGTCTGGGGATGGAGGCGTGCCGGGAGGAGAGCCATCAATGGCTGTGGCAGGGGGATCGTCTGTTCAATCGGCAGGTGTCACTGTGCCTGGATGTGGCGGGTCGCCGTCACAAGCCGGCCGTCCCCCTGCGCCTCGCCGAATGCTATGGCGGCGCCAACCAGAGCTTTGAGTGGACGCCATCCGGCACGCTGTTGAACCGTCTGGTGCGCCCAGCTCTGGCGTGGTGACAAGAGAGCGAGAAACAAAAAGGGTGGCCACATGGGCCACCCTTTTTCGATCCGCGATGGGGATGCCTTATCAGCGGGTCTGGGAGGCGAACAGTTTCTCCAGATAGACAGCAACGCCATCTTCATCGGAAGTGAGGGTCTGTTCGTGCTCTGGCAGGGCCTGTTTGAGGCGATCGTGGGCGTTGCCCATGACCACGCCACGGCCCACCATGCTCAGCATCTCGAAGTCGTTCATGCCATCGCCAAAGGCCACGGCCTGGGACATCTCCAGCCCGTGCTGCTCCAGCACGGCGCGCACGGCATTGCCCTTGTGCACGCCGGCGTGCATCACCTCGAGGCAGTCAGGCAGGGAGAACGTGACGTTGATCCGATCACCATATTTCTGGTTGAGGTGCGCCTCTATCTTCAGCAGCTTGTCGTGGTCGCCGATGTAGAACACTTTGTTGACCCTGTCCTTCGGGTGGTTGGCCAGATCCGCCAGGCGGTAGCTGAAGCCGGAGTCGTGATGGAACTGCAGCAACCAGGGCAGCTCTTCTTCCACCAGCCACTCGTCGCCGTAGTAGACGTTGATGTGGATGGACGGGTCGCGTTCCATGGCGATCAGCTCGGCCGCCACCGTGCTCGGCAGCGCCTGGTTGTAGACCAGCTGATCCTGCTTGTCGTGTACCACGGCGCCGTTGGAGGTAATGAGGTAGATATCCAGCCCCAGTGCATCGCGTATGCTGCGCACATCCACATGGTGACGGCCGGTGGCGACCACGAATTTGACGCCCTGATCGACCAGACGGTGCAGGGTATCCCGGGTGCGGGAGGAGATCTGGTGCTGCCCGTTGAGCAGGGTACCATCGAGATCGGACACAACTACCTTGAACATCATTACCTCGACTTCAATTGAACGCCGGGGGAGTGTACCCCAGCGTCTGCCGTCACCCCATTTATTTAGGGATCCAAAAAATAACCAGCCCCTTCTGGTCGCGTCAGTAGCGCGCAAAGAAGGCCAGGGTTGCATTGAGCGCGACCTGACGCTGGGGATCCGCCTCGATGAAGAGCTCGTGCCAGGCCCCGTCGATGCGCAGCGGCTTGCCCCCTTCACATTGGGCCTTGGCGCAGAAGGCCTCCTGGGCGGCGTTGTCCACCACGCTGTCCTCGCCGGCCTGCAGCAGCAGCAGCGGCGTCTTGATGGCGCCGGCGTCGGCTACGGCCGCGTCCGATCCTGTGATGGCCTGATGGATCCAGTGGGCGGTGGCGCCCCCCAGCCTGACCTGGGGATGCTGTTCGTAGATCTGGCGGAAGGCCTGATAACGCGCCGTGCTGTGGGTCAGCTCGTTGTCGGCAAAGCCGTGATCCTCATAGGGTCCCTGACCCGGGCCGTAGGGGGGCTCGCCCACCCAGCCGCCGACCGTGCCGATGGTGGCCGCCAACCCCTTGGCCAGCCACTTGGGCAGGCCACCGAGGTTGATGCCCATCATGGGGGAGGAGAGCACCGCCGCCTGGATGTCGTTCGGCCAGCGTTCCAGATAGCGGGCCGAGATGGCCCCCCCCATGGAGTGGGCCAGCAGGAACAGCTTGGCAGGCTTGTCCGGTACAATCACTTCGTCATGAAACTGTTTGAGATCGGCGACATAGTCGTCGAACTGGTCGACATACCCCTTCTCTTTGTCGGCCAGCATGCGGTCTGACATTCCCTGGCCGCGATGATCGATGAGGTAGAGGCTGTAACCCTGGCGCCAGAGATCCCAGGCCAGCTCCTGATACTTGAGGTAGCTCTCGACCCGGCCGTTGACGATGAGGATGGCGCGATCGATCTTGGGTTGGCGCAGGGCGGCATAGCGGAGGGTGACCCCGTCCTTGCCCTTGAACTCCCCCTCGACGGCATGCTGGCGCCAGAAGTCGGGCAGGGTCTGCTGATAGAGGGCGGGGACGTCGGCTTCAGTGGTTAGCTGGTAAGGATTGCTCACGGCAAGGGCTCCGGCAGAAAACAGGGTCAGGGCCAGCAGGGAAAGGGAGGCAGGTTTCATCGGGCAAGCTCCTCGCGCCAGTGGTGGTAGAGCGCAGTGATATCATTCGAGCAGAGCAGGGGCATGGCGGCTTGCAGGCGGGGCAGCGGCCAGTCCCACCACTGCATGGCTTGCAGCATGGCGACCTGCTCCTCGTCAAAACGGGGGCGGATCGGCCTGGCCGGGTTGCCGCCCACTATCGTGTAGGGGGCCACATCCCGGGTGACCACGGCCCGGGTGGCGATGACGGCGCCATCGCCGATGGTGATGCCGGGCATGATCATGGCTTCCGAGCCGATCCAGACATCGTTGCCGATCCGGGTGTCTCCCTTGCGCAGAAAACCGTCCTGCACGCCGTCACCGAAGCGGGCAGCATCGAAGGGGAAGGTGGAAGCCCAGTCCATCCGGTGACCCTGGTTGCCCGCCAGCATGAAGGTGGCGCCGGAGGCGATGGAGCAGAACTTGCCGATGATCAGGCGGTCAACTTCCTTTCCCCACTGGCCACTGTCCCAGGACTCCCGCGTCGAGCCATCGCCGAGCAGGTAGCGCACGCAATGATCCTCGAACGGCTTGCCGTGGTAGTAACCGGAGTAATAGCTGTACTCCCCGGCCTCGATATTGGGGTTGGTCAGATGATCCCGTATGACCTGGGATTCTAGCCAGCTGCCGAACGGATTTTCCATCACTGATCCTGCCATTCATCTTCTTCCTGTTGTGCGGCCCATCCTTTGCGCGTCAGCTGCATCTGCTGCCACCAGCGTTCGTCCGCCAGGATCTCGCCGGCCGGACCGAGCTGGGGGTAGGGCATCTCTTTCTCCTTGCAGAGCTGGGCATAGACGGGATAGCCCCCCTCGAACAAGATGGTGTTCTGCTCTTCCAGGCTGAGTGGACAGCCGCGCTGATAACAGCCGGCCAGTTCGCGCTGGCGCTGGGCCTCGTAGAGGATGGCGGCGGCGGCCACCGAGACATTGAGGGACTGCACCATACCTACCATGGGGATGACGATATGGTGATCGGCCAGGGCCAGCGCCTCTTCGCCGATGCCGTGCTTCTCCTGGCCCACCAGGATGGCGGTGGGTCTGGTGTAGTCGATGGCACGAAAGTCCACGGAGCTGTCGGAGAGGTGGGTCGCCAGGATCTGCATGCCGGAAGCTTTGAGTTCGGCCACCGCACTGCCGATGTCCGGGTGCAGCTTCACGTCCACCCAGTTCTGGCTGCCGCGGGCGGTGCCCTTGCGCTTGTGGATCCAGCTTTTGGGCCAGACCGCGTGCACCCGGTGGATGCCGATGGCATCGGCGGTGCGCACGATGGCGGCCAGGTTGTGAGGTTTATGAACCTCTTCCATGCAGACGGTCAGGTCGAGCTGGCGCTGGGCCAGCATGTCGGAAATGCGTTTGAAGCGTTCAGGAGTCATGTCGGTTTCTATGTCGTGAGGCCGGTGCATGCAACAAGGCTGGTGGCCTGCGGCATGGGGCCCTGGGTATCTCTTGAAAAGCAGCAGGCGGCTTGCGCCGCCTGTGTTCAGTTTTTCTGTCGGCTCACCCTGAGCACGTTGGGCATGACCCGGATCTTGCGCATGATGTTGGCGAGGTGGATCCGGCTCTTGGTGGTGATGAGCAGGGTGACCACATAGACCCGGCCATCTTTCTCCTCAGTGCTGATGGCGTGGATGTTGGCGCCGGTGGCGGCAATCACGTTGGCCAGCTCCGCCAGGGCGCCCTGGTGATTGACGATCTCGATGCTGATGCCGGTGCGGAATTCCTGCTCCTGCTCCTTGTCCACCTCCCACTGCACCGGCAGGTATTTGTCCGGTTCGCGGCTATAGCCCTTGATGTTGCGGCAGGACTCCTGGTGGATCACCAGTCCTTTGCCCGGGCTGATGTGGGCGATGATGGCATCCCCTGGGATGGGGCGGCAGCAGTTGGCGAAGGTGACCAGCATGCCGTCGGCCCCCTTGATCGGCATCTTTTTGCTGGTGGATTTGGGTTGCTCTTCCGGCGGCAGCTCATCCCCGAGCATGCGGCGTGCCACCATGACGCTCATGGCGTTGCCAAGGCCCACGTCGGCCAGCAGCCCCTGCAGGTTCTCGTGTTTGGTGTCGGCCAGCACCTGCTTGACGCGGGCTTCCGGGATGTCTTCGATGTTCTTGGCGCCGAGGGCATGGTTGAGCAGGCGGCGGCCCAGCACCACGGACTCCTCGGTGCGCAGATTCTTGAGGAACTGACGTATCTTGGAGCGCGCCTTGGTGGTCACCACGAAGTTGAGCCAGGCCGCGTTCGGGCGGGCGCCGGGGGCCGTGATGATCTCCACCGTCTGACCGGAGTGCAGCGGGCTGCTCAGCGGATAGGGGTGGCGGTCGACCCGGGAACCGACGCAGGCATGACCGATGTCTGTGTGCACCGTGTAGGCGAAGTCCACCGGGGTGGCGCCGGCGGGCAGCTCCATGATGCGGCCCTCCGGTGTGAAGACGTAGATCTCGTCGGGGAAGAGGTCGGTCTTGACCCCCTCGATGAACTCGAAGGAGCTGCCGGCGCTCTGTTGCAGCTCCAGCAGGCTCTGCATCCAGCGCTGGGCGCGGATCTGGGCCGTGGTGCCCGAGCTGTCCCCATCCTGCTTGTAGGCCCAGTGGGCGGCGACGCCCTTGTCGGCCATCTGGTCCATGAACTCGGTGCGGATCTGCACCTCCACCGGTACCCCGTGGGGGCCCACCAGGGAGGTGTGCAGGGACTGGTAGCCGTTGGTCTTGGGGATGGCAATGTAGTCCTTGAAGCGACCGGGGCGCGGCTTGTAGAGGCTGTGCATCTGCCCAAGCACCCGGTAGCAGGTGTCTATGTCTTTCACTCTCACTCTGAAAGCATAGATATCCATCACTTCGTGGAATTGCAGTTCTTTCTTCTCCATCTTGTTGTAGATGGAGAACAGGTTCTTCTCGCGTCCGCTCACCTGGGCATCGATACCGGCTTCCCGCAGACGCCCCTCAATCTCGCTCTGGATGGAGTCGATGATCTCGCGCCGGTTGCCACGGGCGCGGCGCACCGATTCCCGCAGTACCCGGGAGCGCATGGGGTAGAGCGCCTCGAAACCGAGCTCTTCCAGCTCGTTCTTCATGGTGTGAATACCGAGGCGGTTGGCGATGGGGGCGAAAATCTCGAGGGTTTCCCGGGCGATGCGGCGGCGCTTGTCCGGTCGCAAGGAGCCGAGGGTACGCATGTTGTGAGTGCGGTCGGCCAGCTTGATCAGGATGACCCGGATGTCCTGGGTCATGGCCATCATCATCTTGCGGAAGTTCTCGACCTGGGCTTCCTTGCGATCGCGGAACTTCAGCTTGTCGAGCTTGGAGACACCGGAGACCAGCTCGGCGACGGCGTTGCCAAACTGCTCGGCAAGATCGTCCTTGGTGACAGGGGTATCTTCGATGACGTCGTGCAGCACGGCAGCCATCAGAGTCTCATGATCGAGGCGCATGTCGCCCAGGATGCGGGCCACGGCAACGGGATGAGTGATGTAGGGTTCACCACTGGAACGCATCTGTCCCTGGTGAGCATCACGGGCTACCACATAGGCTTGCCTGAGCTTCTCAACCTGCTCGGGTGGCAGGTAGGAACTGGCTATTTCTTTAAGATTTTCAAATAAATACAAGACAGTCCCCGCAGCGGTTAAACGGCAATCCGTGAAATTGAGGGTATGCCCTCGAGTTTGCGAGGTTTTCGAGCGGTTGTAAATGGGGAGAACAGCCGGCACCCGGGCGGGCGCCGACTATGGGAAGCGACTGACTTAGCCGCGACCTTCTGCGATGGCAGCAACGGCAGCCAGCTCGGCGGCTTCCTGCTCTTGCTGCTCATAGCGGTCCTGAGTATCCATCACCTGGTTGTTGACCAGACCCAGTTCGATCTCGCGCAGGGCGATCACGGTCGGCTTGTCGTTCTCTTCGTCGACCAGGGGATCCTTGCCTTGTACCGCGATTTGACGAGCGCGGCGCGCGGCGACCAGCACCAGGTCAAAACGGTTACCTACCTGTTTTACAGCATCTTCTACAGTAACGCGGGCCATGCGGGACTCCAGTGTTTGGGCTTTCTGTGATTGAAAAAGCGGTGTTTAAAAATGACGCAAAAGTTTACTTGTTTTTGGCTTACTCTGCCAGTAGCTGTTTCAGCAAGTTTTGCTGGGCCTGCTGTTGCTGACGCATTTCCAGGCGCTGGCACTCGATGACGGCCCTGAGCTGGAACAGTGCCAGCTCAAAGTCTTCATTGATGATGACATAGTCATACTCGTCATAGTGCACCATTTCGGCAATGGCTTTCTCCATCCGGCCCTTGATCACCTCGGCGCTGTCCTGGCCGCGGCCGATCAGGCGGCGCTCCAGCTCCTCGCGGCTGGGAGGCAGGATGAAGATGGACTTGGTCGGCATCAGTTCGCGGATCTGGCGGGCACCCTGCCAGTCGATGTCGAGGAAGACGTCGATGCCCTGTGCCAGACAGGCCTCGATGGCGGCGCGGGAAGTGCCGTAGTAGTTGCCGAAGACTTCTGCCCACTCGAGAAAGTCACCGCGCTCGATCAGCGCCTTGAACTCTTCCACCTTGACGAAGTGGTAGTGCACCCCGTGCTCTTCACCGGGACGGGTGGCGCGGGTGGTATGGGAGACCGACAGCTGCATCTTGCCGGCGGCGTTGTGCTGGGTCAGCAAGGCATTGAGCAGACTGGACTTACCGGCCCCGCTCGGGGAAGAGATGATGTAGAGAGTGCCTTGTTGCGCCATGTCTGTACCTTTAAGCGATGATCCGCGCTTTGGTTGTAGCAGAGGCCGCCGTCTTGTGCCCGATAAGGGAGACGGTTGCTCGCAATGCGCGGAGGAATCAGAGTCAGGAGGATGTAAAGGCGGCGAATGTTAGCAGATGGGGGCGGATAAAAAAACGGCCGGAATCATATTCCAGCCGATCAAAATATCCGTAGCTTGCTGTGCGGGCGTTACCCGCATAGAGGGCCATTCTGCCCACGGAGCCGGGGCCGGGCCATCAGATTATCCCTGCGCCAGGGCTCGGAATTTCCGAGTTGCCCTGGGTCGGTAGAAGATGCTTGTCGGTACAGAGGCGGTCGAAGGCGGCGATGACCCGCTCGCGGCTTATCTTGGCCATGGCGTCCGGATCCTTGAGGCGGGTGCGCCAGCCGAGCTCGGCCAGCGGCTTGCCGGTCTCCTGCTCAATCAGTTCCTGATAGACGCTGACCAGATAATCCCGGCACAGATAGGGGCCGGTACGCTCCGGGTTGTGGTGGGCGTAGAGGCCGATCACGGGTGTTCCCACCAGGGTGGCCATGTGGGCAGGGCCGGTATCCGGGGCCAGCACCAGGCTCGCCTCGCCAATCAGCGCCAGCAATTGCTTGAGGCTGGTCTGCCCCACCAAATCTGCCGGCTTGCTCTGGCTGAGGCGCTGGATCTCGGCGGCGAGATCCCGCTCCAGCCTGGTCGGTCCGCCGCACAGATAGACCTGAAAGCCCTTGTCTGCGGCGTGATCCGCCAGCGCGGCGTAGCCGGCGGCAGTCCAATTCTTGAATGCCTTGCTGGCAGCGGCGCAGATGAGCAGGGTCGGCTGGCCGCCAATTATCTCCTTCGCCCAGGCCTGGTGCTCGGCGCTGATGGGCAGTTGCCAGTCCGGGGTCAGATCCTTTATCCCGAGCTCTTTGGCGAAGGCGAGAAAGCCGTCCAGCACGTGGGGGGAGGTGGGTGAGGGGACCCGATGGTTGGTGAACAGCCACTGACCGTCGCTGGCGCGCTCCCGATCAAACCCGAGTTTGACCTTGGCCTTGATGCCGAGGGTGGCGATGCTGGCGCGCATGGCGGCCTGCAGGTGGAGCAGGGCATCGAACCTGCGCCCCTTGAGGGTCTGCCAGAGATCGCGATAGCCGCGCCACCCCTTGCTCTTGTCGAAGGGAACGACCTCGACCCCCGGCAGATCGGCGAACAGGGTCGCCTCAATCTTGCCGGTGATCCAGGTGATGCGGGTCTGGGGCCACTCCCGCTGGATGACGCGCACCAGCGCCAGCGCGTGGCAGCAATCTCCGATGGCGGAGAGCCGCAGGATGCAGATGGAGGAGGGCGGCGTTTGGAACAGCGGCATGATGTGGCGCAACGATGGCAAAATGGATGGATGGCATTATGCAAACTCCCCTGTGGATTGTAAAATTGCGCCGGTTGCCCGACCGGCACGGCTTTCTGAATGGATGCCCTGCACCCACTATCGACCGGAATTCTCATCATGCTGACACACACCACCCACAACCAGGTCTGCTGGTATGCCGACGGAGTCTTCCGCGATCCCTCCCCTGCCTTGTTCGATCCTGTCTGGTGGCAGACCCATCGCCAGGTGGTGGGTTCTTCCATCGGTCGCGGGGTGACCTGGTTCGTCAAGGACGAGGCACGCCATCTGGTGCTGCGTCACTACTACCGTGGCGGCATGGTGGGCAAGCTGGTGCGTGACCGGTTCTGGTTTGAAGGGGTGGAGAGCAGCCGGGCCATGGCTGAATATCGTCTGCTGGCGACCCTGAGTGAACAGGGGCTGCCGGTGCCGCGCCCCTTTGCGGCCCGCATGGTCAAGCAGGGGCCCTTCTATCGGGCCGACATCCTGATCGAACGCATTCGCGGCGCCAAGGATCTGGTGGCCCTGCTCAAGCAGGGGCCGATCGCCGGTGAGGTGTGGCACAAGATAGGCAAAACGGTGCGCCAGTTGCACGATGCAGGGGTCTATCATGCGGATCTCAACAGCCACAACCTGCTGCTCGACAAGGAGGGCAAGGTGTGGGTGATCGACTTCGACAAAGGAGCCATCCGCTCCCCCGGCAACTGGCAGCAGGCCAACCTGGAGCGGTTGCTGCGCTCCTTCAACAAGGAGTCGCAATTGCACACCAGCTTCCACTTCGTGCCGGAGAACTGGCAGGCGCTGATGGCAGGCTATCAGGGCAAGGTGGCGTGACGTCGAGCTTCACTTCGTAGCTGGAAGCTGGCAGGCCGCTGATGGCGGACCACCAGAGGCGAGAGGTGCGAGGCCAGCGATGCTGGCGCGGTTGCTCGGCGCCAGCACCAATGTTACTTATTGAGTGTGATTGCTTGGACAGATATTCAGATCCGGTTTCGAGGCGCGTGATGGAAAGGTATGAGACTCCCGGGGTTGAGGTCACCACTCCCCTTGAGGTGACGCTGATGGCACAGGCCATGGCGATGTTGGAGGCCGGGATCTGGACCTGGTCGGCCGGGCTGGGTCTGAGGCGGGACCCTTCCTGTCTGCAACTGCTGGGTCTGGAGGGGGGCGAGCTGGGGGATCTCGGCTGGCTGGATCGGGTACATCCGGATGATGCTCCCCGTCTGGCAGAGGCCCTGGAGGCCTGTCAGCAAGGGCGCAGCAACGGGCTTCGACTCGAGTACCGCATCCTGCACCATCAGGGCCATTACATCCGGCTGGAGGAGCGGGTCCGTCGCGACGAAGGGGGTCAACTGCTGGGGGTGGTTCGCCATCTGGATGCCGCCATGGCGCCCCTGGAGGATCGCCACGACACGGATCCCCTCACCGGCCTCGAGAGCCGCAGCCACTTCGAGCTGTTGCTGGATGAACGGCTGGCCAGCGAGAGCGGCAGTTTCTGTCTGCTGCAGTTCAGCGTGGATCACCGCAGCAAGATCCTGCAGTTGTTCGGGGAGGCGGCCTGCGACGCCATGCTGGCCAAGCTGGCCCGCATCGTGCGCCGCGAGCTGCGTCGGGAAGATCCCTTCGCCCGTTGGGACGAAGACGGCTTCATTCTGATGCTCTCCCAGACCGATCGGTTGAGCGGCCTGGAGATTGCCGAGCGGCTGCGGCTCGAGATCGCCGACGCCAGCCTGCTGCCCCAGCGTCCGGTGACCGTGAGCATCGGCCTGGTGCAGAGCCAGAGTGCCGAGCAGCTCGATCACCTGCTGGCCCGGTTGGCCTCCTGCCACGGTCAGGCGAAGCGGGAACACAACGCCGTGGTCGGCTGACGGCCAGTCACTGTCCGCGAACCCATTGACGCCGATGGACCCATCAGCGTCAATGGTTTTCAGTCAGCGCTCACTGACCTGCTGACGCTGGCAGACCCAGAGGGAAGCCAGCATCAGCAGGGCGCCCAGACCGAGCCTGAGCAGGTCGGTATCCTTTCCCCAGAGCACCAGATTGACCAGCAGACCCGCGGGGATCAAGGCGTTGTTCATGATGGCCAGCACGCCGCTGCTGACCAGGGTCGCCCCCTTGTTCCACAGGAAGTAGCCGAGCCCGGATGCCCCGACCCCCAGCCAGAAGAGGATGCCCCATTGCAGGGGGCTGGCGGGATATTGAGGTTTGCCCAGCAGCCACCAGGCGGGCAGGGCGATCACCAGGGCGCCCAGATAGAAGCAGCCGAACACCGCCAGCTGGGGCGGCTGCTCAGCCTCCCGGGCCAGCAGCACCTTGTAGCCTACCTGGCCCAGGGCGAAGCAGACGTTGGCGCCCTGCACCACCAGGAATCCCAGTACATAGCTTTCGGTCAGGCCGTCGAAACGGATGACGGCCGCCCCCAGCACCGCCAGCAGGGCCCCCCACAGATAGACAGGCTTGAAGCGCCCTTCCAGCAGGTCGTGGATCAGGGTGACATAGATGGGGGTGAAGATGGTGAACACCAGCACTTCCGGTACCGTCAAGAGCAGGAAGGAGTGGTAGTAGAAGAGATACATGATGCCGAGCTGGATGGCACCGAGGGCCATCAGCTTGGCCACCAGATCGGGGCGCAGCCAGCGACGGCGCAGGAAGGGCAGAAACACCAGGCTGGCGAGCACGATGCGGGTCAGTACCGAGAAGTAGGCATCCACCTGACCGGCAAGGTAGACCCCGATCAGGCTGAAGGAGAAGGACCAGAGCAGGGTAACCCCTATCAAGTAGTTCATGTGATTGAATTGTCGTCAGTTGTCAATTTTGAGGGCGCTATGATGGCCGAGTTGGAAGGCGCGATCCAGCGTTTATGGGAAGGGTTGTCACAGATCGGAGCATTTGCCTTCGAGGCGAGCAACGGGGTCGGATCCGCCACCGACTGGTGCGGTCGCGGGGAGGGGGCCGTGGTGGTGACCGATCACCATGGGGGGTGGCTGTATGCCGAGACGGGTCGCTATACCACGCCCCATGGCCGGGAGCTGACCATGCACAACCGTTTCTGGTGGCAGCGCACCGCACGGGGGATCATGCTCTCCCACCTGCGCTACGAGCAGCCGGTGATGCTGTTCGAGCTGTTGCCCCGGGGGGACGGGCACTGGGTCACGGCCGAGCCTCACCTGTGCGGGCAGGATCACTACAGCGCCGAGCTGACCGAAACCGGCGGGGGCTTCCTGCTCGCCTGGCAGATAACGGGGCCGCGCAAGAACGAGCGATTGAGTTATCGCTACGGACCAGAGGCGCAGAGATAAAAAAACCGGCGCAGGGCGCCGGTAGAGGGGACAAATCGGAGGTTTTGTTAAAACGGTCCCAAAAACAGGAGAGATACACTCTCGTCACACACGCAGAGAGGGTCTTCAGGCATTCAGTGCATAGTTCAGCATGGCTTGCAGCTTGCTGTCGAAGAACCAGGGCAGCAGCATCATCAGCAGACCCAGCACCCCGGCCAGCCGGTGGCGATACTGCCAGCCGGCTATCAGTACCAGACCGCCGCAGAGGGTGGTCAGGATGCCTGACATAGGGCAGCCTCCCGCTGTTGGCGGCGCTGCTGTGCCCACTGGTTGAGGGCGACCGAACCCAGGATAAGGGCCAGCGCCACGCCCGTGGTGGACTGGATCTGCTCGCCGAGGAACAGGGCTCCCAGCATGACGCCGAACAACGGCACCAGGTAGTTGCTGAAGGAGGCGAAGGTCGGGCCCGCCTTCTGGATCAGCGCCATGTAGAGGAAGTAGACCAGGCCGGTACAGAAGATCCCCAGCATGGCGACGGCGCCCATGGCCTGCTGGCTCGGCAGGGTGAGGCTGCTCAGGTCGGCCACGAAGGGCGCGGCCAGCAGCAGCTGGATAGCTGATGAAATCAGGATGTTGCGGGCCACGACCACAGGATGGTCCTTGGCGAAGCGCTTGATCATCAGCAGGCCGATGGCGAAGCAGCTGGCACCGAACAGGATGGCCATGGCACCGAGCAGGCCGGCATTCATGCCGCTGGTCAGCTTGGGCCAGAACAGTACCAGTACGCCGATGAAGCCGATGATCACGGAGACGAGGCCGCCCTTGGTGATTCTTTCACCAGAAATAAACAAGGGAGCCGCCAGAATGGTCACAAAGGGGATACAACCCATGACCACGGCCGCGATGGCGCTGTCCACGTACTGTTGTCCCCAGGCCACCATGATGAAGGGGATGGTGGCGTCGAGCAGGGCGATCAGCATATAGGTTCGCCAGGGCGTGTGTTCACTCTTGAGGCGCATGAACAGGCAGAGCAGACCCAGGGTCAGGCTGCCGCACAGGGCGCGTCCGGCGGCCACCATGATGGGGGGCAGTTCAGCCACGGCCTGGTGCATGAAAATGAACTGGGAGCCCCACAACAGGCCGATCGCCAGCAACAACAGATAGCTACGCATTTGAATCTCCGATGTAATTCGCCTGCGCATTCTATGCAATCTGCTACTATGCCAAAAATGAATTGTCGTCATTCAACTATGGCCAATATCGATGGAACTGCCCCTCTCCCGCCTCGACCTCAACCTGCTCACCGTGTTCGACATGCTGATGCAGGAGCGCAACGTCACCCGTGCCGCCGAACGGCTGCACCTCTCCCAGTCCACCGTCAGCCATGCGCTGGGGCGCTTGCGCCAGGCGCTGGATGATCCCCTGTTCGTGATGAGCCGGCGCGAGATGATGCCGACCGAACGGGCCAAGGCGCTGGCGAGCCCGGTACGCCAGGCGCTGGCCATGCTGGAGCAGGGGCTGCGTCAGGCCAAGGGATTCGACCCGGCAAGTGCCCGGCGGATCTTTCGCATCGCCACCCCGGGCTCGGTGGAGCACGGCCTGGTGCCGGTGCTGGTGGAGTGGATGGTGCAGCAGGCTCCCAACTGCCGACTGGAAGTGTGCGAGCTGGCGGACAGCGACTACGAGCGGGAGCTGGAGAAGGGGGAACTGGATTTGGTGATCGGGTTTGCCGGTGCCAACCATCTCTCGCCCCGGTTGTGGCGCGAGGAGTGGTTCAGCAATCCGCTGGTCTGTTTGTCGCCCCTCGGCAGCGCTCTGCCCGACATGCTGGGGCCGGGAGAACTGGTCAGCCGCCCCCATATCCACACCTCCAGCTGGGGCCACAGCCAGGCCATGGTGGATCTCTGGCTGGCCCGTTTCGGGGTGGAGCGGGAGCTGGGGGTCAGGCTGCCGAGCTTTATGGCGGTACCGCCGCTGATGGCGACCGGCCGCTACCTGGTGGTGGTGCCCGAGATGATCGGGCGCCACTTCTGTCGCCACTATCCGTTGCGTCTGCACCAGCTGGAACCCGCCATCCCCATCGTCTACCTGATGGCGGGCCACCCGCTCAGTGCCCATGACGAGGCGATTGGCTGGTTCAAGGGGTTGTTGCACCGGCTGGCGAGGGAGCGCTACGGCGCGGATGCGCTCGGCCATCCCGCGCCGCAGGGGGCAGATCACGCCAATCCGGAGAAGTAGTCCAGCCCCATCGCCCCCTTCACCTCGGCCAGCACCTCGTCGGTGAGGGCCCGGGCCTGCTCGGTACCCTGCTGCAACAGGCGCAGCAGCTGGCGCTTGTCGGCGATGGCTGCCTCGCGCCGCTCCCGCATCGGAGCAAGCAGGGTCTGCAGGCAGTCGTTGAGTACCTGCTTGCAGCGCATGTCCCCCAGACCACCGCGCTGGTAGTGGGCCTTCATCTCGGCCACCAGGGCCTTGTCGGGGTGGAAGGCATCCAGATAGGCGAACACCGTATTGCCCTCCACCTGACCCGGATCGCTCACCTTGAGGTGATTGGGGTCGGTATACATGGCGAACACCGCCTGCTTGATCTCGTCGCTCGACATGCCGAGTTCGATGGTGTTGCCAAGGGACTTTGACATCTTGGCCTTGCCGTCGATGCCGGGCAGGCGGCCGGTGTCGCTCAGGATGGGCTGGCACTCGGTCAGCACCTCTTTGCCCACCAGGGTGTTGAAGCGGCGCACTATCTCGTTGGTCTGCTCCAGCATGGGCAGCTGATCCTCGCCCACCGGCACGTGAGTGGCACGAAAGGCGGTGATGTCGGCGGCCTGGCTGACCGGATAGACGAGGAAGCCGGCGGGCAGGCTGCGCTCGAACCCTTTCTGCTGGATTTCGGCCTTGACGGTGGGGTTGCGCTCCAGCCGGGCGACACTGACCAGGTTGAGGTAGTAGGTCGTGAGTTCGGCGAGGGCGGGCAGGGCGCTCTGCAGGCAGAAGGTGGTCTTGGCAGGGTCGAGGCCAGCGGCCAGGTAGTCGGCCATCACCTCCAGCACGTGATCGGTCACCTTGGCCGGGTTGTGGCCGTTGTCGGTCAGCGCCTGCAGATCGGCGATCATGACGAACTGGCGGTAATGGTGCTGGGCGGCCACGCGCTGGCGCAGGGAGCCGACGTAGTGGCCGATGTGCAGTTTGCCGGTGGGGCGGTCGCCGGTCAGGATCACGGGGTTGTGCATGTCACTCTCTCCAGTTGGGTGAGCCGGGAGGCGACATAGGGATGAAAACAATGACCGCCTCTCGGCGGTCACGGTGTTTTCTTTGGGAAATTTTACATAGAAAAGCAGTGCCGCCTGTTTAGAAGCGGCACCACCAGTAGTTGTGATTGAATGAGGTCATATTCATGGCAAATCACACTACGCCTGTTCGATCACTTCTGCAAGGGCACGACCAGCATGTCGCAGGGCACGGTATTCATCAGCTGGCGTGCGCTCGAGGTGAGCAGGCTCCAGAAGCTCTGGCGATGGCCGCACACCAGCAGGTCGATCTGGTAGTCCTTGACCGCCTGGTTAACCCGCTCGCTCAGATCGCCGCAGATGACCAGCTTCTTCTCGATGGGGTAGTCCACCGAGGCGAGGAAGGCTTCCAGCTTCTCCTTCGCTTCGGCGATCACCTGGTCCTGCACGTTGTCGATGTCGATGTCGATCATCTCGGTGTAGAGATCCTTGAGGTCCACATCCACATGGATCACCGACAGCTTGGCGCCGTTGGAGCGGGCCCGGTCGACCGCCTTCTCGATCACCTTGCGGTTGTCTTCCGACAGGTCGATCGCGGCCAGTACGTGTTTGTAATAGGTTCCATTCATGGGAGTTCTCCTCACTGATCTTGGGTCCACTATACCAATGTCTGCTGAAACTAAAACGGCATCGTCGCCACAGTTTCAGGATTTGCCTGACCCCGAACCGGAAGGCGTAGAGGTGCAGGTGGCCGGGGAGTGCATATTTTGAACAGGAGTTTGACGCCGGTCACAGGCGTGCTATTGCCCCCGGGAAGGTGGGGGAATAGGATGTGCCCGTGCTTCGCAATGAACACAAAACAACAAAAAGCATCTGAATACCGCTTTGGGGAGCCTCGCGCTCCCTTTTGTTTTTCTGCCCTCTTCCAGCCCATATCCCGTCCGACATCAAGGTAATCCCGCCCCCCTTGGTTATGCTGTAGCCAGTTCCCTTGGCAAAACGGCCAGGGCCCCTCACCTGCAACCGGGTGACGCTGTCATGGCCGTTTCTCATGTCCCACCGATGCACCGGAGAGTCCTTCATGATCATTCATCCCCAGATCCAGGGTTGTGTTGCCCGCAATTGCCACCCCATGGGTTGTCGCGCCGCCGTGCTGCAACAGATCGAACAGGTGCGGGCGGCGGGGCCGTTCAACGGGCCGAAACGGGTGCTGGTGCTGGGGGCATCGTCCGGTTTCGGGCTGGCGTCCCGGATCGCGCTCACCTTCGGCGCCGGGGCCGATACCCTGGGCGTCTCGTTCGAGCGGGGTCCCTCCGACAAGGGGCTCGGCAGTGCTGGCTGGTACAACAACATCTGGTTTCGTCAGGCGGCGGAGCAAGCCGGTCGCATCGCCGTCAACCTGATCGGAGATGCCTTCTCCGACACCATGCGCCAGCAGGCCATCGACGTCATCCGCCAGCGACTCGGGCAGGTGGATCTGGTGGTCTATTCGCTGGCGAGCGGAGTCAGGGTGATGCCGGATGGCACACAGGTACGCTCGGTGCTCAAGACCACAGGCCAGCCGCTGCAAGGCTGGGGGCTGGATCTGGAGCACGATGCGCTGGTGCAGCAGTCGCTGGTGCCAGCCACCCCGGAGGAGATCCGCGACACCGTCACCGTGATGGGGGGCGAGGACTGGCAGCGCTGGATGCAGGCATTGCAGCAGGCGGATTGCCTGGCCCCCGGCGCCCGGACCGTTGCCTACTCCTATATCGGCCCCGAGTCCACCTATCCCCTCTATCGGGACGGCACCATCGGCTATGCCAAGGAGCACCTGCACGCCACCGCCGAGACCATCAACCTGCAACTTGCCGGGATCGGCGGTCATGCCTGGGTGTCGGTCTGCAAGGCGCTGGTGACCAAGGCGAGCGTGTTTATTCCGGTGCTGCCTGTCTATCTGGGCCTGTTGATGGGGGTGATGAAGGAGCGTGGTGTCCACGAGGGCTGCATCGAGCAGATGCAGCGGCTGTTTGCCGACAAGATGTACGGGCCCAGAGGGGTCGTCGCCGATGGCAACCGGCTGATCCGGATGGATGACCACGAGCTTGAGCCAGCGGTGCAGGCCGCCGTCTCGGCACTCTGGCCCAAGGTGACGCCGGAGAACTTCCGCACCCTGGGGGATTTTGCCGGGTTGCGCCAGGAGTTCATGCAGCTCAACGGCTTCGAGCTGCCGGGGGTGGATTACGGTGCGCCGGTGAACGTGGCGTCACTCACTGAGCTGGCGCCCTGACACCCGCACGAGGGGCCATCAGGCGACGTTGCAGGCCAGTTCAGGGGAAAGATTGGGAGACTGGGCCAGCACGGTCTGGTTGCGCCCCTGGCGTTTCGCCTGATACATGGCCATGTCGGCACGATGAATGAGCTGGCTCAGGCTGTCATCCTGCGTCGAGCGTTCCGCCACTCCGATGCTGATGGTCATGTGGGGGGCGGCCAGGTAGGCGATCCGGCTTCTCAGCTGCTCCGCCAGCCGCCAGCAGGTGGCCCCGTCCTGGGTCATGGCCACCAGAAATTCTTCCCCGCCCCAGCGCCCGATCAACTGCTGGTCCGGTGCCCAGCTCTTGAGCTCCCTGGCCAACTGCCGGATAGCCTGATCCCCCGCCTGGTGACCATGCTTGTCGTTGATCTGTTTGAAGTGGTCGATGTCGATGATGAGCAGGGTCAGGGGCGTTTCGTGCAGCCACTGCTGACCCAGTCTCTCCAGCAGGGCGCGCCGGTTGGGCAGCCCGGTCAGCTGATCGAAGGTGGCGAGCTTGTAGAGGTGGCGAGAGCTGCGGTGGAGCCTGCGGGTGGTGAGCCCGAGCAGGATCAGAGCGACGGCCAGCAGCACCAGCAGCAGCAATTGGTAGTAGCGGGCACTCTGCTGGTAGAGCAGTTGCTGGCGCTTGCTCTCGTTTTCCTGCTGCAGCGCGCGATTGCTGGCCTCGCTGCGAGCCAGATCCATCTCGACCTGGAAGGCGGCCGCGTGCTGGCTCAGGGTCTGGTTGAAGTGCTGCTTGTAGTACTGCATGTAGCGGGTCATGGCCCCGTAGGCCTCGGGGTAGCGGCCCAGATCGGCCAGCAACCTGGCCTGCATCGCCCGACCATCCATGGAGAGAGGGGCGGTGTGCTCCATCAGCAGTTGCAGGGCCAGCTGCTTCTCGCCACGACCCAGCAGGGTTCTTGCCCGGATCTCGGTCAGACGGGAGGCTGCCTGCGGGCTATCCAGCCTGTCATAGATGGCTTGTGCCTCCTCCAGGCTGCGCCAGGCGGCGTGCCAGTCCGCCCGTGCGTTGAACACCATGGCCTGGTAGCCGAGGACGATGGCGCGATAGTGGGGTGACAGGCTCGGCGTGGCCAGCAGGGTATCGAGCAACTGGCTGGCTCTGGCAGGCTGGCCCATGTCGATGTAGAGCCTGGCCATGTTGGCCCGGATGATGGCCTGGCTGTTGGGTTCGTTGAGCTGCACCATCTGGCCGAGGGCATCCTGATAATAGGTCTCGGCCTCACGGTAGAGATTGAGGTCCGCATAGAGGTTGCCGAGGGTCATCAGCAGACGGCCGCACTGCAAGGTGGAGAGGATGGAACCCGGCTCTTTCTGCTTGAGGTGATAGGCGGTCTTGAGCTCGAGGATCGCCTCTTTCATCTGCTGGGTACGGTAGAGGGCGAGCCCGTTGAGGGCATGCCACTCCGAGACCTGCCTGGGGTGATGCCGGACCGCTGGCCAGAGCTGGGTGAGCAGCTCGAGCGCCTGATCCGGCGTATCGGCATCCAGGGTCAGGGCAATCTGCTGCAACCGGAAGTCGAGCAGGCGCAGGGTCTCCTGCTGGGCATTGGCCAGACCGCGGGCGCGGGCATTGTCGCGCTGTGCCTGGGGATAGCGGCCTAGGGCTGCCTGGGCCAGGGACCTGGCGTAGAACAGTTCCATATCCTGCTGGGGACTGGCATCGAGGCGCTGCAGATAGCCGACGGGATTGCGCGCCGCCTGCAATTCAGCCTCTTTCAGCAAGGAGGGAGCTGCCTGCAACTGGGTCATCCAGAGCAGCGCCAGTGCCATTATGAATCTCATTGAATCCTTTCCCCGACCAATGGCGCCATCATAATGGCTGATGTCACTTACACCATGTTTCTTTGCTTCTCTATAACCGTATGGGGGAGAGGATGAGGTGAAAAGTCGTCGCAACTGCGGGGTGCGTCGGTTGTCTCTGGTTGCGTCAGGATGCAACAGTGGCGACAATCGTGGGCAAATCACAGTGGAGAATCATCATGTTGGCCAAAGCCATGATCGAGAAGTTGAACGAGCAGATTAATCTTGAATTCTATTCCTCCAACCTCTACCTGCAGATGAGCGCCTGGTGCGAGGACAAGGGCTTCGAGGGGGCCGCCACCTTCCTGCGCCAGCATGCGGTCGAGGAGCGCCAGCACATGGAGCGCCTGTTCACCTACGTGAGCGAGACCGGCGCCATGCCGGTACTGGGGGCCATTGAAGCGCCTCCCCACGAATTCAAGTCCCTGGGTGACATCTTCCGCACCACCCTGGAGCACGAGTATCACATCACCAAGTGCATCAACGGTCTGGCCCACGTCGCCTTCACCACCCAGGATTACTCCACCTTCAACTTCCTGCAGTGGTACGTGGCCGAGCAGCACGAAGAGGAGAAGCTGTTCAAGAGCATCGTCGACCGTCTGAGCCTGGTGGGCGAGGATGGCAAGGGCCTCTATTTCATCGACAAGGAGCTGGCCGAGCTGGCCAAGGGCGCCCCGGCCAGCATCATGGACGGCAACGCCTGATAGTCGTGGACACTTAGTGTTCAGCCAGTACAATGACGGCCCCTCTCAACAGGGGCCGTTTTCTATTGTTGCAGCCATGAAACCGCGTTGCTGGTTGCTGCCGGATACAATGACGGTCTTCGTATAAAGGGGTCGTTTTTCTTTGGATGAGTGAGTGATGATGAAGCAGTTTGATGTGGTGGTGATCGGTGCCGGGGCGGCCGGATTGATGTGTGCGGCCCAGGCTGGCTACCGGGGTCGCTCCGTGCTGGTGCTCGACAACGCCAAGAAGCCGGGCCGCAAGATCCTCATCAGCGGCGGCGGTCGCTGCAACTTCACCAATCATCAGGCGGGTCCCCATGCCTTCCTTTCGGCCAACCCCCACTTCTGCAAATCGGCGCTGGCGCGCTATACCCAGCAGGATTTCATCGATCTGGTGGACAGGCATGGCCTGAACTACCACGAGAAGACGCTGGGCCAGCTCTTCTGCGACGACAGCGCCAAGGATATCGTCGACATCCTGCTGACAGAGTGCGACTGGGCTGGCGTGACCCTGCAGTTACAGACCGAGATCCTCACCGTCAGCAAGACAGATGAAGGCTTCGTGCTCGACACCAGCAAGGGGGAGATCGCCTGCTCGTCGCTGGTGGTCGCCACCGGCGGCCTCTCCATGCCGAAACTCGGTGCCACCCCTTACGGCTTCAAGCTGGCGGAGCAGTTCGGCCTCACCGTGTTGCCGACTCGCGCCGGGCTGGTGCCCTTTACCCTGCATCAGGCCGACAAGGAGGCCTTCGCCGATCTGGCGGGGGTCAGCCTGCCGGTGGCGGTGACCGCCGAGGATGGCACCCGCTTCAAGGAGGCCATGCTGTTCACCCATCGCGGCCTCTCCGGCCCCGCCATCCTGCAGATCTCCTCTTTTTGGCTGGCGGGGGAGAAGATCCACATCAACCTGCTGCCGGATCTCGACATTCCAGAGACCCTCAAGACCTGGGCCCAGGCCCATCCTGCCCAGGAGCTGAAAACCGTGCTGGGGCGCGAGCTGCCCAAGCGCTTCGTCGACAAGCTGGTGGAGCTGGGATGGCTGGTGAGCAAGCCGATGCGCCAGTACAACGAACGGGAGCTGGAGGCGGTGGCCACCCTGCTGGGGGATTGGCAGATCCTGCCCAACGGCACCGAAGGGTATCGCACCGCTGAAGTGACCCTGGGGGGGGTGGATACCAACGCGCTCTCCTCCAAGACCATGGAGGCGCGCACCGTGCCCGGCCTCTACTTCATCGGCGAAGTGGTGGACGTGACCGGCTGGCTCGGTGGTTACAACTTCCAGTGGGCCTGGTCGTCGGGCTGGGTGGCAGGCCAGTACTGCTGAGGGATGCCGCATCCTTGCTGTGAATGGTCCCGTCAGCGGCCTCTCGGGTGACAACTTCCAGTGGGCCCGGTCATCGGGCTGGGGGAGAGGCCGTATTGCTGACAAAGAGGCTCGGCGGATGTGTCCGAGCGGATATGGCCGTGTCAGGCGGCCCGAGTGATGGAATCAGACGCGGCCTGCTCAGGCCGCGTTTTTTATGGTCGGTCGACTCGTCCGTCGACGCTGGCGGCCGCTTGGCCTCTAGCCTCTCCTGATATTGGGCAGGAAGGCGGTCAGCAGGCCAATAAGGGGCAGATAGGCGCAGACCTGATAGACGGTTTCGATGCTGGTGGCATCGGCCAACTTGCCCAGCAGGGCGGCCCCTATCCCTCCCATGCCGAAGGCGAAGCCGAAGAAGAGGCCGGAAATGGTGCCGACCTTGCCGGGTACCAGATCCTGGGCGTAGACCAGGATGGCGGAGAACGCCGACGCCAGGATGAGGCCGATGACGATCGACAGCATCGAGGTCCAGAACAGGTCGACGTGGGGCAGCAGCAGGGTGAAGGGAGCGACGCCGAGGATGGAGATCCAGATCACCCGCTTGCGCCCGATGCGATCGCCGAGTGGCCCGCCGAGCACTGTCCCCGCCGCGACGGCAAACAGGAAGGCGAACAGATAGAGCTGGGCGCTCTCCAGCGACAGGTGGAACTTGTCCATCAGGTAAAAGGTGTAATAGCTGCTCAGGCTGGCCATGTAGAAGAACTTGGAGAACATCAGCAGACCGAGGATGGCCAGTGACCAGCCAATCTGGCGGCGGCTCAGGCCGGTGCCGGCATGGGCCCTCATCCGCCGATGGAAGCTGGCAGCATGGTGGCTGGACCAGCGGCCGACGAAGCTGAGCACGATGACCCCGATGAGTGCGAACAACGAGAACCAGGCCGCACTACCCTGTCCCTTCGGCACGATGATGAGCGCCGCGAGCAGGGGGCCGATGGCCGATCCCAGATTGCCGCCGATCTGGAACAGAGACTGGGCCAGACCGGGCTGGTTGCCGGCCGCCATGCGGGCGACCCGGGAGGATTCCGGGTGGAAGACGGAGGAGCCCATGCCGATCAGCATGGCCGACAACAGCACGGCGCCAAAGCTGCCTGCCTGCGACAGGTAGAGCAGCCCCACCAGCGTGAAGCCCATGCCCAGAGGCAGGGAGTAGGGCATGGGTCTGCGGTCGGTATAGAGGCCGATCAGGGGTTGCAGCAGCGAGGCCGTGAACTGGTAGGTGAGGGTGATGAGACCTATCTGGGTGAACGACAGATCGAGCCCCAGCTTCAGGAGGGGATAGATGGCCAGCAGTACCGACTGCATCATGTCGTTCAACAGGTGCGAGAAGCTGATGGCGGCGATCACCGGATAAGCGGTGGTAGTCGGGTTGTCAACCGCGGGCGGGGCGGTGATCGGGGTGTCGGTACTCAAGGTCTTATCCATGGCTGGGGTATCACTCCCTCTACCATGCCCTATCCCGGAGCATCTGGACATAACCAAAGTGGGCGAACGCCCGGATTGCGTTCGCGTGGCGCGCAGGCCGTTCATGCTGACGGCGTGTGGATGGCTGGTCAGATCTTGTGCTTGGCGCGGGGCGGATTAGTATAGAAGGCCTGCCGCCGTTATCCGGCCCATCACCCGCCATGGAGGGAACATGTTCGAAAGCCTGGGTGTCATCAACGTCTGGACCTATCTGGTCGGTCTCTTCTTCATCATCATCGCCCCGGGCCCGAACTCCCTCTATGTGCTGCGAACCGGTGCCGTGCGCGGCATAGGCCCGGGTTATCGCGCCGCCCTCGGCGTCTTCGTCGGCGATGCCATCCTCATTTTCTGCGCCTATCTGGGGATCGCGTCCCTCATTCGCACTACCCCATTGCTGTTTACTCTGGTGCGCTATCTGGGCGCCATCTACCTGCTTTATCTGGGGGTGAAGATCCTGCACGCGAACTTCATCGCCAAAAAGGCGGGACCGGCGTCCGAGATGGATCCCGGTGAGCGCTATTTTACCAAGGCCCTCACCCTGAGCCTCACCAATCCCAAGGCGATCCTGTTCTACGTCTCTTTCTTCGTGCAGTTCATCGACTTCAGCTATGCCCACACCTGGATCTCCTACCTGGTGCTGGCTGGCATGCTGGAAGCGATGAGCTTCGTCTACCTGACCCTGCTGATCTTCGGCGGTACCCTGATGGCCCGCTTTTTCCGTCAGCGCCAGACGGCGGCCCGTCTCGGCAACGGCCTTATCGGCCTCTTCTTCATGGGGTTTGCGGCCAGGCTGGCGACGCTCTCCTCCTGACCCAATCAATTAGCCTATTTCGTGAACATGATTGCTGTTAATAGATGGAGAGAGCCGGGCGTCCCCGGCTGTTCTGTCAATCAAACATATAAAGGGTGCCACTCTTAGACAATGCTAAAAACTGCCCAGCGGAAGGATATATCCCTGTAATATTTCTGAGTTTACTCTGGGAGCCATTTTCAATACTCATCTGGTCACCCCAAGCAATTACAGAACCATCAATTTTGAGTGCGGCGAATGAATTGAGCATAGGGATTACTGATGCGATATCGTGTCGATACGTCTCGAGCTGTTCATTATTAAATTCATCGCTATAACCACCCCAAGTGAACACATCACCGACGGTGTCAATGGCTGCAAAGCCACTGTAATTGCTAATTACAGACTTAATGTTGGCCAATGATTTCAGAGTTGTCTGAGATTGTTCATTGAGATTGCTATTATAACAGTGAGCTTGAGATACTGAACCATCTGACATTTGTAGCATCATCATCCCCGTGCCCAAAGCTGTTGCCACAGTCAAACTACCCTTCGTATTAATAAGAGCTGATGCATCACTGCAAGTGATATGGTCCTTACTGACAGATAAACCATAGTTATTACCACTGATAATATGGGAAACATTTTTTTCCTGGGATATCAGGTGTTGTGTATCATAAGGGTATTTATATGCATTACCCTCTTTGTCTAGAATTGTGAATCCGTATGTTCCTACAGCAACATCAATAACTTCAGTATTGTTAGTAGAAAAGCCACTACAAATATCATAGCTCCATGCTGATACTGACCCATCTCCATGTAATGCAACAACACCATAGCTATTGGGGTGCGTGATAACTCTTTTTATATTATTTAAGTTGGTCTGACATTGGAAAGGAGGTGTTTGCTCATTCCAGGTGACAACTGTTCCATTGCTACGAAGAGCAACGAAACCGCTTTGCATCGCTTGTAAATCTATAATACCTGGGATGATCATTGAGGTATTCTGATCCCCTTTATTGAGAAGGACATTGCCGATGGAGGTCAGGGCTGAAAAGTCACCCGTAGAAGAGGATAAGATCTTGACAACATCTTTGCCAATCACACCTGTATTTATGATGCTGCCATGCTCAACTTTAAATATATTCTTATCACCTTCCCTTATAAAATAGGCTGGTGTGACATGATCTCCTGGGAAAACTCTATATACATTTTCTGCTATGATTTCTGGCTCTGAAATATCTGCATGAGAAGATGATATGAACAACATGCCCACTAAAAATAGCTTAATTTCTAAAGATATGTGCTTCATTCCATAACTCCTATCTCGAGAATAATGTATGTTACAAAGGCTTGTGATATTGCAATAATTAAAGTGTAACGCTTTATCGCCCAGTTAAGTGATGTGTTATTTATTTTTAGCATTCTTTACCTAAAGGAATGAATCGTTGTTGATATATAATCATATGCTGGTTTCCTGTCTTACCTATTCTTGAGTTTTGATAGCTTTCTCCCGGTAATAAATATTTACTTTCTGCCTCATGATCTGGTTGTTCACAGCCTTTTTTGATCATGAACTCGAAATAGGTGTTGCCGGTATTGGTGATGGCGCTCTGTACCGGGTCCAACTGGTATGAAAAACGTGACTGACGCGGGCGCACCACCAGGATGGACTGCAGGGCCAGCTTCACCTCGACGGTTCCCCGGTGCTGCGTCTGGCTGCCTTCATCCACCTGGGCTGCCGGTGACTCGGTGAAGGTGATGCGGTAGTAACGCTCATGGTCATCGGCGGGCCCCTTGTAGTAGAACTTGACGTTCTGGGCATGTCTGGCGTGCAGGGTGAAGCGCCTGGGGGCAAACAGCAGCTCACCGGGGACGGTGGGCAGTGTCCTGCCTCTGGCCGTGGGGTCGCTGATTTTTTCCATCTGTATGTCGTACAGCTTGGGTGAAGCACTGTTGTTGGTCAGGGTTCTGGTAATGAACTCCTGCTCTGGCGCCATGGCAAGAGTCATGGCGCCGATGTCGAGGGCGGCGGCCTGTGAGGCCAGCAAGCCGCCCAGCAAGGGCCAAAGTAGACGATGCATGTTGTACTCCATGGTCAGCGCCAGGTCCCCTTGATGGTGATGGTGCCGCTTTGTTCCACCTCGCCTTCCCACATCTCGTCGCCCATGGTGCGCTGCACCATGGGATCGGTCAGGTCGAATTCCAGCGCCAGCTTGTAAAACCGGGTGATGCCCTGACCGTTGACGGGATCATTCCACTCCTGCGGTGGTTGATTGTCCTGTATTCCGAGGGTGCGAATATCCACCGGTGTGCGATCGCAGCGAATGGCGTGCCGTGAACCCGCTCCATGAGCCACCGAATCGAATACCAGCCTGGTAGGGATGGGGACGGCCTGTTCAGGTGCGAAGGAGCCTGCCGGATAGAAAGTGCAATATCCCCGATAAGGCGACCCCCTGTCCTGTGAAATAGAAATTTCCAGCATATCGGCACTGATGGGGCCGCTATCAGAGATATTGTATGAGAAGCTCAGAATGTCTTTTCCGACCTGCCCCTCCCTGTAAGGATTGCTGACGCCCTCCGAAGACAAGATGGATACGCTGAAGTCCCGCGGCTTTATCACGATTTCAGTGGTGCCACTGAATTCATAAAACCCACTTTCTGGTGCTTTGACATTTCGCATGTTGAAGTTAATCAAACTTCTTGTCAGTTGATCCTGAAGCCCGAGTCTGACCACCTGTTTGAAAAAATTACTGGAGAGAAACAGATAAATAGACGATTGCCCATTGAGATAGCCGATCTTGTAGTCAGCACCCTTGCTTGCCCAATTGGTGAGATTTGCGCTCATTTGCACATCTGCACTGGCAATGGCGCTGTTCAGGGCCGCATTTTTTATGTTTGTGTATACATAGGGATCGGAAAATGACTGGCTACCATCCTGACTGAAATCGTAGTCAAGAAAACGGCAGAGAATACCATCACGGGTACCCAGCCGATAATTCTCGCAGCCTTGTGAACCGGGTAACACATAGGGGGCTCCATTGCTGTCCACGATCACTTCACTGATGGCATTGGTCTGTATAAAGCGCAGATGACCCGCTTTCTTGTGCTGTACCTTTCTCACATACCAGGTGCCGCTGCTTTGATCTATGCAACGCTCACCCGAGGCTGCATCATAGGCTCTGGTGGTCCTGCAGAGGTTCATTTCCCTGTTCAGGATGGCTCCAACCGGCATGGTACGCAGGTAATCAAAGAAGCTGGCGCTCAATTTTGCATGAGCATATCCAGTTGCCGCCTTCGTTAATCCAAAGAAACCTGTTTCATTGACGACGCTCGGCTTGTTGACCGCCTCTGCCGTTTGCGGGTCACATCCAGACCAGCTCTTTATGCAACGCTGATTGATATAAGGATACCGAATCGGGCCGTTTTCCCACATGTCGATATTGTCGTTGGTGACTGTGTAGTTATAGCCATTGTCAGCATATGCCAGGCTGACCTGTCTGGAGTCGGACGTCCAGGCATTGCCACCCGACAGGCGAGGGTCCAGATAATCGGTTGGGGTAATGAATAAATTGTTGTCCTCCTGATTTTCAATAAACAGCAAATGACGAAGATCGGCATCAGCCAGATTATATTTTGTGACAGCCGCACTGCCTTGCTGTGCCCAGCCGGCGCCAAGTGCAATGACCAGCAGCAATCTGTGTGTGATGTTCATGTTCAATACTCTCTCACCATGGCGTAGGTGGGCAGTCCCTGGCAGGTCACGATGCCGACCCAGGCCGCGCCCGTGTGTTGTGCAAGATCCAGGTCGGCTTCACAGAAGTCGCTTCCCCGGCGGAAAGTCAGCATGGGGTTGGCCTTGTCCACGTCCAGGGTGAACTCGCCGACCTCGTTGGTCACCGTGGTGCCGATGTGGTTGTCAATGCGGGCGTTAGCAAGCAGCGAGCCATCTTCTGCCCTGAGTACGCCAAACACGGTGACCATCTCCTTGATGCTGCTGCCGGCATCCAGAGTGGCGACGTTGCCGGGGAACAGGGTGTAGCGCTGCTTGCCGGTGTTGATGTCATAGCTGTCCTTGCCCGTCTTGCTGTTGAGCAGTTCCACCTCGTATTCCTGATAAGGCGAGAGCGCCAGGAAGGTCTGTTCCCCTTGCAGGGGGTAGTCCTGTCCATTCACCTTGGCGAGCATCTGTCCTTCCCGGTGGATGCCGGTATTGATGATGAGGCCTGAACCAGAGGTGCTCCGGCTGGATGCGATCACGTCGTTCTCCGTGGTGATCAGGGCACCCCGTGCAATCAGGTTGCCATTCACGTCGCCGCCATGACCGCGACCCAGCGTCATGGTGCCGCCGATGACCCTGTTCTCGAACCCCAGGGTGCCGGAAAGCGCCATATTGTGTGTGTCGCTGCCGTGCATCATGCGGGAGGCATTCAGTGCGGCCAGGTTGATGGCTCCCTCCATGCGCTTCTGATAGTTGAGGTTGGCCGTGGTCTGGCCCTGCTCGTTGCTGCTCATGCCGAAGCTGAACAGATTGTCGAACGGGATGGCGTAGTCCAGGGTGATGCTCTTGTTGCTGAATCCATTGAGTGTGCCACTGTCGCTCTGCAGGCTGGCGCGCATGGAGAGGTTGCCGTATCGGCCCGCATAGAGGTGCTGGTAGTAATCCGCATAACTGCGATCGCTGTTCATCTGACGGTCGTGCGTGGTGTTGAAGGTCAGCTGGCCCATGCCGCTGACCCAGCCACCCAGATTGATCGTGATGCCGGCAGAGTAGAGCTCGGTTGCACTCACTCCCAGGGCACCGCCTGCATTCAGTTTTTCCTGGCTGACCCACAGGGAGGCATTGTCATGGGCTTGCAAGGAAAGGCTGGACGCCAGCCGCCAGGAGTGATCGGTGGACAGCATGCTTTGCAACTGGGTGCCGAGGCGATCCGTGACCTGCCAGCTTGCGCGTGCCTCGCCGACGGCCGCATCCCTGAACGCATAGGTGGTCGTCGCCAGATCAAGGGTATCCAGCGAGCGTGCCAGCGACAGACCGATCAGGGGGGAATCGCCGCTGTGCTGGCTGTGCTCCATCATGCCTCCCCACCATTGCCATCCCCACTCCCGGGTAAAGCCCTGATTGCCGCCCAGCTTGGTGACTCGCTGGGTGGTCGTGCTGGTCAGGCGGCCGTCGACATAGACTTCGACCGTGACGTTGTAGACCCCGTTGGGGAACGCGGAGGTGTCGATGTGCTGGTTGCCGATCGCCAGGTTTTGCAGGCCTATCAGGCGTTCATCCCGATAGACCCTGACCTCGCCATTGGCGGGCATGAAGACTTGCACCGGAGTGGTCGATTCGTTGGTGGTCTGTTTTCGAGATTGCGCCTGGTTGCCATAGGATGCGCCGTAGAGGCGACCCGTGGTCAGGCCCGTCACCACCCCCAGGGTCTGCAGGTCCCATGTCGAGACCATGCCTGCTGCGATGCGGCGATCATCGAGATCCCGTTCGTACATGGCGCGGTAGATATCGCCGCTCTGCTCCGGCTCACCCAGGTTGTAAAGGGAGGCATCCACGGCGACATGGTGCGCGCCCAGCCCGACGGTACTCTCCAGCTGCAGGAAATTGGAGTCCTGGTGTCCGCTCTGGGGGGTATTGATGAAGGAGTAACCCAGGTTGTAGCGCTGTACGCCCGTCAGGGTGTCCACCGTCGGGGTCAGTGCGACACGGTTGTCAGATTGCCTCGCCTGGCCAAAGGCATCCCGTGACACCCGGATGGTGAGCAGCATGGCGACGAGGTCCAGCTGCATGCTGGCATCGGCATCGATCTGCAAGTCGCCATCGGCAGAAAAGGTGCGTTGCTGCTTGCTGGAGAGCAGAGTGGTAAGGGCATCGTTCAGCACGCCTTGCTGCTGACCGGCACTGAAATCAAGGTGCAACAAGTGCAGCTTGCCGTCTTGCAGCAGCAGGGTGGCATTGCCGATGGTGTCGTCGGTCAGGGTGTCGATCCTGTTGTCCTCATCCGTGTATCGCAGGCGTACCGGTACCGCCAGCCCCTCTTCCAGCGCCTTGGCAAAACTGGCAGGAATGATGACGTTGGCAATTTTGAGAGGGGCAGCAGTGCTGGCCGAGGCTGACATCGCAATCAGCCAGGAGAGCGGCAACAGCCAGGCTTTTTTCAACATATCGAGCACCATGGTTCCGGGTGTGGAGAACGAGAGCCGTCACCCTGCAAGAGGGTGGGGCGGTACCGTGATTGGGGATTACTTGATGACGACGAATTCCTGACCCAGCCAGAGTCCCAGGTGGCTCTTTGGATCACGCATATTGACCTGCTTGAACCGGCGTTGCTTGCCCGGCAGGTCGTAGTAGGTTTCCTTGCACAGCTCCTCGCCTTTCAGGCAGGGGCCATACGCTACCGTGCGATAGGAGGCATTGCCCTGGTTGGTGAGTGTGTCGTCCTTCAGGTCGTAGGCGAACCGGTGCTGGCGTGGTGTTACCACCAGAATGGTGCCTATCTGTGCTGACGTGGTGGCAACCGCCTGGCGGCGTTCATTGCGCTGATCGTCGACGGAGAGCGCCGTGTCCAGCCAGCGGATGCGGTAGTAACGCTCCTTGTCATCCTGCGGGCCCTTGTAAAAGAACCTCACGTTGTTTCTGGCATTGGCGGGCAGCATCAGCCTACTGGGTGACAACATCAGCTCGCCGCTGACTTCCATGGGGATCTCCTGCCCTCCCTCTTCCGGTGAGGTGATGCGTGTCACGCTGATCGTGACCAACCTGGCCTGGTCGCTGCCATTTTCAATCTGTTTGGCGACCTCCTGGCTGCCCGCATCAATGAAGGTGGTGACGGCGCCGACATTGATCGCCTGGCTGATACCGGGAATGAGCAGCAGCCAGATCGCTGCAATTTTCAGGTTCATGATGTGCCCCTAAGAGAACAAAGGGCCCCGCAGGGCCCTCAATGGTACGCGGTGGATGAGTTAGCTCCAGTTCGCTACGAACTCGACGTTGACTTCACCGCTCCACAGGCCGTCCGGCAGAGCGTCAAAGGTGGTGGAGGTGCCGCTGGCAGTGGCACTTTCAATGTTGAAAGTGAAGGAGCCCTGCGCCGTGACGCGTTCGGCATCGTTCTTGAAGCCGTTGGCAAGAGGAGAAAGATTCCCCCCCGTGATGCCGGCAGCGGTGTCGATCAGGGTGGTGTAGGCGGTGGTGCTGACCGGTGCGCCGCCCCACAGCACGCCCACATCGACGGTGGAGTCGCCACCCAGGTGATTCAGGGTGCCGTTCAGCTTCTTCGCCTTCAGGGTGAAGTCGGTCGCGCTGGCATCACCCTTGATGGCGACATCGAACAGGCCGTTGACGGTGTTGAACCCCTTGATCCCTTCGGCATATTGGAAGGAGAGGCTGGAGAGCGGGGTGACCACCAGCTCGGAAGTGGTGTCTTTCTTGGCAGTGGCCTGCCAGGTCGCGACGGCAGACGCTTCTACGGCGGCTTGAGCGGTGGCGGCAAAGCCCAGGGTAGCCACGGACAGAGCAATCAGAGTCTTCTTCATTACGATATTTCCTACATATCTTCTGGATGGTTGTGACCACCCGGTTGGTTCATTGCCCGTCAGGGGCATGCCTTGCCACGTTGGCGACGATTCGACCAGTCGTGGCAGCCGGACCTGGAATAGGTTTCTCCTCGGACCAGCTTGTTTTTTCGTCGACCAAGATAGCGATCGGATCTGTTTTGATCGACCGAATGGTGTGTAGGAAAAATCCCAAAGGGGAATGGGGGGAACCCCTTGTAAAATAAATTTTTTTCTTTTTCTTTCAGTGGTTTGTAGCTTCCCATGTATTTGATTTATATGTTTTTTCGGTCTTTTTCTCGTGGGTGGATGCCAGTTGGAAAAGCCGGGAAGGAGGGGTATTCAACGAGGGAGGGGACCCGGCAGTCACCAAGCTCCATACGAATCAAATAAAATGCAATATATTGATAAATATATAAAAAATAAATGAAGCTATAATGATGATTAACTTGAAAATGCCATTTTTATATTTATTTAACATCTTGAAAACAAGGTCAGGCTGTATGGTGTCGTTGCTTGATTTGTAGTTAATATGCTCGTCGGACAGGGCTGAATAACGGATCTATATATGGCGAAGGTATTGATAGTAGATGATCATCCAGCAATAAGAATGGCCGTGAACATGTTGTTGAAGCAGGATGAACATCATGTTTTAGGCGAAGTGGATAATGGTGTCGATGCTATCGCCATGGCCAGGAACACTCATCCAGATATTGTTATCCTTGATATTGGAATACCTCAGCTTGATGGCATCGAAGTGATAAAAAGAATCAAGATGCTGGATATTGGCGCCAAGATTCTGGTGCTGTCTGCACAGTCCACCCACCATATTATGGTGCGGTGCCTGCAAGCCGGTGCCGAGGGGTTCTTGTCCAAGCTGGATGATTTGTATTTGCTGAAGGATGCGATCGCAAAAATAGAGAAGCGGCAACTCTATTACCCCCGTGACGTCATCGTCGGCGCCAGGCATGCCCATACGGTCGATCGGGAAGATCTGCTGTCGACCCTCTCTTCCCGCGAGATGAGTGTGCTGCTGCAGATTTGTCAGGGCCATGCCAACAAGCAGATTGCCCAAAGCATGCTGCTGAGCGAGAAAACCGTCAGCACCTACAAGACCCGGTTGATGAAGAAACTCAACATCACCAACATCGTTGATCTGATCAGTCTGGCCAGACGGCAGAAACTGCTGTGAACAGGGCGAAATTGCTGTTGCTTCTGCTGGCGCTGGTCTGGGCGTGGCCACTGGCGGCCCGGGAACCGGAAGAGCCCCTGCTGCAAGTCTATTCGCGGGATGGCGGGGAATACCTCGATGCCAGCCCCTTGCCGCTGCATGGGGAGGAGTGGCGCTGGTTGCAGGAGCGCGAGCGGCTGATCCTGGGGGTGCCCAGACCCGACAACCCCCCCATGGACATCACCCTGAGGGCGAATGCTTATGAAGGGGTGACGGCCGACATCGTCGGCATGTTGACCCATCTGCTGCACATCGAGATCCTGGTGAAGGGATATCCCTCCAGGGCGGCTGCCATTGAAGCGCTCCAGCGGGGGGAGATCGATCTGCTGAGTACCTCCAACTCCTATGAGCGGGAACAGCATCTTCTGCTGACTGACAAATATATTGCTGACGACCCTGCCATCTATAAAAACATTCAGGTCAAAGAGCGGGAAATAAGAACAATAGCCGTGCCGGAGTATTATTTGCCGTTCATGGACATCATGCGTTACCTGTCGGACTACAAAATTAAAATATACCCGTCCCGCTATAGTGCATTGTCCGCGGTGGCATATGGTCAGGTTGATGCCGTCATGGTGGACATGATCTCCGGCAATTTCATCGTCAACAAGTTCTATCAGAACAGCATTCAATTATTGAAGCCGCTCTATATCGATACCGCCGGTTTTGCCTTTGCCCTCAACCCCAAGGAGCGGCGACTCAAAAGGATCATGGATATCGCGCTGGGGGAGATCCTCGAGGGCAAGCGAGCGGAAGTGGCCAAACGCTGGAATGGGGGCGGTCTCTCCATCGGTGCCAGCAGGATCGACCTGAGCCGCGAGCAATGGAAATGGCTGGGCAAGCGGGAGAAAATCCGGATTGCGGTGAACAGCGGCATCCCGCCCCTCAGTTTCTATGACGTCACCGGTACCATGCACGGCGTGGTCGCCGATCTGCTGCAGGTCATGCGGGCCAAGCTGGGAGTGGAGCTCGAGGTGGTGCCTGCCAAGACACCGGAGCAGATGACTCAGTTGCTGGATAGCGGCCAGGTGGATGCGGGAGTGTTGAGCCCCTCTGCCGAGCGCAGGAACCGCTATCTGTTCAGCCGGGCCTTTGTCCTCGATCCCCTCTCCTATGTGGTGGGGCTGCGCCACCGGGAGGTCCCCCCTGCATCGCTGCTCAAGACCGGCACCGTGGCCATGGTCAGAGGCTTTATCTCGACCCAGGCCATCGAGGCGGAATACGGCAAGCTGACGTCGCGGCAGTTCGATACGATTGAAGACGCCATGCGTTGTGTGGCGATGGAAGTGTGCGATGTGACCATACTGCCGCTGCGGGTGGCCAAGTACTACGTCAACAGCAAATTCCCCGACAGCCTGCTCATCACGGGAGAGCTGTTCGATTCCATCCCCATCGGTGCCGCGTTTGCGGTCACCCCCGCGCATCCCGTACTACGGGACATTCTGGACAAGGTGATTGCCATCATTCCGCCGGATGAGTTGGAAGGACTCTTCAACCGCTGGCGGGTCAATGTCAAACAGGAGAGTGTCTCCTGGCAGGAGTTGATTCAGGAGTTCGGGGTCTTTATCGCGTTGATCCTGCTGTTGACCCTCTGGGTTGGCCTGTGGGGCCTGTCCCTGCGCAAGCAGATCCGCGAGCGGCGGCTGGTGGAGGGGGCGCTGAGCACCCAGCTCAAGTTCATCGCCGATCTGGTGGACGGGACACCTCACCCCATCTATGCGCGGGATCTGAACGGGATCCTGGTGCTGTGCAACAGCAGCTATGCCAGCTTCCTTGGCGAACCCAAGGTCGGTCTGCTCGGCACGGGCCTGGACGATGCGCGCACGCGCTGGCCTTTTCTTGCTCCTCTGCACGGGGATCTGGTGCTTTCCTGTGACAGCCGCCGCGCCCAGGAGGGGGATCACCGTCTGGGCCTGCCGACGGGCGGGGTCGACGTCTATCACTGGGTTCAGCCTTACTACGATCTGGACGGCAATGTGCAGGGTGGCGTGGGAGGCTGGATCGACGTCAGCGAACGGGTACGCCTGCTCGATGAGCTGGCGGTGGCCAGCCAGGAGGCCCAGGAGGCTAACCGTGCCAAGAGCACCTTCCTCGCGACCATGAGCCACGAGATCCGTACCCCCATGAATGCCATCATCGGCTTGCTGGAATTGGCGCTCAAGCGGGGTCGGCTGCACGAGGAGGATCAGGCCTCCCTCGCCATTGCCCATGGCTCGGCCAGCGATCTGCTGAGCCTCATCGGCGACATCCTGGATATTTCCAAGATCGAGTCTGGCCGGTTCGAACTGGCCCCCGAACCTCATGACATCGTGACCCTGACAGCGTCGGTCGTCACCGTATTCACTGCGCTGGCGAGGCAGAAAAACCTGCGGCTGGAGCTCGTCACGGGCGATCCGTCCTGGGTGCAGGTCGATGGCCTCTGTTACAAGCAGGTCGTCTCCAACCTGATCAGCAACGCCATCAAGTACACCGATCGCGGGTCGGTCACGGTGACGCTGGCCTCCCGGGTCAGCGATGGCTGGTGTACCGTGCAGCTCACCATCCTGGATACCGGCATCGGCATCGATCAGGCCGAGCAGGCCAGGCTGTTCGAGCCCTTCAGCCAGGCCAGCCAACCCGAGAAAATCCAGCAGTCGGGTACAGGCCTGGGTCTGATGATCTCCCGCTCCCTGTGCGAGACGATGGGCGGCTCCTTGAAACTGGAGAGTACGCCCGGGCAGGGGACCCGGGTCAGTGTCGAGATGAAGCTGCCGGTGGCCGATGCCGTGGCGATGCCCGCTGCGCTTGCACAGGATCCGGTGGTGGAGCCGGGGCGGCGACTGAAGATCATGGTCGTGGACGATCATCCAGCCAACCGGTTGCTGGTCAGCCAGCAGCTGGCCTATCTGGGTCATGACGCCACGGCCGTCGAGTCGGGAGAAGAGGCGCTGCGGCGGCTGGTCGAAGCCAGGGTGGATGTCGTCATGACCGACTTCAACATGCCCGGCATGAACGGATTCGAGCTGGCTCGCCAGTGCCGTGAGCTGGAGCGGCTGCACGGCTGGCGACGCACCGTGATCCTCGGGCTGACGGCCGATGCGCGGCAGGAGCAGATCAATGAAGGGCAGGCGGCAGGGATGGATGACTGTCTGTTCAAGCCCGTCGGACTGGAGGCGCTCGATCACTGCCTGCGTCGGCACATGCAGCGGGAAGAGCAGAGTGACATGGCCGCCTGCATGGAGGAGATCCGGCGGTATCTGGGGCCGCTGACTGCACACCAGTCGACCCTGATGGTGCCTCTGCTGGCGGAGTTCGTGCGGGCCAGTGACGACGATATCGCGGGATTGCAACGGGCCGCGGAGGAGGGGCATGTTGGCCAGTTCATCGACCGCATACATCGCCTGAAAGGGGGCGCCAGAATAATGGGCACTCTGAAACTGGTGGCGACCTGCAGCGAAATAGAATCCTGGGAGCTCGATCAGGCCAGGCTGCCCGAGGCGCTGGCCCGTTTGCAGCAAGAGTACGAGGTCGTTCGGCTGGCAGCGACCCAACTACAGGTGATGGACGGGGAGGAATGAAGGCATGGGAACATGCCTTCGGATCCTGTGGTCAGCCCAGCCAGTACACCATCAACTCATAGGCGGCGTCGCCCACCTGGTCCGGTCTGGCTGACGGGGCCTGATAGCTGAGGTAATAGCGGGTCGCCTGCGCCAGGGGGAGGGCGCGGCTTGCTTCGAGGGGTTGTCCGTTGAGCGCCAGCGTGATCCGGAGATCATCCTGCTGTGGCAGGGAGCCGTAGAGTGCGCGAGCTTGCAAACGATAGGTGGTGTTGAAATCCGGGTGGCCCAGGTCAGCTGCGAGGATCTGAACGGGAGCCTGTGCCGGATCCGAATTGATGGCCTGGAGGCCTGGGTGGGTAAGCGCTACTTCCATGTTGGTCTCTTTGCTGGCGGTGGCCTGCCAGTTCAGCTGGCTCACCTGCGTATTGGCGTGAACGGCGGCACTGCTGCAACCGATCATCACTGCCAGCACCATGCTTTTTTGAAACATAGTTATCTCCTTTGTCGGACTGGGCCCTCCTTGGCGAGGGCCTCCTCTTATCGGCGCTTTCCCCGAAAGCTGAACCGCTCTCCCCGGATTCGCCCATGAGTCGGCGGCAGATAAGGGGTATGATCCGCCCCCTGGCGCCATGCCATTGACGGAGGAGAGCCATGCTCGAAAATCAGATGATGTTGTTGGCGGTGTTTGAGCGGGCGGCGCTGATGCTGATGACGCTCTTTCTTCTCACCCGCACCCGGCCGTTCCAGCGACTGTTCCAGAAGCGTGACCACACCCCGGCCGAGCTGGTGCTGGTGGCGGCTATCTTCTGTCTGTTCGCGGTGTTCAGCACCTACACCGGCATTCCGGTGGAGGGGGCCCTCATCAACGTGCGGATCATCGCCATCATCTCGGGCGGCATCCTGTTCGGCCCCTGGGTCGGCATTCCGGCCGGGGTCATCTCGGGGCTGCACCGTTATCTCATCGACATGGATGGCCACACCTCCATTCCCTGTCTCATCGCCAGCATCATCGCCGGCCTGCTCGCCACCTGGCTGCACCTGCGCTGTCGCAAGTCGCGGCTCTGGCTCTATGGCATCCTGGCGGGCATGGCCTGCGAGGGGCTGACCATGCTGCTTATCTGGCAGCTGACCGAGCCCCATGCGGTAGGTGTGGAGATAGTCAGTCATATTGCCTATCCCATGATCGCCGGGGCGCTCTGTATCGGGCTCATCATCAAGCTGGTGCAGGACCTGGACGACGAGAAGGAGCTGATTGCCGCCAAGCAGGCCAAGCTGGCGCTCGACATCGCCAACAAGACGTTGCCGTTTTTCCAGAACATCGATCGCCACTCCCTTAGCCAGGTGTGCGGCATCATTCGCAGCGAGATCAGCGCCGATGCGGTGGCCATCACCGATACCCGCGACGTGCTGGCCTATGTGGGGGTGGGCAAGGATTACTACGAGCTGGACGAGCACCACGCCATCAGCGACATGACCCACAAAGCGGTGCTGCTCGACCAGATCATCATCAACAACGATCTGCGCCAGTACCATCTGGCCGACTTTCACTCGGTCATCATTATTCCGCTGAGAGAGAACGGCGCCGTCAGCGGCACCCTCAAGATCTACTACCGCCGCACCCACAGCATCACCAGTTCGCTGCGGGAGATGGCGGTCGGCCTCTCCCAGCTCATCTCCACCCAGATGGAGGTGTCGCGCATCGAGCAGCTCAAGGAGATGACCCGCAAGGCGGAGTTCACCGCGCTGCAGAGCAAGATCAACCCCCACTTCCTGTTCAACGCCCTCAATGCCATCTCGTCGCTGATCCGCATCCGTCCCCAGCAGGCACGCCAGTTGATCGCCAATCTGGCGGATTACCTGCGCTACAACCTCAACAAGGGGGACACCCTCATCGACATCCAGGAGGAGCTGCAGCAGGTGCGCGACTACGTGGCCATCGAGCAGGCCCGCTTCGGCGACAAGCTGGAGGTGGTGTTCGAGGTGGACGACGTGCATATCCAGGTGCCGAGCCTGCTGTTGCAGCCGTTGGTGGAAAACGCCATCCTGCACGGCATCCAGCCCCGCAGTGCGCCGGGTCGGGTCACCATCGAGGTGAAGCAGCTGGCGGGCGGCATCCGGGTCGCGGTGCGCGACACCGGCTACGGCATCAGCCAGGCGGTGATCGACGGGGTCGCCGCCGGTCGGGTGGAGAGCCGCAGCATCGGTCTGATGAACGTGCATCAGCGGGTCAAGCTGCTCTACGGCGACGGCCTGCACCTCAAGCGGCTGGAACCGGGGACCGAAGTCTGTTTCTATCTGCCTGATCAGGAGGCAATGCCATGCTGAAAGCCATCATAGTGGAAGACGAATGTTTGACACGGGAGGAGCTGGCCTCTCCTGTGCTCCTTATGGGGGCAATGTCATGCTGAAAGCGATCATTGTGGAAGATGAGTATCTGGCCCGCGAGGAGCTGGCCTTTCTGGTGGGGCAGCACAGCAACATCGAGATAGTGGCGAGCTTCGAAGACGGGCTGGAGGCGTTCAAGTATCTGCAGGATCACGAGGTGGACGTGGTGTTTCTGGATATCCAGATCCCCGCCATCGACGGCCTGCTGCTGGCCAAGAACCTGCACAAGTCCAGCCATCCGCCCCACATCGTCTTCGTCACCGCCTACAAGGAGTTTGCGGTGGAGGCGTTCGAGCTGGAGGCATTCGACTACATCCTCAAGCCCTACAACGAGCCGCGTCTCATCAATCTGCTGCAAAAGCTCGAACTGGCGGGCAAGTCCCAGCCCCAGGGTGCGGAGTCCGGGACGCCACAGAACCGCACCGTCAATCTGGTGAAGGGAGAGCGCATCATCGTCACCCCCTGCGAGCAGATCTACTACGCGGAAGCCGACGAGAAGCTGACCCATGTCTACACCCGTACCGATCGCTACGTGATGACCATGACCCTCAGCGAGTTCGTCAGCCGGTTGCCTGCCGAGGGGTTCTTTCGTTGCCACCGCTCCTACTGTGTCAACATCAACAAGATCCGCGAGATAGTGCCCTGGTTCAACAGCACCTATCTCATCCGGCTCCATGACCTGTCGTTCGAGGTGCCGGTCAGTCGCAGCAACATCAAGGCATTCCGTCAGCTGATGCGGCTCTGATTGTCATTCATTCCCGCCGATCTGCATTTCATGCCGTAATCGGTCGGCGGGAGCGGCGTCTTGCCTATAGTGGCCCCAGTTTCCTTAAGGCCATTCCTCGAGACGCATCATGACCAGAGAGCTGAATCGCACCCGCTACCTCACCCTGTTGGGGACCATCATCACCCAGTTCGCGCTGGGATCCGTGTACACCTGGAGCCTGTTCAACGCCCAGCTCTCTGACAAGCTGGACGAGCCGGTGAGCCAGGTCGCCTTCGCCTTCGGCCTGCTCAGCCTCTCCCTGGCGGTGGCCTCCTCCCTGGCAGGCAAGCTGCAGGAGCGGTTCGGGGTGCGCAACGTCACCCTGGGCGCCGGCGTGCTGCTCGGCATCGGCTTCTTCCTCACCGCCCATGCCAGCAACCTGGCGATGCTCTACCTCTGCGCCGGCATCCTGGTCGGTTTTGCCGACGGTACCGGCTACCTGATGACCCTCTCCAACTGCGTGAAGTGGTTCCCGGAGCGCAAGGGGCTCATCTCCGCCTGCTCCATCGGTGCTTATGGCCTCGGCAGCCTGGGCTTCAAGTACATCAACCTGCTGTTGCTCTCCAGCAACGGCCTTGAGACCACCTTCCAACTGTGGGGGCTGATCGCCATGTCCATGGTGCTGGTGGGTGGCATGCTGATGAAGGATGCGCCCAAGCAGGCCGCCGCCGTGCAGCAGAGCGAGAGCCGCGACTTCACCCTGGCCGAGGCGATGCGCAAGCCGCAGTACTGGATGCTGGCGCTGATGTTCCTCACCGCCTGCATGAGCGGTCTCTACGTCATCGGCGTGGCCAAGGACATCGGCGAGAAGATGGTGGGCCTGCCGGCCGTGGTCGCCGCCAACGCCGTCGCCATCATCGCCATGGCCAACCTGGGTGGCCGGCTGGTGCTGGGCATCCTCTCCGACAAGATGTCCCGTATCCGGGTCATCACCATCGCCCAGTTGATTACCCTGGCGGGCATGGCGCTGCTGCTGTTCGTGCCGCTCAATGCCAACTTGTTCTTCGTGGCAGTGGCCTGTGTAGCCTTCAGCTTCGGCGGCACCATCACCGTCTACCCCTCGCTGGTGAGTGACTTCTTCGGCCTCAACAATCTGACCAAGAACTACGGCGTCATCTATCTGGGCTTTGGTCTGGGCAGCATCATCGGCTCCATCGTGGCCTCCCTGTTCGGTGGCTTCATGGCGACTTTCAACCTCATTTTGGTGTTGCTGGTGGTGGCCCTGGTGCTCTCCCTCACTATCCGTCTGCCGGCTCCCGTTGCGGCTGTCGACAGGGCCTGACCCCTCTCGCTTCTCAAATCATAAAAAAAGACCCGGGCCTTGGCCCGGGTCTTTGCATGTCAAGGGGTGGACTCAGCGCGGGGGCAGACCCAGCAGGGCGCGCAGCTGGTGCGCGGTGGCCTCGACCGCCGGCCAGTCGCGGCCAGTGACGGTGACGTGGCCCATCTTGCGGCCGGGGCGGGCCTCACCCTTGCCATAGAGGTGAAGGTGGACCCCGGGCAGGGCTAGGGCGCCGGCCCAGTCCGGCGTGCCGTCTTGCCACAGATCCCCGAGCAGGTTGAGCAGGATGGCGGGCTGAACCTCAGCCTGTGCCGGCAGCGGCAGATCGCACAGGGCGCGCACCTGCAACTCGAACTGGCTGCAACCGGCGTTGTCGATGCTGGGATGACCCGAATTGTGGGGCCGGGGGGCCATCTCGTTGACCAGCAGCTCACCGCCGACCAGGAAGAACTCCACCGTCAGCACGCCCACATAGTCGAGGGCGGCGATGATGTGCTCGGCGATGCGCTGGGCCTCGCGCTCCAGGGCGGGCACATTGGCCGGGGAGCGGGTCTGATCCAGGATGCCGCCGCTGTGCCAGTTCTGCACCAGGGGCAGGGCACTGATGGCACCGCTCGGACTGCGGGCCAGGGTGAGGGCAAACTCCCCCTCCAGCGGCAGGCGCTTCTCCAGCACGCAAGGGACACCGCTGGCGGCCAGGGCCGCTGGCAATTCGCCCGCATTGTGGATAGTCCACTGCCCCTTGCCATCGTAGCCCTCGCGGGCGGTCTTGAGGATGGCGGGGAAGAGGTCGCTTGGCAGGGCGGGCAGCGGCTCGCCGGGCAGCAGGGTCAGGTTCGGGGCGACCGGTACACCAGCGCGGGTCAGGAAGGCTTTCTCTTCCCGGCGATCCTGACAGACACGTACTGCGCTCGCGGCCGGGCGCACCGGCTTGTACTGCTCCAGCAGGGCCAGGGAGGCGGCGGGCACGTTTTCGAACTCGCAGGTGATGGCGTCGCAGCGGCTGGCCAGATCGCGCAGGGCATCGGCATCGTCATAGGCGGCAACGATCTGCTCGTCGGCGGCTGCACCGGCGATGCTGACGGGGTCCGGGTCCAGCACGATCACCTTGTAGCCGAGACGGTGGGCAGACATCACGAAGTAGCGGCCGAGCTGGCCGCCACCGAGCATACCCAAAGTGGCGGGGGGCAGTATCATGCCGGCTCCTCCAGGGTGAGCGCCAGCACTCGGTCGCGCTCCTTGGCGCGGAAGCCGTCGAGCTGCTGGTGATAACGGGGAGCGTCGCCATCCTGGGCGACAGAGAGCAGGGACACGGCGAACAGACCGGCATTGGCGGCACCCGCCTCGCCGATGGCGAAGGTGGCGACCGGCACGCCCTTGGGCATCTGCACGATGGAGAGCAGGGAATCCATCCCCTTGAGCTGGCGGGTGGGGATGGGCACGCCCAGCACCGGGATCGTGGTCTTGGCGGCCAGCATGCCCGGCAGGTGGGCTGCGCCGCCGGCGCCGGCGATGATGGCGCGCAGACCGCGATCGCGCGCACTGGCGGCATATTCAAACAGGAGATCCGGGGTGCGATGGGCGGATACGACGCGCGCTTCATAGGGCACGCCGTGCTCCTTGAGGATGCGGGCGGCGGCCTGCATCACGGGCCAGTCAGAGTCGGAGCCCATTACCAGGCCGATCATAGGGGGGGTCGTCATTACGGCTTCCTCGGATGTCAAACGTTTGCCGCATGTTACCAAAAAGCCGTGGGATCTGGCTCAACATTTCTTGTGTTTGACCCGCTCGAATGACGGTCAACGAGCCTCAAGGTACGAGAGGGGGCGAGGATCTGCGCCACTTGGCACCGGCTTTGGGTAAAAACGACATTAGAAATCCAGATGGCTATACATCCAAGGCGGCTCTGCCTATAATCCCCCCGCTTTGGCGCATCATGCTTAAAAGGGAATCCGGTGAGAATCCGGAGCTGGCGCGCAGCGGTAAGGGGGAACGAAGCGACATCAGGGCACTGCCGTCAGGTGGGAAGCCGTCGCCGTAGGCCATCAGCCCCCAAGCCCGAAGACCTGCCAAAGTTCGTATTTCGGGCCGAGAGAAACCGGCCACGAAGTAGATGCTTACGCGAACTTAAGGATCTCTCATGTCCAAGACATTATTGGCGGCTGCCCTGTTGCCAACGGCGGCCTTTGCCCAACAACTGACCATCCCCGTCAATCCCACCATGGTGGTGACCGCTACCCGTGTCGCCCAGCCTGCCTCCAGTGTGCTGGCTCCCGTCAACGTGGTGACCCGTGACGAGATCGATCGCCTGCAAGCCCAGACCGTGACCGACGTGGTCAAGACCCTGCCCGGCGTGGAAGTGGTCAGCAACGGCGGCCGCGGCCAGCTCAGCTCGCTGCGGGTACGTGGTGGCACCTCTTCCCAGACCCTGGTGCTGGTGGACGGGGTGCGCAGCGCCTCTCTGACCGCCGGGATGACCGAGCTCAACAACCTGCCCCTCAACCAGGTGGAGCGGATCGAATATATCCGCGGTGCACGCGCCACCATTTATGGATCCGATGCCATCGGTGGGGTCATCAACATCATCACTCGCCCGGACCAGGGGACCAATCAGCACAAGTTCAACCTGGGCGCGGGCTCCCACAAGCAGCGTCAGGCTGCCTTCAGCAGCGCCAGCCAGGTGGGTGATGCGGGTCAGATCAAGGTCGCTGGTGGTTTCGATGACGAGACCGGCTACAACGTGCACCCCATCGCCGGGGTGAACGATGGCGACAAGCATGGCCACCGAGGTTATAACGCCATGGTGGATTATCAGCAGGCGCTGGCCAGCAACTGGGATCTGTTCGGTACGACCCGCTGGTTCCGCAACATTGCCCAGTACGACAGATCCTCTGCCGCTTCCGCCTGGGGCCCGGCGTTTCATCAACGCAACGAGACCTGGACCGAGAACCAGAGCTACCAGCTCGGCTCCCGCTATCATGACGAGCGCTACCTGAGCGAACTGCGCGGCGCCTTCTCCAAACAGGATGCCTACGACTACCCGGATACCAGCGGCCGCGATCAGTCCGCTGATCGACTCTATACCCGTCAATACACCCTGAACTGGGTCAACAGCGTCAAGTTGGACGAGAGCTGGACCCTGGGGGGCGGCGCCGACTGGCAGCGCGACATGCTGGACGATAGTTCTCGCTCCTCTGGCGTCGCCTTCCCGAGTGACGCCGATGAGCGTGACAACACCGGGCTCTATGCCCTGGCCCAGTTTGACAACCAGGTCTGGCAGGCCGAGCTGAGCGGTCGCAGCGATGACAACGAGCAGTTCGGACGTCACAACACCTGGCAAACCGGCGCTGGCTGGCGCTTCGTTGAGGATTATCGCCTCAGTGCCCGTTACGGCACCGGTTTCCGTGCCCCCTCCTTCAACGATCTCTACTACCCGGGGTCCGGCAATCCTGATCTGAAGCCGGAAGAGTCGAAAAGCCACGAGTTGATGTTGGACGGACAGACCGCAGGTGTGGAGTGGCGCTTGACCGGTTATCGCAACGACTTCGAGCAGATGATCCAGTGGGCACCGGACAGCCAGGGAATGTGGACGCCGCAAAACGTCGGCAAGGCGCGGATTGAAGGGGTTGAGCTGGAAGGGGAGTTCGAGACCGGCTGGCTGAGCCATCGCGTTTCCGCCGAATACAAGGATCCCAAGGACAAGGTCACCGACAAGCAGTTGCAGCTGATCTCCCGCAAGGGGGCCAAGTGGGTGAGCCAGGCGCAGTGGCAGCAGTTCGATGGCTCCCTGAGCTGGATCTACCAGGGTGAGCGTTATGGTGACGCGGCCAATACCACCCAGCTGGGCGGCTACAGCGTGTGGAACCTGGCGGTGGGCTATCAGGTTGCACCGTCCTGGAAGGTCTCCGGCAAGATCAGCAACCTGCTGGACAAGGAATACCAGACCTCGGTGGGTTACCCGGCTGACGAGCGTGCCTACTATGTGACGGTGGACTACGCACTCTGATCCCCTTGTCTGGATCTGAAAAATCAGGGGCCCTGCCATTGGCAGGGCCTTTTCTATTGGCGCCGGGCGGGAGTATGATCGCGGCCTCGCATTCAAGGGGGAGCTCAGGTGGCCAATATTCTCGTGTTCGACTCCGGTATGGGCGGTCTGACTGTCTATGGGGAGATCCGTCGCGCTCTGCCGGAGCACAACTATTTCTACAGTTTCGACAATGCCCACTTTCCCTATGGCGAGCTGAGTGAGGCTGCCCTCATCGAGGCTTGTACCGGACTGGTCAGCCACATGGTGGCCGAGCACGCCATCGATCTGGTGGTGATCGCCTGCAATACCGCCAGCACCATTGCCCTGCCATCCCTGCGTACCGCACTCAGCATTCCCGTGGTCGGCGTGGTCCCCGCGATCAAGCCTGCCGCCGCCCTGACCCGTAACGGCTACATCGGTCTGCTGGCAACGCCCGGCACCGTCAGCCGTGACTATACCCATGAACTCATCGCCCAGTTCGCCCCGGGCAAGCATGTGCTGCTGAAGGGGGCCACCGAACTGGTTATCGAAGCCGAGCGCAAGCTGGCGGGGTTGCCGGTCAATATGGCCCTGCTCAGAGAGGTGCTCGCAGACTGGATGGAAGGGGAGGAGAGGCCGGATACCCTGGTACTGGGATGTACCCACTTCCCCTTGCTCAACGAAGAGATCAAACAGCTGATGCCGGAATGCCAACTGGTCGATTCGGGTCTTGCCGTGGCAAGGCGGGTGGCGCATCTGCTGGCGACACTGCCGGTCCAGGCACCTGGCGAGGGGACGGGACGTGCCTACTGCACGCGACTGGATGCTGGGGCCCAGAAACTGACAGCCCCCTTGCAAGCTTGGGGGCTGTCGTCACTCGAAGAAGTGGTGTACTGAATATCAGGCGTCGACGTCGTTGACGTCCTTCTCATCCCGGTCCCGCTTGTCATTTGCTTCACGCACTTTCAGGGTGCGCTGCTGATACTCCTTGTCATTGAGCGCGGCGATGGCCTTGGCCGCATCGGCGACAGGCATCTCCACAAACCCGAAGCCCCTGCGTTTGCCGGTGGCCTTGTCCTTCATCAGACGAACTGACAGTACCTGACCTTGCTCGGCAAAGAGTTCGCGCACCGCAATCTCGTTGGCGCGATAGGGCAGGTTGCCTACATATAAGGTACAGGTCTCCTGGCTGGTCGCCTGTTCGAGGGAGGTGGCAGGCGCACGGTTCAGGAAGAGCGGTACCACGAAACCGCCAATGGCCAGACCGGCGGCAAAAATGACTTCGACTTTCAGAGAGAACTGCAGGGCCTGGGCAACCAGATAGCCGAGCAGCGCCAATACCAGAGCAAGAACTGCTGCCTGCACATAAACGGGAAACTTGGATAAATTCATCTTTAAAGACCTTTTGTAAATGAAAGCAAAAAAGGTGCAACACTCTATTCACCTTCATGGTAACCAGCTTTACGACCAGACGCTACCATGGACCACTTGAGGCAAATTATCCGCTTCAGTATGGCATTCCTTCAGCCAGGAAGATCCTGATAAATGCCAATAAAAGAGGGCTGAAATCATCAGCTTGTGGATAACATTGTATATATACACTGGGTAAGTTGTTTCTAACTGGATAATTTGAAGTTTCCGTGACTTTCTTCAAAAAATCCCTTGTCATCGTAACCGGCCTCCCTATAATGCGCCCCTACCAGCACGGCGGACTACGCCAACCTGATGAGCCAGCTTTCTTGCGAAGTGGGCGCCGAAAGAAAAGCGAAAACAACCGCTTGACTTTCGAAGTGAGGAGCGTAAGATGCGCCTCCTCAACGCGATAAGCGTGACGCTCTTTAACAATTTGAATCAAGCAATCTGTGTGGGCACTCACAGCATCGAGCATCAAAAACAATTTTTGAT